>CAYRHU010000033.1:29721-36082 GCA_964424155.1 uncultured Chitinophaga sp.
AATCGACTGTGTTATCAACCCCGAAGGGGTTGAATATTAATAGCACCGGGTGAAACCCGGTGTAAACATCATAGTATGAACAGAACCCCGAAGGGGTTCAATTTTTTTTACAGCAAATGAAGAAAAAAGATCAAACCAGGTTGACCTCTCTCTCCAGCGTTACGCCGAATTTTTCGGCGACACTCTGCCGGATCTCTTCGCTCAGATCATAAATTTCTTTACCGGAAGCGTTTCCATAATTCACCAGTACAAGTGCCTGCCTGGCATGACATCCGGCGTCGCCCCGGCGGAAACCCTTCCACCCGCATTGTTCTATCAGCCAGCCGGCGGCGAGTTTCATGGTTCCATCCGCATTCCCATAAGCGGCTATATTATCAAATTGCTGTTTTAGCTGTTCAAACTTTTCTTTGGGAACGGAAGGATTCTTAAAGAAACTTCCGGCGTTCCCGATTTCGGCAGGATCAGGAAGTTTGGACGAACGGATCCGGATCACCGCATCGGAAACGGCCTTTAGGGAAAGTTCCTGCACTCCCATTTTTTCCAGTTCCTGCTCAATGGCCCCATAGCTTGTATTGAACCTTGGCTTTTTTCGGAGCTGAAATGTGACATTCATAATGACGAACTGGTCCTTCCATTTTCCTTTGAATACACTGTCACGGTAACCAAATGCGCAATCACTTTTTGTAAAGGTTACCCGATTTTTTTCCTGCAAATGATATGCCTCCAGGTCCCAGAATACATCTTCCAGTTCCACCCCGTATGCGCCGATATTCTGCATGGGCGAAGCGCCCACATGACCGGGTATCAGCGACAGGTTTTCAATACCGGCCCAGTTCCTTTCGATGCAGTAAAGCACGAACGGATGCCAGTTCTCCCCCGCCCCGGCTCTTACATATACATATTCGCTGTCTTCATGCAATTCGGTGATACCTTTTATTTCATTTTTGAGAACGATTCCATCATAATCCTTTGTTAGCAGGATATTGCTGCCCCCGCCAAGAATGAGAGTCGGGAGTCGGGAGTCGGGAGTCGGGAGTTTTTCCAGTTCATCAGCATCCTTAAATCGGGCAAAGTAACGGGCACGGGCATCTATGCCGAATGTATTATAATTTTTAAGTGATATATTTTCCTGAATTTGCATATTGCAAACTTCGGGATTTGTCATGAGAGCTGTATTGATTGGCGCTACAGGATTAATTGGAAGTCATCTTCTGGAATTATTGCTCGAAGACGGCTATTTCGACCAGGTCAGGATCCTGGTAAGAAGGCCCATGGAAAGAGTACATCCCAAACTGGAGATCTGCCTGGTCAATTTTTCCGATCCTGGCAGCTTACGACGGGCCTTACAAAATTCGGATGTGATCTTTTGCACGATCGGAACCACCCAAAAAAAGGTAAAAGGAGACAGGGATGCTTACCGTAAAGTGGATTACGATATTGCCGTGGATGCCGCCCGCCTGGGCAAGCAATCCGGCTGTAAGCATTTTGTGCTGGTTTCCGCGGTTGGCGCCAATGACCGGAGCCGGAATTTTTACCTCAAACTAAAGGGCGAGATTGAACAAGCGGTTACCAACACCGGTATCCGTTCCGTTCATATCATGCGCCCCTCCGTTCTGCTCGGTAACCGGAAAGAATTCCGGCTGGGTGAAAAACTGGCCACCTGGCTGATGCCGGTAATATCCTTCTTACTCCCCCGCAGGATGCGTCCCGTCCGCGCATATGATGTCGCAAGGGCAATGATCTCAGCTTCTAAAAACGTAGATGAAGGCCGTTATTATTATCATTACGCGGAGATCCGGGCTTGTAGTATTTAGGGATGCTGAATCCGGCATTTTGGATTCAGTAGGAAATTAAAAAAATTAGTACGCCGACTCCCGACTCCTGACTCCCGCCTACGCTCTGGCTCCGGCGGGCAAGCCCGCCTACAACGCGTCCACATCCGCCACCACCGTCACACTCCGGAAACTCTTATTCTGGTGAAGTATGGCAATCTGCTCCAGCAGGTCTTTTTTACACTGGCTGATAACCTTTCCGTCGCGGGGCAGCTTCAACAGCAATTCGATCAGGTACTGGTTTCGGATCCTGCCGATAACGGGTTCAGCCGGGCCCACTATATATTTTCCATATTGGGGTCTTAACGCCTCTGTGTAAATATGCGCCGCCCTTTCCACCACTTCCCTGTACTTGTGTTTGAAGGTCAGGTGAATGATCCGTGTGAAGGGAGGATACGAAAATTCCTTTCGCTTCTTCAGTTCTTCCGCGAATAAGGTTTTATAGTCATGCTGCTGCACGATCTGCAGCACCGGGTGCTGTGGTTGGGAGGTTTGCACCAGCACTTTCCCGGTCGCTTCTTTTCGTCCCGCCCGGCCGCTGACCTGTTCCATCAACTGGAAGGCCCGCTCGTTGACCCTGAAATCGGCAAAATGCAAAAGCCCGTCGGCATCCAGGATGCCCACGAGATCCACATTATCGAAATCAAGTCCTTTCACCACCATTTGCGTGCCCACCAGTATATCGATCCTTTGTTGCTCGAATTGCTGGATCAGAACATCATGCGCGTTCTTTCCCCTCACCGTGTCGACATCCATCCTGGCCACTTTCGCGTCGGGAAAGGTTTCCTGTAATTGTTCCTCAATCCGCTCGGTACCAAAATTCCGTTGTACGAATTTGTCACTCCCGCAGGCTGCGCAGCTGTGCACCGGCGGGTAGCTGGTGCCACAGTAATGACAGATGAGTTTATTGCTGAGTTTGTGAAAAGTGAGCGACACATCACAGTATTTACACTGGGGAATCCAGCCGCACACACTGCAGACCTGGTAAGGAGAATAACCCCTGCGGTTCTGGAACAGGATCACCTGTTTACCCCGGGCCAGCACTTCCTGCACGGCTTCTACAAGCTGAGG
Organism: uncultured Chitinophaga sp.; assembly: GCA_964424155.1. Lineage (GTDB taxonomy): Bacteria > Bacteroidota > Bacteroidia > Chitinophagales > Chitinophagaceae > JJ008. Next base: position 32,625 of record CAYRHU010000033.1, read on the forward strand.
CGAAAGGATCACTTTTGTTCTGTCCTTCTGTATGACTTTCCGCGTATCTACCATTTCGATCGGGGGGAGCCGGAGTTCACCATACCGCTGCAACAGTTCCACCAGCCCGTATTTCCCCGTACTGGCATTATAATAGCTTTCCATGGAGGGTGTGCCGCTGCCCAGCAGGGTTTTAGCCCCGAATAGGGAGGCCAGGTAGATGGCGGCATCCCTCCCGTTATACCGGGGCGCCGGCTCCTGCTGTTTATATGAACTGTCATGCTCCTCATCGCAGATCACCAGTCCCAGGTTTTGATAAGGCAGAAAAACGGCAGACCGGGCGCCCAGGATCACACTCAGTTCGGCATTCTTCACTTTATTCCATATCTCCACTCTTTCATTCTGGGAAAATTTGGAATGATAGATGCCGATATACCCCCCGAAATGTTTCTGCAGCCGCCGGATCACCTGCGAGGTGAGGGCGATCTCTGGAAGCATATAAAGCACCTGTTTTCCCTGCCTGATATATTCTTCGATAAGCCGGATATAAATATTGGTCTTCCCGCTGGACGTAACGCCATGCAACAGGCATACGGCTTTTTCATCCAGATTTTTTTTTACCGCGGCATAGGCTTTTTGTTGCTCTTCAGTCAGCACAAAATCGATATTCACATCCCGCGGCAGGTACCGGATCCTGTCCACCACCCTTTTTTCCAGGCGCAGGATCTTTTTTTCAGCAAGGCCTTTCAGTTGCGCTTCCGATGCCCCTGATTTTTTCAGCAGGGAGGATTTGGTCACTTCGCCTTCCGTTTTCATCAAATGGAGGTAGGCGAGCAACAGTTCCATTTGTTTGGGCGCCCTTGTCCACCCGAAAGCTTTCGGGTTATTTAAAAGTTCGGACAGTTTCTCTTCGTTATCAAATTCCGGGTTAAGAAGCACATAAGTTTCCTTTTTGGGAGAATAGGTCTGCTTCAGTGCTTCCCATACATAACAAACTTTTTTGTTGATAAGCCGGTTGATGACGGGATATACATGTGAAGAGTCCAGCAGTTGCTGTACTTCAGAAAGATTCAGTTCCTTCTTCATCAGCAGGGCTTCCCCCACGATGTATTCGTCATGATCGAGGGTGGAAAAATCATCCCCGTATTCTTCGTTATATACCAGGATCGTTTCGCTCGACAATTTGAAATGGGCGGGGAGCGCCGCCGCCATCACTTCTCCCTCGCTGCACATGTAATAGGAAGCGATCCATTCCCAAAGTTGAAGCTGCTCACCGAAAACGACCGGTTCGGCGTCCAGCACGCCCAGGATATCCTTCGTTTCAATGAATTCCGGTTTCCCGACCAGCAATTGCTTCACCACCCCCGCGTATTTCTTGCTCCTTCCCAGGTTCACTTCCACCCGGCAACCGGGTCTGACCGCTTCGCGGAGATGCCCCGGCACGGACCAGGTGTAATTTTTGGGCAGGGCGGCGGGTATGATGATTTCGGCATATCCCCCCGTACCGTCCCTGTCCCCTGAAGGGGCGCGTGCCGGATTATTTAATTGCGTTTCATCCATCACAGGCAAATCTATCTTATCCTTGCCTGAATTTCATGTCATGATCCTCAAATTTCAGGGATGTTTTCTCCACCCCGCGTTATATTCGATAAGTTTCTTTTCCATGATCGTGTACACCTCATCTTTCAGCCGGCCCGCATCCGCAACGGTATACCCGTCAACCGGGATCTCGCGCAGATAAAGTATGCGGTTTTTACCCGGGGTAAGCGAAAACAGGCTCCGGTAGTGCATTCTCCGGTAGGCATCGAGGAATAGCACCGGCTTTATGGGTGTCTGGGTTTCGATGGCCACGCGAAAGGCGCCGTCATAAAAACTTTTCAGCGGGGTGTTTCCCATATTGAATGTTCCCTCCGGGAAAACCAGCACGGAAATACCCTTATTGATCAGGGATTTCAGGATGCGGACACTGCTGGCCCGGTTGGCGGCGCTGCTTCGGTCGACCGTCACGATCGCGTTGCGGTAAATAAACCCGAAAACCGGCACCCGGCCCATCTCCGCTTTCCCCAATGGCCGAACGGGTTGCCGGTATGCTTTGGGAATGATCGCCGCGTCGAGGTAGGAAATATGATTGGTTAAAAAGATATAAGATTTTGTCCTGTCATGCGGGGCTTCATATATCTTTTTATGCCAGATCCCGATCATCGGAAACCACAGGTCGGCCCATACCATGCAAAGCCTAAAAATGGCATTGCCTCCCTTTATTCTTCCAAAAAAACTGGCGATGACGACGAAGGGAAAGATCAGCAGCATGATGGCTACGAACAAAATGAAAGCGTAAATGCTGTAGATCCATTGCAGCGGTCGGAACAGGCCCTTCATCATTTCCGGTTTTTATATTTATCGTCATCGCCCGGGCAGTCGCAGGCAAAATCGGTTTCCAGGTCGATCACCGTCACCACCACGGTCTTTTCATTGCATTGCGCGAAAACGATCCGCACCCGCTGGTCGTCCCGGGTAATGCCTTCCACTGCATAACGGGGACAGCGGGCATTTTTCAAATCGCTTTTATTATAGTTGATCTTCCCGTCACGCATGACCTCTTCCACTTCGGTCTTCGAAATCTTCCGGCACTGCATCCGGCAACTGGCGTGATTGCTGTATTCAAGAAAGGTGGTGCGCCGGTCAAATCCCCGGTTACGGCCGGAAGGATTTGAAGCCGGGTCTTCCGGCCGGTTGTTATTGGTAACACGGGGCTTGGGTGCAGGTTCTTCATTCTTTCTCAACTGCCGGATCACGATGATGGCGACCAGCATCAGACCCATCAGGATATAAGGCGCCCACTTTTTATTCATTACGGGTATTTGGATAAAAATAGAAAAGTTACCGGAATGAATGACCGTTCCGTTTAAAAGTCCGGCCGTTGGCACAAATTCGGGTTGACCGATCCAAAATTTTTATACATTTATTGTTTCATCAAAAACCAACCATATGTCAACCGTAAACGCTTACCTGAATTTCAACGGCAACTGCGAAGAAGCCTTTAATTTTTACAAATCCGTATTCGGCGGGGAGTTTACCTACCTGGGTCGATTTGGCGACATGCCGCCACAGGAGGGTTACACGGTTCCGGAGTCCGATAAAAACAAAGTCATGCATGTATCCCTCCCGATCGGCGGAGATACTATCCTGATGGGAAGCGACACCGGCGGTGACTGGGCGGCTCATTTTATAGCGGGTAATAATATTTCGCTCTCGATCAACGCGGATAGTAAGTCGGAAGCCGACCGCTTATTTCAAAGTTTATCTGATGGCGGTAAAGTGACCATGCCCATGGCCAATATGTTCTGGGGTGATTATTTCGGGATGTTCACGGATAAATTCGGGATCAACTGGATGGTGAGTTTCAATGAGAACTCTAAAAAAAGTTGAATGCCGTGAAAAAATCAGTGATGATTTGATTGATTTTTTGAACCACATAG
>CAYRHU010000034.1:0-35620 GCA_964424155.1 uncultured Chitinophaga sp.
TTTACTGCCGATTTTTAAGTCCTCTTTTGCTACGGCGGGCAAGCTGTGGACTGTCGACTGTGGACCCGCCTTCGCTAATCTTTACTGCCGATTTTTAAGTCCTCTTTTGCTACGGCGGGCAAGCTGTGGACTGTCTACTGTGGACTGTCGACTGTGGACCCGCCTTCGCTAATACTTTACTGCCTATTTTTAAGTCCTCTTTTGCTATGGCGGGCAAGCTGTCGACTGAACATCATCTCAGATCAATCTCCTCCACCCCCGGATACTTCTTCTTGTCAAATACGAATACATTATCCGCTATCGGGGCGTTGGTCTTCATGCTGGTAACGGTGTAGGAATAACGGTTGCCCGCATTTTCCAGCACTTTGGTGCTGTAGATCGTTTTGGCGGCTTTGTCGACCTGAACATATACTTTATGAAAGGGCTTGCTTTTATCAACCGGGGTCATTTCAATTTCCTGGTAGGTTTTCCCGCCCAGCTTTTTCTCACCGTTCAGCAGGTAGAGAAAATCATGGTTATAGAAATCGGTGAATAATTTCTGGGGAGTGATCATTCCCGATGAGGCATCGAGGTTGCTGATGGTCACTTCGTTGGCCGATTTGTCGTAATTCCAGACCGTGACGCCGTTGCAAAAGATCTCCTGTCCGCTGAAACTGACCCGGTATTTGGTGCCTTTCATCTGGATATTGCCGGTTTTGGAAGATAGCGCCTTACCGGCCGCGTTTTCCACTTTATAGGTGAACCCGGCATTGACGGTGGTGAATGTCTTGAATTTGGCGCTAACCGCATCCAGTATGACCTTGGCGGCCGGGTCGTTCTTGGCCTGGGCGCCGGCTACTGAATAAAGTGTAAACAGGACGGCAATAAGATAAAATTTCTTCATTATTCCGGGTTTGGGTGTGGCCTCGCAAAAGCGGGGCAAAGATAGTCCAATTCTGTTTTACAGGATTGACAATCACCGTACCGGGTTGCCCGGAGCCTGGTTTCTTAACATGCTGCTAACGGAAAATATGCATCAGCCCAGGGTGCTGAGGTGCTGCTGAAGATCCATTTCGGTCCTGATCAGCACATCCCTGGCCTTGCTGCCCTGGTTGGGACCCACAATTCCGGCCGCTTCGAGCTGGTCCATCAGCCGGCCGGCGCGGTTATAACCCAGTTTCATACGCCGCTGAAGCAGGGATGTGGAACCGATCTGATTTTGCACGATAAGACGGGCCGCGTCTTCGAAAAGAGAGTCCCGGTCGGCCAGATCAAAATCTTTTCCCTCCATATCTTTTTCATCCACGTATTCCGGAAGCATGAATGCGATGGGGTATCCCTGCTGTTTGCTGATGAAGTCCACTACCTCTTCCACTTCCGGCGTATCTACGAATGCGCACTGCAAACGGGTCAGTTCGCCGTTATGGGAAATGAGCATATCACCTTTACCGATGAGTTGCTCGGCCCCACCGGTATCGAGAATGGTACGCGAATCGATCTTGGAAGAAACCTTAAAAGCGACCCGGGAAGGAAAGTTGGCCTTGATGGTACCGGTGATGATATTGACGGAGGGCCGCTGCGTGGCGATGATAAGATGTATCCCCACCGCGCGGGCCAGTTGAGCGAGACGGGCGATCGGCATTTCGATCTCTTTGCCCGCCGTCATGATGAGGTCGGCAAACTCGTCGATCACCAGTACGATGAATGGAAGGTATTGATGTCCTTTTTGCGGACTGAGCCGGCGTTTGATGAATTTCTCGTTGTATTCTTTGATGTTCCGCGCCCCCGCTTCCTTGAGCAGATCGTAGCGGTTGTCCATTTCAATACAAAGCGCGTTGAGCGTATACACCACTTTCTTGGTATCGGTGATGATGGCGTCTTCTTCTCCCGGCAGTTTGGCCAGGAAATGCCGCTCAATATGCCGGTAAATGCTCAGTTCCACTTTTTTCGGATCGATCAGCACCAGTTTCAGCTGCGAAGGATGTTTCTTATACAGGAGTGAAACAAGTATGGCGTTCAGTCCCACCGATTTTCCCTGCCCGGTGGCGCCGGCCATTAACAGGTGCGGCATACTGGTAAGATCGACGATGAAATTTTCATTGTCGATCTTTTTTCCTATCGCAATGGGCAGGCTGTAATTATTGTGCTGGAATTTTTCCGATGACAACAGGGTACGCATGCTCACCACCGTTTTTCGCACATTGGGCACTTCGATCCCGATCGTGCCCTTGCCGGGTATGGGAGCGATAATGCGTATACCCAGCGCGGCAAGGCTCAGGGCGATATCGTCTTCCAGGTTTTTGATTTTGGAAATCCGCACGCCGGGCGCCGGTACGATTTCGTAGAGGGTTACGGTGGGCCCCACTGTGGCGCTGATCTTCTGGATCTCGATGGCATAGTTCCGCAGCGTGGCGATGATCTGGTTTTTATGATTCTCCAGTTCATTGGCGTCCTGGATGATTTTCTCGCTGCCATGCGTTTCCAGCAGGGAGAGGGTCGGGTATTTGTAGTTACTGAGATCCAGCGTGGGTTCATAGGGCGGCAGGTTTTCGGGCACCGTTTCCTCTTCCACTTTTTCGGGTGTGCTTTTGATCTCCAGTTCGAGCGCTTCGTCTTTACCCCGCGACACCGGTTTTACTTTCTCCGTTGTGAATCCACTCACCGGTTTAGGCTCTTCCCCGTTTTCACGGGTATGTAAAATTTCATTGAGGATCTCCTTTTCCGGGGTCGGCTGATTTTCCTCTATTTTTTCTATCTGTTCTTCGAGCGGTAGTTCTTTTTCCGTTAGCTGAAATTCATGCAACGGTTTTTCCTCCGGGAAATTGATAACGACAGGATCCGCGCCGGCTGCCGTATTTATGATGAGTTCCGGGTTGGCACCGCTGTACAGGTCATTCACGGTGGGGCCCGTGCCGGCGGGGATCATTTCATCCGTATCCTGAACAGTAGGTTCTTCCTGTTTTACCGGCCAGTTGAATGAAGGATTGAACTGCCAGATGATATATCCTGCCGCCAATAAAAGCAATACGGCCGCAGTCCCGAATGTACCGAGGGCGCCGGTCAGTTTGGAGCAGATCATATCCCCCACCGCTCCGCCAAAGGGAAAACCGCTATTCCCGGATAAAAAAGACAGGGAAACGGAGAGCACCAGCAGTCCGACGGTGACGTACTTCAGGTTTCTACCGATCGAGAACACTTTGCGGCGGAACAGCAGGTTGACGCCCACCACGAAGAAGAAAGTGCAGATCAGGAAAGCGGCGACACCAAATCCGTTGCTGATGAAAAGATGCGATACCAGCGCCCCCAGCCGGCCCAGGAGATTCTCGGCTTTCAGTGAATTGTCGAACAGGACGGAAAATCCTTTCCGGGCCACATCCTGGTCCTGCTCCCAGGTGAAAAGGTAAGAGATGAAGGAAATAAAAAGAAATACGGCGAAGAGGATAAAGACGGTCCCGATGATCTTCCAGGTACGTTCGTCGCGGGCAAGCTGTTTCCAGTCAATCGTTTCTTCCTTTTCCGCGGCAAAGGCTTTCGATCGGGTGGAGGTTTTTTTCGCAGGATTGTTTTTCTTTTTCAGCCGGGTAGCCATGGATACAAAGATAAACAGTTTGCCTATAAAAGTTTACCGGAAAGTGGTATGCGCAGCGCTGGTAAAACCAGGACCGAATGAGTACATTTGAGAACATGCAGTTACTGACTGACCATTCGCTCAGGGGTATTCGTACCCTGTTGTGGCTAATACCGTTGATCTTCCTGATCAGACCCGCGCACGGGCAGGACAGCAGCCGGCAGTATACGGATATCAGCCGCATCCTGCTGGTGAAAGAGATACGCGAAGAAATCAGTACGGCCTACATCGGCAAGAATGAAAAAGCGGGAACCGTTTACGCGGGGCTTCGTTTCATCCCCGGCACGCAGCATCGCGGCAGCGTACCGGATGCATTTGTTACCCGCAAGGCGCTTACACGTTTTTCGATCTGCAACAACTCCGACAGCAGCGCCGGGATTTACTTTTTCCCGGGATTTTATTTTACCGGCATCCGGCTTTACCGGGCTGTGGACAACAGGCTGACCGCGTTGCCCGACAGTATCCCGCCCCACCGGGAAGGGGCCGGTTACCGGTACCTGGAACTGGCGCCGCATGACAGCCTGGTCATCGTGGCCGAACTGGAGTTTCTGCGAACTTATATCAATAAGATCCGTCCCCGGCTGATCAGTCCCGCTTATCTCAGCGCCTTTACGGAACGGATGCATGACATCAGCAAGGAAAGCGACCTGATCACTTACGTGTTCTGCGGACTGCTGCTGATGATGATCCTTTATTCCCTCGCCGTTTTTTTCCAGGGCGCGAACCGCGAGTTTCTTTATTACTCGGGTTACGCGTTTTTTATCGGTCTCCTGTTGTTCAGCAAAGCCTATTACAATTACCACACGGAACCCGTCAATTATTTCCTGGAGGGATACCTCGATTTTATCCTGCAGTGCACAGGCATCCTGCTTTATATGATCTTCATGAAGCGGTTCCTGAATACCCGGGATCAGTATCCTTTCCTGCACAGATTGTATAACACCGGTGTCGGTTTGCTGCTGATCTCGATGGCCTCCTATACTTTCCTTCATTACGGCACCGATAATTTTTTGCTGGAGAACGGGGTGGAAAACGGCACCAAATTCCTGCTGCTGATCATGATTCTCGTCTTTCTCATTTACGGTATCAGCCGGTGGAATGACAGGTTGCTGCGGTATCTTTTCTGGGGTAATTTATTCTACCTGTTCTTCTCCCTGGTCTCTTTCGGGCTGATCATCGCCCCGCAGTTGTTTCCGCTGAAGGGGCTGGCTGCCAGTTCGCTCATTTATTACGAAGCGGGTATATTCTTTGAACTGGTCTTTTTTCTCGCGGGTCTCAATTACAAGAACCGTCGTCGCATCATTGCCGAGGCCCGGGAAAGGGAAATGCTCAAAGCGCAGAACATGCTGAAGGAATATGAAAAAGAACTGGCCGTATACAAGGCCCAGCAGGAAGAGCGGGAACGGATCTCCGCCGACATGCACGACGAACTGGGTTCGGGGATGACCGCCATCCGGCTGATGAGCGAGATCGCGCGCAACAAAATGAAAGAGAACACGCCGGCCGAAATTGAAAAGATCTCCCGATCGGCCGATGATGTGCTCAACAAGATGAATGCCATCATCTGGAGCATGAACAGCAGCAACGACACATTGGATAACCTCGTTTCCTATATCCGCTCCTGGTCGCTGGAATATTTTGAAACCACGCCCGTAACCTGCCGGGTAAACACGCCCGATCCCGTGCCCGACAGGGAGATCACCGGTGAAAAGAGAAGAAATATTTTCCTGTGTGTCAAGGAAACGCTGAACAATGTGCTGAAGCATGCCGGCGCTACCGAAGTGCAGATCGATATCCAGACCAACGATAACCTGGTGATCCGCATCGCCGATAACGGCAAGGGGATCGATCACGCGAATCTCCGGCAGTTTGGCAATGGCCTGAAAAACATGGCCCGGAGAATGGAAAGCATCGGCGGGCATTTTGAGATCGTGAACAGCGGCGGCACGCTGACGGTACTGCGGCTCCCGTTATGATTTCTTTTTTTGCAGCACGGCAAAAGCCAGCAGCAACCACCCGATGATAAAGCAGAGCCCGCCAACCGGTGTAACCGGTCCGATCACGGAGCTGAACCGGCTTTCCTGGATCTTCAAAAAAGTAAGCCCGTACAGGGAACCTGAAAACAGGAGGATGCCGGCTATGAAAAAGCCTGCTGACCATTTCAGCCACCTCGTTGAATATGCGCCCGCGTAAAGAACACCCACGATGATAAGGGCGATGGCGTGAACGAGCTGGTACTGCGCCGCGGTGCGGAAGCCCTCCAGTATTTTTTCATCAGAGGTCAATTTTTGCAGCCCGTGCGCGCCAAAAGCCCCGGCGATCACGCCCAGCGCGCTCAACAGGGAGCCGGTGGCCAGTATTCGATTATGCATGGAAAATTTTTTCTACCAGGTTATCCAGTTGCAGGGGCTCCTCATCCAGTTTGACCGCCGCCTGTTCATAATATATCCGGCGGTCGGCGAATTTGCGGAGGATGAAACCCCGCAGTTGTTCATCCGAAAGGTCCCTGATCAGCGGTCGCTTCGGCTTCTCCTTTACCAGCCTTTCAAATAAAATATCCGGCGGTGTATTGATCCAGACTGTAGTGCCCGCCTGGTTCATGTATTCGATATTGTTGAAAAAACAGGGCGCGCCTCCCCCGCAGGCCATCACAAAACTGTCGTGGCTCTCGGTGATCATATACAGCACCTCTTTCTCCAAAATCCTGAAATGCTCTTCCCCGTCTTCCGCGAAGATCTCCGGTATCGATTTGCCGGCATGCGTGGACACCTGTTCATCCATATCAAAAAAAGGCAAACCCAGTTTCCGGCTGAGCAGGCGGCCCCAGTATGTTTTGCCGGAGCCCATGAAGCCGATGAGGAAAATCTTCATACCCGTAATGTTTGTCATGGTCCACAGTCCACGGTCCATGGTCCACAGACAGACCCTGATTGTTTAGTATTCGCTACTCATCGCTGAAAACTTTGAACACCTGTATTTATTTGAACGCGTTAAAGCCGGTAATATCCATGCCCGTAATCAGCAAATGTATATCGTGTGTTCCTTCGTACGTGATCACGCTTTCGAGGTTCATCATGTGGCGCATCACGGGATACTCGCCGGTGATGCCCATTCCGCCCAGCATTTGCCGGGCATCGCGGCAGATTTGGGTGGCCACTTCACAGGCATTGCGCTTGGCCATGCTCACCTGCTGCGGCGTGACCCTGCCTTCATTCATCAGCACGCCCATCCGCCAGTTCAGCAACTGCGCCTTGGTGATCTCGGTCAGCATTTCCGCCAGTTTTTTCTGCTGCAACTGGAAAGCGCCGATCGGTTTACCAAACTGAATCCTTTCCTTTGAATAGCGAAGCGCGGTATCATAACAATCCATCGCGGCCCCGATAGCGCCCCAGGCGATCCCGTAACGGGCCTTGGTCAGGCAACTGAGCGGTCCCCTCATTCCCTTTACATTGGGCAATATATTTTCCTTTGGCACTTTCACATTATCGAATACCAGTTCACCGGTGGCCGACGCCCGCAAACTCCACTTGCCATGCGTGGTGGGTGTGGTAAATCCTTCCATTCCCCTTTCCACGATCAGGCCGTGCACTTCCCCGGCTTCATTCTTGGCCCACACCACCGCCACCTGTGCGAAAGGGGCATTGCTGATCCACATTTTCGCTCCATTCAGGATCACATGATCGCCGGCATCCCGGAAATTAGACAGCATGCTCGATGGATCGCTTCCGTGATTGGGTTCGGTAAGACCAAAACATCCCAGCCACTCGCCTGAGCCCAGTTTGGGAAGGAATTTTTTACGTTGCTCTTCGCTGCCGTACTGGTAAATGGGAAACATGACCAGCGAGCCCTGCACGGAAGCCGTGGATCGTACGCCGCTGTCGCCCCTTTCCAGTTCCTGCATCATCAGTCCGTAGGCGATATAATCCAGTCCGCCGCCGCCGTATTCAACAGGAACGGTCGGACCGAAACAACCCATATCACCCAGCTGCTTTATGATCTGCTGCGGAAACTCGGCGCGCTGTGCATACTCTTCAATGATCGGAGATATCTCTTTTTTTACATAATTCCGGACCGATTCCCGGATGAGGCGGTGCTCTTCTGTCAGTAATTCATCCAATGCAAAATAATCGGGACTGGTAAAAAGGTCTGTACGGGCAGCCATCGAAAAAATATTTATTCAGTAATCCCGCAAAGGTAGGTGAAAGAAAGGCAGTGACCAATGAATGGAACACCCGCCTGAACCGCATGCCCCGCGGGATATATTTTGCCTAACTTGCAGCTGCAAAAGTCACTCACTTATTGAACAAACAGTTCCTGTAAACTAACCCATGTAAAAAATGAATAGGATCACCGGGTTGCTCCTGATTTGGTTATTATCCGTCACCGCTGCGGCCCAGGTGCCTGCCGGCTGGAAAACATTCCAGGATACGGCCGGTAAATTCACGGCCAGGTATCCGCCGGAATGGACGAACAAGATCAAGGAAGGCAACCGGGTATTCTTTACTTCACCGGCCGATAATGAGCAGGATCGATTTCATGAGAACATCAATATCAGCGTAAGCCAGAATCCCGGTTTTGGCACATCCGTAAAGATCCGCGACCTCTGCCCCGCGATAACGGAAAAATTAAAACCCTCCTTCCGGGAATACCGGGATGAAAGCCAGCGATTCTTCCAGTGGAACGATCTGGAAGCCTGCGAGATCGTCTATACCGGTTATAACAAAATCGATGAAAGCATCAAAGTGCGGATGACGCAATGGTTCTGTTTTTACAAAACCCGGCTGTATACCGTTACATTCACCGCCGCCGCCGACAACACGGCGCACACCGCGACGGCCCGAATGATCATGCACAGCATCCTCTTCAAATAACCGGGTCAGAATCCTTTTTTCGGCTGCTGCTGACCCCCCGCCCCGATCACGGAACTGCCAAAGACCCTGATCGTGGATTTGATAAAATCCTTTTCCTCGGCCTTATATATGTTCTCTACATATTGCTGCGGGTTGCGGTCGATAAAGGGGAACCAGGTACTGTGTACCTGGATCATGATACGGTGCCCTTTTTTGAAAGTATGCAGCACATCCTGCAGCGGAACATTGACGTCGGTGGGCTGACCGGGTACAAAGGGTTCCGGTTTTTCGAAACTGTTGCGGAAGCGGCCGCGGAACGCCTCGCTGCGCACGAGTTGCTGGTAACCGCCCATGACGATGTTTTTCGGGTTATGCTCGTAGTTGGGATGATCATCCGGGTATACATCGATCAGTTTCACGATAAAATCCGCGTCCGTGGTGGACAGGGCCACTTTCAGTTTGGCCAGGATCTCCCCGGCTACGGTCACATCTTCCGTCAGCACATCCGATTCAAAACTGAGCACGTCGGGACGGCGGGAAGCCTCCCGCTGGTCGTCGCTCATATAATTACGGGGTGTGAACGTAAGTCCTTCCGTCTGGGATGTATGCGGCACCGGTTTGGCCGGATCGCTGATGTACTCAAACACCGCCTCTTCCTTTGCGGGCTGGTTGATAAGCAGCTTGCCGTTTTCACCAAACTGGAGTTTCAGTTGTGCCGCATTCACCGGGGGCCATACATCAAACTTTTCCCACTTCTTCGTACCCGTATTAAACATATAGGCTTCCGGTAACGCGGCATCGCCCGCATCCTTTAAATAATGCGCAAAGAAGGGCCGCTCGATATCCCGCATAAAAAAAGTGGAAATGCTGTCGCCGAAATAAAGATGATTGTGCGTGCTCTTCCCTTTTTCGTTTGCCCAGTCGCCATGTCCCCAGGGACCCATGACGATGGAGTTCTTCGCCGCGGGACTGGTCTTTTCAATGGTCTTATAAATATTCAGCGGGCCGTACAGATCCTCCGCGTCGAACCAGCCACCGACCGTGAGCACGGCCGGTTTGATATTCTTCAGGTGCGGGAGGATGCTTCTTTTCTGCCAGAACTCGTCGTAATTGGGATGGCTGATGATCTCGTTCCAGAAGAAATTGTCGTGGTGGTATTTTTCCGTGATATTCTTCAGCGGTCCCAAACGCAGGTAATAATCATACGCGTCTTTGGCGGGTTTGGCATAAAAGCGAAGTATCTCGGGTATGAACCAGTCCTGCCGGGTGGTATCCTTTTTCTGGTAACCAAACACCGCGAAGGCCGCAGTATAGCTTTGCAGGAATGTGCCCATATGATGAAAATCGTCGAAGAAAAAATCGGAGATGGGCGCCTGCGGGCTCACCGCCTTCAGGGCGGGATGCGCATCAGGCAAAGCGGCGGCGGAGTAGAACCCGGGATAGGAGATCCCGTAAATACCCACCCGGCCATTGTTCCCTTTCAGGTTCTTCAGCATCCATTCGATCGAATCCCAGGTGTCCGAACTTTCATCCACTGCTGATTTATTCTTCGGATCATTGCCGGGAATATTGGGAGTCATATTGGTAAACACGCCCTCGCTCATATACCGGCCGCGCACGTCCTGGAACACCAGGATATAGCCGTCCTGCACCATGTAACGGGAAGGGTGATTAAAAGTTTTCCAATTGGCATAATTGGAGGCATTGTAACAGGTGCGGTTCATCAGGATCGGCCAGGTCTTCGACTTATCCTTGGGCATGTACACCAGGGTGAACAAACTCACCCCGTCACGCATGGGGATCCGGTACTCAAATTTGTCGTAATGCTCCCGCATATAGAGCGAGTCGGGGTTCAAGTTCTGTCCGGTCAGTGAAAAACTGATAAGCATTACAATGGTGAATACCGCAACGTACCGCATACATTATAGTTTAGATCGCCTAAACTAAATAAAAAACCGTCCCGACGGATGGATTAATGTATCAGTTTCCCGCGCTTTTCCATAAACGGAAAAGCTTATAATTGAAACTCACCGTAAATAACAGATGCCCCCCGGCATGCGAATGATCCTTTTTTGATATGACCACCTCACCACCGGCGTTGTCAGCCATGATGTCTTTACCGAAATGCAGCATGTATTGACCCGACAATGACAGATCAAATCGGGGTGTAATATTTAGATGTGTACCGAAACCAGCCTGGGTGGCCATGCTCATCCGCGCCGCCCTGTTCCCTTTATTCCCCTTTTCCGCAATCACCGTTTTGTCAAAACAGTGTCCCGCGATCAGGTATGGCTCAAGCAACCGCTCTCCCCTGAAATTATGACCGGGGTAGAACATGAGGGACCACCCGATATGATAATCGTTGCGGTAAACCCATTCGTCGCCCGAAGCAGTGATATAATCGAAGTACCATTCCGAATTGAGTTTTTGTCCCAGCCGCACCCTGAACTGGGCCCCAATGCCCTTTCCCGCTGAACCGTCACCGTTAAACACGCTCAGGGTGTTGCGGGATCCGGCACTGAATGTTCCGGGTTTATTAAATACTTCATCAACAGGCTGTGCGATCAGGCATAGGAAAGCGGGCAGGCAGGCTGCCAGCAGTAAACAGTGTTTCAATTGGCTGAGATTTAGGGTAGAGATCGCCCGGGGGAAGATTTTATTCAGGAACGGGCAGCAATTATTTTTATTGTTATGTCTGTAACTGCCATAACAGAAATATGACCCAAAACGTAAAATCCCTTGTACGCGCGGTAACAGGGGCCGGACTGCTGACCGGTGCCTTGGATATTTCGGCTGCCGCCCTGCAATATTATATCCAGACCGGGAAGGGGCCAGACAATGTGTTGCGGTATATTGCCAGCGCCGTGTTTGGCGTCAAAGCTTTCGCCGGAGGGGCGCTGATGGCCGGTTGGGGATTGTTATTTCATTTCATGATCGCTTTCCTGTTCGCCTTTATTTTCTTTTTGCTGTATCCCCTGATCCCGGCCGCACGGAAGAACCGGCTCATTACCGGAATCATCTATGGAATTTTAGTGTGGGCGGTTATGAACGGGATCGTAGTACCGGCAAGTTCAGCTCCACCGCTGCCCTTCCGGCCCGAAAAAGCGCTGATTGCAGCCGGCATACTGGTGCTTTGCATCGGGCTACCCCTCTCCTTCCTCGCCGATAAATATTATCTTTATAAAAAATAATTACCCCTATGTCATTACTCAATCAGAAAAACCAGAAAGGGAAATCCAAGGGCGATAAAAAAAACAAGTCCCAGTCCACACAGGGCTCCAAATTCATACAGAAGCCAAAATCCGGTTTTGTAAGCAAGCAGCAGAACACCGGTTCGCAGCGGGGCAGTTAGTTCAGCTCCTTTTTTCTAACGTTGAGTTTATAGCGCATTACGACATCATCGTTGTAAAGCAGGTAAAGCCATTGCACATGCGGGCCTGCCACGGTATAGATATACTGGTAACGGGCATTATCGGTTTGTTCCGGTTTCAGGAATACCCAGGAGGGAGAATAGGTAAAGAACGAGGAGTCGACGACCATGCTGGGTGAAACAGGTCCCCGTTCCTTTGTTGCGGCTTCCAGCTGCAGCACGATGGTTTCCCCTTCGGTTGCTTCAATGATGCCCCTGCCGGGAGAGAAGGAACTGAAACCATATTTGGCAAAAGAACGCTGCAGGAAAGGCGAGCGGCGGAATTCCTCCGGTACTTTATCATCGGGCAGCAGGGTCCAGCGGGGATCGTCGGGATAATGATCCCGGATGAATGTTTCGGGGGAGGCCAGGAAATAACGGCCGTTGTAACTCCTGACGAATTCCCCGTCGCGCAGGTTGATGTAACCGCTGGCCCAGGTGGCATCCAGCAAATGCCAGCGCCCCCCGAGCAATACAGCGTTCCAGTAATGATTCACCCCGAATTTGGTTCCGGGCCGGCCAAATCCGCCGTTGGCATACCCGCAGATGATCTCGGAACGGATCCCGGCTTTCTCGCAAAGCGCGGCAAACAACCGGGCATACCCGTCGCAAAAGGCCGTTCCCCTTTTCAGCACCAGCTCCGCCACCCGTTCGTTGAGCGACAGAAGCGGACCCTCATCATCCGTTTCATTGATAATGACCGGTTTCTTTTTTGAATTCCTGTTAAAGGTGGTATAGGAAATATGGGAGGTGATCCATTCAAAAATGGCCGTCACTTTCTGGCGGTCGTTATTACAATTCCGGAAGAGTTTTTCTGAAAGCGAAGCCAGGTCCTTCTGCGCGTTTAACGATAGGGAGAAAAAAAGAAGTAGTATGGACAACACCTGTTTCATAACCGGCACAGATTAAAATTACCTAAAATCCGGATAAAAAGTGACTGCATTGCTTTAGGAGTCCGGACTTCCCGACTCCTCATCTCTTCAGAAACCTGTTCTTCAGCAGCTTCTCCATCACCTCCTCCTTCTGGTTGCGGCTGATGGGGATATGGTGCGGGCCGATCCGGATATCGTTGCCTTCGATGCTTTCGATGCGGGAAGCGGCGACGATATAGGATTTATGCACCTTGATGAACTTATCGGCCGGGAGGTAATCCTCCACGGCCCGGAAAGTGAGATAGGTCATGTATTTGCGGCCCGGGGTATGGATCGTTACATAATTCTGCAACGCTTCCACAAAAAGAATGTCGTCAAAAAATAATTTAACGAGTTTATTATCCGCCTTGATAAAAAAGAAATCTCCCGCGGGCGAACCTGGCAGGTTGGATTCCCGCACTTCGTAAAATTCCTGCGCCTTGAGCGCCGCCTTCAGGAAACGATCGAAGGTGAACGGCTTTACGAGGTAATCGAGCGCGTTGACTTCGAAACCTTCGAGCGCGTATTGCGGGTAGGCGGTGGTGAAGATCACCGGTGGCGGGTTTCGCAGCGATTTAAACAAATCCAATCCCGTGATCCTCGGCATCTGGATATCGAGAAAAAGTAATTGCACGTCGTTGCTGCCGATCCACTCCGCTGCTTTAATGGGGGAATCGAATTCGGCGAGCAGTTGCAGGAAACCGGCATCCGCGACATATTCTTTGAGTCCTTTCCGGGCCAGCGGTTCGTCGTCGATGATGATACAACTGATGCTCATGACAATTGCAGGTTGAGGTTGACCGAAAATTCGGAAGGGGTTTCATGGATCTTCAGTTCATGCCGGCCGGGATAGACCAGTTCCAGGCGGCGCTTTACGTTTTGTAAACCGATCCCTCCCTGTTTTTCGGTGCTGCGTTGGTTATCCCGTGAATTACGTACCCGGAAACGGAAGCTTCCGTTGACCCGGTCCATTTCCACCTGAACATAATTGGTTTTGTCGTTATGATGGGAAATATGCTTGAAGGCATTTTCCACAAGGGGTATCAGTAATAGCGGCTCGATGGAAAAATCTTTAACGGATTCGGCGCACCGGAACTGCACGTCGTATTTATCATCCCTTCGTAATTGCTGCAGGTCCATATAATCCTTCAGGTAACGGATCTCCTTTTCCACCGGCACCTGTAAACCGTTCATTTCATAGAGCTGGTATCGCAGCATTTCCGAAAATTGATGAAGGGCCGAACGGGCCTCGTGGTTATTCTTATCGATCAGGAAATAAACCGAATTGAGCGAATTGAATACAAAATGCGGGTTGATCTGCGATTTCAGAAAATTCAGTTCGGCCTCCGCCTTCTCTTTGGCCGTTTCCGCCATCCGTTGCTGCAGTTTCCGGTGATCGAAAAGCAGTTTCGCCGCCGCCCCGGCGATCACCAGGAAGAAATGAGGCAGGATATTGTCATAGAGCCTGTTCTTAAAATCAATCAACCAGTAAATCAGCAGCGGGTTATGCGTGATCCGGCCCAGGAGGTTCATCTTCACGATACTGCTGCCGAATATCATGCCTGCGAACAGAAGCGTGAAAAGCAGGTACTTTTTTTTATACAGCAACCGGGGGATGAGCAGGTAATTCGTCAGGTAGATCAGCAGGGCCAGGTCGATCACTTTGATAGCGGTGACCAGGGCCGCCTGGGAAGGGCTGGCATAGTCCTCCATCCGGAGGAAAAACCAAACCCCGAACACCAGCAACCAGAACAGCACATGATGAAGCCGGTAACGTAACAAAAAGGAAGCGCCAGGCATAATGCGAATTAAAGTTACAAATTCGCACCGTCATACTTAATTACACCAAAGGATGCAAAGACCTGATGTCCTGCAGACTACCGGCTTCTTAAAATGTTCTTGCCGCTTTTGTATTTACAAACCGGATCAATAAAAGGCGTGCAGTATTATTTCACCCAGAATTCAGCCTTTGCCTTATAGTAGGTCAGTGTCCGGTCGGTCAGGTTGGTGATGATCCCATCCACTTTGAGTTTCCACATTTTCCTTTCCTTGTCATAGGCGGACTGGATCGAACCGCTCACTACATTGATATAGGCCACCTGGTCGCCCGATTTGAAGGAATAAGTGACCTCAACTGACCCTCTTCCTTTTGAAGCCGGCTCGATGTCGTAGGTGGTGTTGCGCAGTCTTTTTTCGTGGAAGAAAAGAGAGAAGAACTGGTCACGCTGTTCGATCACAATGGTAAGATCCCCCCGTACGCGGTACACTTTTAATGTAGCGGGCCGGGCCTCGATAAAGAAATTATTGACCGAAACAGTGTCCGTGATGCGGACCGGGCACCGGCTCAATACCGTGTCCCTTTCCATCTGTGCCTGTGCAACAGATGAGAAAAAAAGGAAGCACGTTATTAATTGTAGATATCGCATCCCCGGGTTTAAACCAAAAAAATACGAATAATTGGTCATTTGACAACAAGAGTTTCAACTATTCCCCGTGCGCTCACCGAAAAGCAGGCTCCCGATCCGAACCAGGGTACTGCCTTCTTCCACCGCCACACTGTAATCCCCGCTCATTCCCATGGATAAAATATCAAACGGGTGCCCCTTGTCCACGCAATGGTCAAACATTTTCCGCAACCCCCTGAATTCGTTTCTAACGGTATCCATATCCGAAGTGAAACTGGCCATCCCCATCAATCCCCTTACGCGCACATGCTTCAGTGGCGACCGGGTCAGTTCTCCGAGCAATTCTTCCAGTTCCTCCGCATTCAACCCAAATTTCGTTTCTTCCACCGCTATATGTACCTGGAGCAGGCAATCGGTCACCCTTCCCAGTTTAGCGGCCTGTTTATCGATCTCTTTCAGCAATTTCAGACTGTCAACTCCGTGAATGAGTTGCACAAAAGGTACTATTAACTTTACTTTATTGGTTTGCAGGTGACCGATAAAATGCCAGCGGATATCAGCCGGAAATGACGCGGCCTTGGTAACCAGTTCCTGTACATAGTTCTCCCCAAAATCGCGTTGTCCCAGGTCGAAGAGTTCCCGGATATCGGCTTCCGGTTTGGTTTTGGAAACCGCTACCAGTGTTACGCCTTTAGCATCCAGTTCACGCCGGATGGAGCTATACGCTTCCCTGTTCACCGCCATGCTGAGTTCTTTAATGTGAATGGATCATTGTTATCCTAAACTTCTTCATCGCCGGCCTGCTCATTTAAGGATACTGCGGCTGATGACAATCCGCTGCACTTCACTGGTGCCTTCATAGATCTGGGTGATCTTGGCGTCCCGCATGAGTCGTTCCACATGGTATTCTTTTACATACCCGTAACCGCCGTGTACCTGTACGGCTTCCGTGGCGGTCCACATGGCCGTTTCCGAAGCATATACCTTGGCCATCGAGGAACTGAGCGTGTAGTCGATATGATTATCCTTTTCCCAGGCCGCTTTCAGGCAAAGTAATCTTGCGGCTTCAATGCGGGTGGCCATATCGGCGAGTTTGAAAGCGATGGCCTGGTGGTTCATGATCTCGGTACCAAAGGCCTTCCGTGTTTTGGCATATTCTTTTGCCAGTTCATAGGCTCCGCTGGCAATACCCAGGGCCTGGGATGCGATCCCGATCCGGCCGCCCGCCAGCGTCTTCATGGCGAATTTGAAACCAAACCCGTTTTCACCTATGCGATTCTGCTTGGGCACTTTCACATCATTGAACATGACCGTATGCGTATCACTGCCGCGGATACCCATTTTATTTTCCTTGGCGGCCACCACCACCCCCGGCCAGTCCTTCTCCACGATCAGGGTGTTGATTCCTTTGGATCCTTTCCCGGGATCCGTTTGCGCCATTACCAGGTATACCGAGGCCGATCCCCCGTTGGTGATCCAGTTTTTTGTACCGTTCAGTAAATAATAATCGCCCTTGTCTTCCGCCGTCGTTTTTTGCGAGGTGGCATCGCTGCCCGCTTCGGGTTCGCTGAGCATAAAGGCGCCAATATACAGTTTACCGTCTTTGCGGCCCTGCGCCAGGGGTACCAGGTATTGCTGTTTTTGCTCCTCCGTGCCGTATTCCTGCAGCCCGTAACACACCAGGCTGTTGTTGACGCTCATCGCCACGCTTACGCTGGCATCCACCTTGCTGATCTCTTCCATGGCCAGCACATAACTGATGGTGTCCATTCCCGCACCGCCGTATTGCGGATCCACCATCATGCCCAGGAACCCCAGTTCCGCCAGTTTTTCGATCTGCCCGCGCGGGAAGATCTGTTTCTCATCCCGTTCAATCACGCCGGGCAGACACTCATTCTGCGCGAAGTCGCGGGCGGCCTGCCGGATCATCTGTTGTTCTTCGGTTAACTGGAAAAGCATATGGCTGTTTGATTTGCCGCAAAGATAAGGTCTTCATCCACAGTTGGGAATGATTGGTACGGACTGCAACTAAGTTATACAGATGGCTGTCAGCATGTTCTTTTGAATTAACTTTGCCCCGGAAAAAGAAACTATGAAACGAATACACATAATCCTGCTGGTACTGATCGCCGGGGCCATCGCCGTACTGCTTACTTTTCTGAAAACGGCCAGTACTTACGACACGGTGGACACAGCCATCAGCAAACCCGGAAAGTATGTGCACCTGATGGCCCGGCTCGACAAGACGCAGCCGGTGGAATATGACGCGCTGAAAAACCCCAACTATCTTGCATTTACGGCGATCGATACGCTTGGCAAATCGGTGCGCGTGGTTTACAAAAATCCGAAACCGGACAATTTCGAGATCAGTGAACGGCTGGTACTCAAGGGAAAATATATGGACGGCACTTTTGAATGCAAGGAGATCCAGACCAAATGTCCATCCAAGTACAAGGACGAACAGGCAAAGGGAGGGACGCACCCCGACTCAATCAAATTAAATTAACGGAGCAGCTGCCCTGCGCAGGCATAAAATCGAATCATGGATTATATCGGTGAACATCGTTTACCCGGCCAGCTAGGCCACTTCTTTATTGTTCTCTCGCTGGTGGCTTCCCTGGTAGCCACTTTCGCCTATTTCCGTTCCACCACGGCGCAGCTGGAAGAGGATGCCAACCGTTGGAAAAAACTGGCCCGCGGCGCATTTTTCGCGGAGATCATTTCGGTATTCGCGATTTTCGGCATCCTGTATTACATCATCCAGAACCATCTTTTTGAATATAAATATGCCTGGCAGCACAGCAGCCGTTCGCTCGATTTTAAATACCTGCTGGCCTGTTTCTGGGAGGGCCAGGAAGGCAGTTTCCTGCTTTGGAGTATCTGGCATTGCGTACTGGGACTCGTGCTGATAAAGACCTCGAAAAAATGGGAAGCCCCGGTGATGACGGTGCTGAGTTTCGCCCAGTTCGGGCTGGCCACCATGATCGCCGGGATGTACATTTTCGGATGGAAAATGGGTTCCAACCCTTTTATCCTGCTCCGGGATTCAGGCGTACTCGACAATGCCGCGGCACTGCATGTCGACTTTGACGTAACCCAGCCCCTCCGGCAGGATTATATGTCTTCCATCCAGGACGGCAACGGGTTGAACAAACTCCTCCAGAATTACTGGATGGTCATCCATCCGCCGGTATTGTTCCTGGGATTTGCGAGCACGGTGGTTCCCTTTGCCTTCACCATAGCGGGACTCTGGACAAAAAAATACGGCGACTGGATCAAACAGGCCCTGCCCTGGGCCCTGTTCTCCGCCGCCGCACTGGGAATGGGCATCATGATGGGAGCAATCTGGGCCTATGAATCGCTTACTTTCGGAGGTTACTGGGCATGGGACCCGGTTGAAAACGCCTCCCTGGTACCCTGGATGATACTGATCGCAGGTATCCATACCTTGCTTATTTACCGGCACAGCGGGCATTCGCTGCGCGCCACCTACCTGTTCTTCATCCTTACGTTTGGATTCATCCTGTATTCCACTTTCCTGACCCGGAGCGGCATCCTGGGCGAAGCCTCTGTGCACGCGTTCACGGATTTGGGAATGAACTGGCAGTTGCTGGCCTTTTTGCTGGTGTTCGTATTGCCTTCACTTTGGTTATTCACGCGCCGGTACAAAGAAATTCCCTCCATTCAGAAAGAAGAAAACGGATCCTCGCGCGAATTCTGGATGTTTATCGGTGCGCTTGTTTTCTTCCTGTCCGCGATCGTGATTATCGGCAAAACGTCCTTACCGGTTTTCAATAAAGTATTCGGCACCAATATCGCGCCGCCCGAGGACGCGGAATTCGCATACAACAGCATCCAGGTTTATGTGGCCGTTATTGTGGCATTGCTGACGGGGATGGCGCAATACCTGAAATACAAGGATACTCCTTCCCGTTATTTCTGGAAGAAAATGCTGTTGCCGCTTGTGCTGTCATTGGTTATAGCAACTGTCCTGATTTTACTCTTCCGGATCGAGTATACCAAGAAGGGACCGGTGTTTCACGCGTCGTTGTGGATCGCCCTGCTGAGCAGCGTATATGCCGTTATTGCGAATATCTCCTATATCTGGCTCGGCCTGAACGGGAAACTGAAACTTTCCGGCGGTTCCGTGGCGCACGCGGGTTTTGGCATGGTGCTGATCGGCATCATCATCTCGGCGTCAAACAAGGAAGTGCTGTCGAACAATGTCAGCGGCATATATATCCCGCTCGGCAATGAAGAGGATCCCCGCGAAAACCTCACCCTGGTCCAGGGCGTGCAAATGGATATGGGGCGCTACCATATCACCTATGTAAGCGACTCCATTGTTCCGAAAGATGAACGCACCTATTTCAATATTCATTTCCGGCGCAAGGACGGAAAAGAAGATTTTGTTTTAAGTCCCAATTCATTCGTCAATCCCAACGGACAGGAAGGACTGATGTCGAACCCCGACGCCAGGCATTACTGGGATCATGATGTGTTCACCTATATCACGTCTCTTCCGAATCCCGACCGGCAGCAGGACACGGCCAATTTCCGGCCGGGTGTGCTGAATACCGGCGACTCTCTTTTTTATTCCGGCGGGTTCATGATCCTGCAGGATGTAAAGAAAAAAGACAGTTTGCCCGAGGAACTGTTTGGGAAAGACGGGCAGCTGTTTGAGGCGCCGTTGAAAATCTATTCCAAAACGGGATCCATCTATTCCCTGACGCCGCGGCTGGCGGTCGCGAAGGGCGAAATGCTGGTCATACCCGATACCATTACCGCCGAGAACCTGATCATCCAGCTGCAGAAGGTTAACCCGGATAACAGTATCGAACTGGGTGTAAAAGAATCGGACGCGCTGATGAAATACGTGACCCTGAAGGCCTATAAGTTCCCCATGATCCGCCTGCTGTGGTTTGGTGTGCTGATCACCACAGCGGGTATCATCATCAGCATGGTTAACCGGATAAGGAAAAACCGGGAGCGTTCCTCCATTTCCAAAATTTAGCTTTTCCAAAACAGCGGCTTTGGTAGTTTTGTTGTCCGGGTATTCACCGGGATGGAGACCGCAGCTGCCTGAATAAGAGTCTTCTATGGCGACTTAACCGGTATGGTGGTCCTAGTATATCTCAGGGAAGTAGTATAGCTTTGCAGTATCATGTTTCGCCTTCGTCCGCATAGTAAATTCCTGCTGGCATTTCTGATGACAGGCGCGGTTCATTTTAACCCAATAAGCGCGCAGATAGAACCGGAAAAGCCGGTACAGGATTCCTCGGAGTATGCTTTGCAATATATGAAGGAACAAAGTAAGAAATGGGGGCCGAATGACACCATCGTTGTGCCGGCTGTATGGTATCATGGTGAGATTGTGAATTATAAGGAAATGGAAATGGCCTGGGTGAGTAATTTATCCGGTAACAAACTGGCGAAATTCATCCAGGAATGGAACCGTTTGAGAAACGCAGTATATGTCACCTACCCGTATGCGCGGGTTGCCGGTTCAACCATCAACGATATCAATATTAAACTGGCGGGTGTTTCCGGGAAAAAAGAACGAAAGGCGATCATCAAAACGAGGGAGAAAGAGCTCCGGCAGCAGTTTGAGGAGCCGCTGAAGAATCTCTCCGTTTACCAGGGAAAAGTGCTGATGAAACTGATCAACCGGCAAACCGGCAATAACTGTTACGAGATCATCAAGGAATATAAGGGCGGCTTTAATGCCCGTTTTTACCAGACCGTAGCCTGGTTTGTGGGCGGCAACCTGAAACAGGAATGGAACCTGAAGGAAAATACGATCGACCGGCAGATCGAAAGTTTTGTAAAAGAGATCGACGGGGGGTGGTACGGGAATCCGTACCGGGTTAACTAATTGCTGGATTGCCCCCGGTATGAAGGTTGTCGATGAACATTGAACGTTGAGCCTTGAAAATTTTGTAATCATCCGGGATGCCGGAAGAGATAACAACATATTTTAAGAACATTAATAAACAAACCAATTTGGCTGGGATGTGACGACCAGTATCCAGCATCAGCATCAACATGAAACTTAACATCCTCGCCATCGGTGTCCACCCCGACGATGTGGAACTGGGTTGTTCCGGAACGATCATCAACGAAATCAAACTGGGAAAGAAAGTGGGGGTTGTTGACCTCACGGAAGGTGAACTGGGTACCCGGGGCACCATCGAGAGCCGTTACCGCGAATCGGCCGAAGCCGCTATGATCATGGGTGTGCAGGTGCGGGAGAACCTGAAAATGCGGGACGGGTTCTTTGAAAACAACGAGGAAAACAAACTGAAACTGATCCGCACGGTCCGCAAATACAGACCGGAGATCGTGATCGGCAATGTGCTTCACGACCGTCATCCCGATCATGGCCGGGCGGGGAAACTGATCGCCGACGCCTGCTTCCTGGCGGGGCTGAGCAAGATCGAAACAAAGGATGAAAACGGGCAGCCACAGTCGCGCTGGCGACCGGCCTACCTGCTGCATTATATCCAGGACTGGTATCATGAGCCGGATGTATTGATCGATATCAGCGCCGTATTTGAACAACGGATGAAAGCGATTGCGGCCTACAGCACCCAGTTCCATACGGGAGCCGACAGTGCGGAAGGACCCCAGACCTATATTTCCACCCCCGATTTCCTGGAAAGCGTGATCGCCCGTGCCCGGATGTTCGGCAAACGCATCGGGGTGCGGTACGCGGAAGGGTTCATCACTGAAAAGAAATTAGGGATCCGGAACCTGGATGCGCTGATCCAGATAGAAACCTGATCAAATGTTGATCTCAATTAACTGAAAAGGGCTGTTTTAGTGAACAAAACAGCCCTTTTCTTAATATGTTATTTGTGTATATTTATCAGGCATTAAAGTTACCTTTGCACATCCAATTTAGGTTCTGAATGACTATCCCGAAATTTTCTCACAGCACAGTTTCTTTTCACAGCGAACTGAAGCGCCGTATAAACGAGTATTTTAAACAGGCGGGCAAGCCGTCGACCGGCAATTATAAACTTTACCTGAAGGCCATTGTACTGGTGCTGGCCTACGTGGCCATTTATATTCACGTGGTTTTCTTCACCCCGGCCGCATGGCTGGCCATCACGGAGTGCGTGGTGCTCGGCGGTCTCACGGCGGCGATCGGTTTTAACGTGATGCACGACGGCATGCATGGCAGTTTCAGCCGGAAGAAATGGGTGAACCAGCTCGCCGGGCTTTCCCTGAATTTCCTGGGCGCCAACAATTTCATGTGGAAGACCAAGCACAACATCATTCATCATACTTATACCAACGTACAGGGCGTGGACGATGATATCGAGGCAAGACCCTTTCTCCGCCTCTGTGAAACGCAGAAATACTATAAAATTCACCGGTACCAGCATTTCTATTTCTGGGCCGCCTATTCCCTCCTGTACCTCTGGTGGGTGTTTGTAACGGATTATAAAAAGTATTTTCTCAAAAGGATCGGCCCCACTCCCCTGCAACCCATGAAAATAACGGATCATATTTCATTCTGGGGATTCAAGCTGCTGCACGCGTTCCTTTTTGTCGCATTACCCATCATGATGGTGGGCTTTAAAGCCTGGCTGATCGGCTTCCTCCCCTTCGCCCTTTTCTCCGGTTTTGTGCTGAGCATTGTTTTCCAGCTCGCGCATACCGTGGAACATACCGAATTCCCGGTAGCCAATAAGGAAACCAACCGGATGGAAGACGAGTGGGCCATACACCAGTTGCGCACCACGGCCAATTTCGCCACCCGGAACCGGTTTATTTCCTGGTGGGTGGGCGGACTGAATTTCCAGATCGAGCATCACCTCTTTCCCCGCATATCGCATGTGCATTACCCCGAGATCAGCAAGATCATCCGCAAGGCCTGCAAGGATTTCGGAGTGCCATATATCGAATACCCCCGGATGCGGATGGCCGTGGCTTCACATGTAAGCCATTTGAAGAGTTTGAGTCGTAAATAGTTGCTGGCTACTTGATGTTGGATGCTGGCTTGCCCGCTGCCTTAACTCCCGAAGCGACTGCTTAGGCAGAAACCTCCGCGCATGTAGGATGTTTATACCCAAACAGGGAAGAAATGTTCAATGAGCAATGCTCAATATTCATCTTGTTCATCATAGGAGAACGTGTACTACCGGGGTCTGGGTTGAAAATTGAACATTGAGCGTTGAGCATTGAAAATTTTATATGGTTGCCGTAAACCGTTGTGAATACTAATCCATGGTGGTCTGACAGTCGACTCTCGACTGTCGACTGTCGACTGTGGACTGTGGACTGCGGACTTCCGACTGCCTGACTGCATCCTTCCCAACAATCTTTTTGCCACTTTCCCAAACCGGATTAATTTGCACAGTTTTTCAAAGACAATCCATGATTGACCTTTCGCAATATGACCCGAACAGTGTAAGCAATCCCAACAATAATATTTTCGGGTTGCCCACTACCGAGGAGAATTCACGCCTGGTGATATTACCTGTTCCATGGGAAGTGACCGTGAGCAACACGGCCAGTACGGCCCGGGCCCCGGATGCGATCTTCAAGGCGAGTCTCCAGGTCGATCTCTTCGATGCGGATATGCCCGAAGCATGGAAACAGGGATTCTACATGCGCCCCAGCGACAAGAAATTGCTGATGAAAAGCGATTACCTGCGTAAGGAAGCCGAACTCTATATCGACTATATTTCCCGCGGCGAAGACGTGAGCGCCAATCACTTCATGACCAAAACGCTGAAAGAGGTCAACGAGGGCAGCATCTATATGAATACCTGGGTCTATGATCAGACCCGTGTGTTGCTGGGAAAGGGAAAACTGGTGGCCGTCCTGGGCGGCGACCACAGCACTCCGCTGGGTTTCATGAAAGCCATCGCGGAAAAACACGGGGAATTCGGTATCCTGCAGATCGACGCGCACTGCGATCTCCGGAATTCCTACGAGGGGTTTGTCTATTCTCATGCCAGCATCATGTTCAATGCGCTGAAAGAGATCCCGGAACTGAAACGGCTTGTGCAGGTGGGTATCCGTGATTACAGTGAAAGCGAATGGGAATATATCCGCAACAGCCATTACCGCGTGATCACCTATTTCGACCGCGAGATCCGAAGCCGTTTGTTCGACGGGCAAAGCTGGAAACATATAGCCGATGAAATCGTAGACAAACTGCCCGACAGGGTTTTTATCAGTTTTGACGTGGACGGGCTCGACAGGAAATTATGTCCTTTCACCGGCACCCCGGTACCCGGTGGTTTTGAACTGGAACAGGTATTCTATCTTTTCCAGAAAGTGGTGGACAGCGGCCGTACACTGGTGGGTTTCGACCTCAACGAAGTGGGTATCGGCGGCGATACCGACTGGGACGCCAATGTGGGAGCCCGGGTTCTTTTTAAAATGTGCAATTTGCTGGTTACAAGCAATACGCCCAACCCCTGACCGGGAAATACATGCAATCTTATCACATCACACTGGCGAACGAAAAGAGAAGAACCTATACGGTATCCCTGGTTGTTTTAACGGCGCTGAGCGGGGTGGCTTTTATTTTCCTGGCCTGGACCGCGGCCGGTATCCCCGCAAGAAACATCAGCCTTACCGCCACCGGTGTCATTGGCATTTGCCTGCTGGTGTATCGCCTGGTCCGAAAGGAAGGCAGGATTCTTTTAATTTATGCCGCCATGATCTTATCAACCGTATTTTTCATCCTGATGGGGCATTATATCCCCGGCGGTATCCTGTTGCTGGTGTTATTGCTTTTTATCCAGGCGGTCAGAAAGCCGGTAGTCATCGTATCAGACACATCCGTTACCTGTCCCGGTTTTCCCGGCCGAACTATTTCATGGAATGAACTGAACAATATCCTGATCAGGGATGGCCTGCTGACCATCGATTGGAAGAACAACAAATTGTTCCAGCAACCCGTGGATGAAACAGAAAGCCCGGTGAATGAGAAAGAATTTAACGAGTTTTGCAGGATTCAACTGAATAGTACCATTCGTTGAATAATGATTATTCCCCATAGACCATGATCGTTTCTCCCTATATACTCTACTCCGACGGCAAAGGAAATATATTTGAAGACACCACCCTGTATGCGACGGGCCGCAGCGGATGGGATGCGTTGGCCGTACCCGCCGATGAGTGGATCGAACTGCCCGACGGAGGCTCCCTGTACGAATTACCGGGCCGAAGGGGTATCGGCACAGATGTCAGTACCGGGGAAATGCGGTTATGTGAAAAGGGCTGGGCCGTGGCGGCATTTATACCGCCCGCGCATACCGGGTTTTACTTATCCGCCTATGAATCCGCGCCCGATGCGCCCACCCTTCCCTTGTTCTGCTATACCGCGGTCGGTTGGGAAAATAATAAGTTCTATGTACCCGCCACCCGCATCGAACCCGATATCCGCCAGGATTGCTCAGGGTATGATCAGCAAAAAGTGAAAGACGGGGCACAGGCGCTCCTGCAACATTACCCGCATAACCGGTTAGTGGATCACCTGATGAACAACTGCGCGCTCACCTATCAATGCCCCGCCGCCCGGAATTTATCGCTGGGCCGCTGGGAATGCCCGGTACCGGTTTCATCCGGGTGTAATGCCAATTGCGTGGGGTGCATTTCGCTTCAGCCGGATGAAGAACCGATCGTGTCCACGCAGGACCGCCTGAATTTCAAACCCAGCGTGGAGGAGATCGTGGAATTCACGGTTCCGCACCTGGAAACCGCACCCTACCCCATCATCAGTTTCGGGCAGGGTTGCGAGGGCGAACCGCTGCTGATGTGGGAAACCATCCGGGATTCGATCATCGAGATACGGAAACATACGTCGAAAGGAAGCATCAATATCAATACGAACGGATCGAGACCCGATGCGGTGGAGGAACTCTGTAAAGCGGGACTCGACTCGATCCGAGTCAGCACCAATTCGGCGAGAAGAGAGATCTATATGCCTTATTACCGTCCGAATAATTACGACTTTGAGGACATCATCGAAAGCCTGAAAGTGGTGAACCGGTATGGCGGCTGGACTTCCATCAATTATTTTGTATTCCCGGGCATGACCGATTCCGTGGCAGAATACGAAGCACTGAGGCAATTAATACAGGATACGGGACTGAAGATGATCCAGTGGCGCAATTTCAATATCGACCCCGACTGGTACCTGGGAAAGATCGGGGTGACTGACACCGGCGAATGCATGGGCGTAAAACAATTACAGGAACTGATCCGGGAGGAATTCCCTCACCTTAAATACGGGTACTTCAATCCGCCGATCGAACGGATAAAGGGACAATTTGAAACCGATTTCGCCCATCTTTGAAAGACATGACCCTTTCCCCATCCAAAAATATCTACACCGGGATCGGGCTCGCCATACTGGCCACCTTTATCTGGTCGGGTAATTTTATCGTGGCAAAAGCCGTACACCAGTCCATCCCTCCCGTTAGTCTTAATTTTTTCCGCTGGCTGCTGGCCACGCTTATTATTTTCCCGTTTGCCTTTTCATCATTCCGGAGAGACTGGCCCGTTATCAGGAGTTCCTGGCATTACCTCTTCTGGATCTCCCTTTTCGGGATATCCTTGTTCAACACGTTTGTTTATGTGGGAGCGCATTATACATCGGCGATCAACCTCGCGCTGATCGGCACCACCTCCTCTCCCGTGATGTCGGTTTTGTTTGCCCGGATATTTTTAAAAGAAAGAGTGGGCTGGTTACGGGTGGCGGGGATGCTGCTTTGCCTGGCAGGCGTACTCTATCTTTTATCGAAAGGCAACTGGAACAATTTGCTCTCCTTACAATTCGGTAAGGGCGACCTGTGGGTTTTACTGGCCGCGTTTTGTTTCGCGGTGTACAATACCATGGTGAAGAAAAAACCCGCCGCTATTTCACCGGTCAGTTTCCTGTTTACCATATTTTGCCTGGGCACCCTTCTCGTGGTTCCGTTTTTTATCCGTGAGTGGCAGCATGCACCGGCGATTCATTGGGACAGCCGCGCCCTGTTTTCCGTGATCTATCTCGGTTTGGGCGCCTCTGTGATCTGTTTTCTCATCTGGAACATCGCGATCGGACACCTGGGAGCGGGTCGTACCGCATTGTTCGGTAATTTGATCCCCGTTTTCAGCAGCGTGGAAGCCGTACTCCTGTTAAATGAAAAAATCACCGGGGTTCACGGGATCAGTTTTATTTTAGTGGCATTGGGGCTGCTGATGGCCAATCTCAAAAAATAAACAAAAGCAATTGTCCGGCGCGGATCATAAAAGAAATGTACTGCCGGTGATCGTGATGTCGCAGTTTGCCGGAACCTCCCTTTGGTTTTCGGGCAACGCCATTTTACCCGAACTGAAATCGGTCATGGGGCTTTCCCAGTACGCCCTGAGCCAGGTCACATCGGCCGTGATGCTGGGCTTTATAGCCGGCACGTTGCTATTTGGAATTTTTTCGCTGGCCGACCGCTATTCACCTGTCAGGTTATTTTTCACCTGTTCCCTTCTCGGTGCGCTCAGCAACGCGGCGGTGGCCTTCGCGGCCAGCGACGTGCTCACCCTTTTTATTTTCCGTTTTATGACCGGGTTCTTCCTGGCCGGGATTTACCCGGTGGGAATGAAGATCGCGGCCGACTGGTATGAAAAAGGATTGGGGCGTGCCATGGGTTACCTGTTGGGTGCGCTGGTTCTGGGCACCGCATTTCCGCACCTGCTGAAGAACCGGGATTTCGATTTGCCCTGGAAACCGGTGATCTACGCCACTTCCATTATCGCCTTCCTGGGAGGATCCTGGATGTTGCTGGGCGTGGGCGACGGGCCTTACCGCAAAAAAGCGGAACAATTCCAATGGAAAGCCTTTCTACAGGTGTTCCGGATAAAAAAATGGAGACAGGCGGCATTCGGATACTTCGGGCACATGTGGGAGCTTTACGCTTTCTGGGGATTTGTTCCCCTGTTGCTGGGATTATACGCGGAAAAAAACCAGGTACCATTGAACATCCCCCTCCTCAGTTTCCTGATCATCGGAAGCGGTGCGCTTAGTTGCGTGGCAGGCGGCTATCTTTCACTCCGGATCGGAAGTGCCAGAGTAGCGGCGACCGCATTGCTGATCTCGGGATCCTGTTGTTTTCTTTCTCCATTTTTTTTCGGTTTACCCACTCCCCTGTTCCTGCTCCTGCTTTTTGTTTGGGGACTGTCTGTTGTACCCGATTCCCCGCAATTCTCCACGCTGGTGGCCGCATACGCCCCGCAGGAACAGAGAGGCACCGCATTGAAGATCTATAACGCGATCGGTTTCACCATTACCACGGTGAGCCTGGTGGTAACCGATTATTTCTTTAATTCCACCGGATTCCTGGGCGGGGAAAATTCCATGCTGATCCTGGGACTCGGCTCGGTGGCGGTTCTGCCCAGTATGTTCAGGCTGATCCAGTCCGCGAAGCTGGATAAATAACAGGCCGGTTAGCCTCCGTGAAAAAAGAAAATCAATGACCCATTTCCTTATGGATGAAATCGATCATGGCCTGGAGGTACTCCGGGGGCTCACTGTTCATTCCGTTTTGCCGGTAATATTCCCGCATCGCCATCCGGTACGTTTCCAGCGCCGGCAGGTACGAGCGCAATAACAACTGACCGTCTCCTTTCAAAGACAAGGCGTCGAGTGAAACGGGGTTGGTGGCCAGCACCTGGTCCGCCAAACGGATCACCTGGTTCCCCTCTCCCTCGTGCCAGTAATAACGCGCCCTTTGTATTAACGCGGGTTCGGCATTGGCCAATGTGTCGGGCATTTCCCGGTTGCTAACCGTGAGTACCACAAAAGCAACGGGCATATTGCGTATGATGCATTCTATAGCATAGGTACCGGGTGTAACCGTACGCATGTCTTCGGGCGAAATGCCATATACTGCCATATAATAAGCATCTGCATCCAGCAATGCTGCACCGCCTGTTTCGGGATTTTTCATCAGTTTAATGGGGGACCTGGCTTCCTGGCGGTTGGCTGTGTTCATGATCTTCCAGCTGATCTCCGAAGTCCAGGGAACCGATGAAGAACCCAGGGTAAGAACTTCGTACTTTCTTTTTTTATTTTCAATCCCGCTTTTTTCCATTTCATAATTCTCTTTTTCAATCTTTCCCTGTTTTAAGAGTTCATCCAGTTCACGCAGGCGCTCCTCCCCCGAAAGGTTCCAGCGCCTGTCGGCCTGTGCTTTTTTATTAAACAGCGTCAGCTCCAGTAAAAGAGGTTCATCATTGAACAGCGTCACCTCCTTTTCGCCATTGACTTTCAGTCCGGCATTCAATTGCTGTCCCGGCAGCGGAATGACCATGGGCAGGAGAAAGATCAACAATAATATCTTTTTCATATAAAGTCGTTTTGATGGTTTTACCGGTTACCGCAGGTTCTGGGTGGTGTTCCCCGGCCCGATACCCGGATCATCCCGCGGCAGTTGCCCCGGTTGGCGGCCGCGTTCCCGAACGTATTGCCATTGGCATTGTAACCCGTACCAGCCGGGCTGCTGCAGAGATCGCTTCCGATCGCTTCCGGGTCAAAGCCCCTGATAACCGAACCCACATTATCATAACGCATCACACAACTCACATTCCCGCTGCGCAAACCCTGTATCAAATTGAATGAATTTTCCACTTCGGGGTTCTGTTCCCCGTGATGACATACATTGTTGCCATGCAGCAGTTCATGCGCGGTCACCGCGGCGATCTTGGCCGCGAGCTGTCCCAGGATCCCCTTCCTTCTGCATACTTCCGCGATTTTTTCACTATAGATCCGGATCTCGATCCCCTGGTTGGGAATCGCGGGCTGGTTTGTCGTCATGACCGCGACGCCCAGCAACGTAGCGTGTTTTCCCTTATCCAGCAACCGTAAACCCATCTGGTTGACAATATGAGTGGCCGAATGGAAATTTGGATTTATCACACGGGTCTTATCATCCACATACTGTTGTTCGTTGATCTCATGCACCTGCAGACCGCTTACCGTACCATAGGTGCCCAGGTCCAGGCCGCTTTCATTCCGTATAAAAATATCCTTGTGATTATAACTGGTACGGGTATGCGCAATATCATTACCATCCATTACCTTGAATCCGCGGTATTCCTCATAGGTTGAGAGCCCGTCGCCGTTGAACCCATCCCCGGCGGGCCTGTCGTCTTCATCCTCGTTATTGGCGGCAGGATCAGCGACCCGGCCCCCGCCGGTAACCGCCCATCCGCCATCGGCGATCCGGTTCTCATCAATATCCTGCGGGATCGTAACCCGGTTATCGGCATACTCCGTCTTTTTGGGCCGCCCCTGCGGATGGGTAACATCCGTTTTCTTCAGGGGAATGGAAACATAAACCGGCTTGCCGTCCAGGCTGGTCTTTTTGTTTACATTGGCAAAACTGCGAAGGAACCCATAGGCTCCGAAATCTTTTGCGTTAATGGTGATGGTGTATTGCTTTTCGGGTCCCCTGGTTCTCGCCTGCTGGAACAGGCCTTTTTCATTGCATTTCGCGCCGGATGGTTTCGAATCATCCCATGCTTCATGACCACCTTCATTCGCGAATGCCAGATCGCGGCATTGATCGGCCTCCTTGGGCACCGGGTCATTCAGGCACACCCCTTTCTCATTGGAAACATTAACTAATTCGAAATAATGAATGCGGCACATGTGAGCGAGAGCGGGACGCCAGTCGCCATCTTTGTACATGAGTTCGGACCGAAGTTCCAGTTTATTATCTTCTTCAGGGAGCCAGGTAAGTTCCGGGCTGGCCAGTTTTACCCCCGGGCGATAAATATAAAGAGTGATCTCACCCGGTGGCTTATCGTCATCCTTTCGCGGACCCGCCGGGTTCTTGACCGTAACGCGGATCTTTACCTCAATCACATTCTTGTTGGCAGCCATTTCCAGGGGTGCTTCATAAATGATAAATCGTCCTTTACCTCCGAAAATCAGTTTACCGCCACCGGAGAACGTCCAGTTCCATTCCAGCAGGTCGGGATAAGAACGCTGGTCCGGACCCGTATTGCACTGGTTGGCCGATACACAACGGAATTTCAGCAGGTCATTGTCGCGCTGATCCCCGGCCTCCAGAACGATCCATTGCCCCAGCACCATTTTATCATTGTCGGGTACCGCGGGTAATTGTACCGAAGGCTGTACGAGGTCATCCAGTTGTTCCCATACCGGACCATTAACACTGCATGTTCCGTTGATATCGGCCGCTGCCGGCATGGCGGGCAGTTTGTATTTGTCGGCCGAAACAACTTCCACATTGTACTTATCCGGTGTTCCTTTAGATCTTTTCGTCCGGATCGTAATGGTTTTAATTTTGGTGGCATCCGCAACCGGTGAGCCGTCATCGATGATCGAAAGTTTTATGGTTGTCACCACCACGGTATCGGAGGCCTTTGGCAACGGAATCACCGGTGGTTTAAAGATCACCCGTTCCCCTGCGGCGGTGAGGTCATCGGGCAAGCACCCCAGTTTCACGAAGCTTCCTTTACCGGCCCCTTCTATCTGCCATTCAAACCGCACCCTGCCGTTAACAGCGATCGTTTTTTCACTTCGCGTATCCTGGCAGGGAGTTCGGGGATCACAGATCAGTTTAATCCTGTCCACATCGGCGCCTTCCGCTTCCAGCGCGATGAATTCATCCCGGAACATAAAAGGTGTATTGCCGATACCGATCTGTCTTGATTTAAGCCCTCCGTCCATAGCCGGATCCCCGAGATCGGTGATCATGGGCTGGCATTCCAGGTCGTAGGGGGGAATATCGGGCACCTCCACATTGCAGGCGAATTCGCAGACGGTTCCGTCATTACAGGTCACCGTTCCGCTCAGGAAAAGCGTGTATGGACCCGCTTTCTTTCTTTTGAGAGACACATTTTCACCGTCGTTCTTCCCATCTATTTCAACCACATCCTTGCCGCTGTCTCCCACTTTCCATAAATAGGTGATAGGTCCCACTGCGCATACGCTCCGGGTAGTGCCGGTTCCGAATGTCCCGGTGCATTCCGCTTTCACCGTACCGGTATACCGGATACCGCCTCCTGCACCCGGATTTAATACGATCGTACAACTGGCCGAGCATTTGCAGCGGCTACGGGTGGTGGTGACAGGCGTTTCGGGTGTTGTGGGCGGGGTTTCCGTACCGCCTCCCGGTGTGGTCACTGTTTTACCCGACTCATCGGCGCAGGCGGAAGCCGTACAAACCGTACCGTCAATACAGGTGACCGTTACCGTTACACATACGGTATAAGGACCTCTCCCTTTCGGACGGGAGGTAACAACCGAATCTGTCTTTTTGCCCGTCAGGTCGACATTCTCGGCGCCGGATCGTATACTCCAGTTATATGCTACCGATTTCACAAAACAACCGGGAAAAGTATTGATTCCGATCCCGTATTGCCCCTTACATTTCGGCACCGCGGAGGCCCGGTAGTTGTTTCCCGTTTTGGAAATCGATACGGTAACGCCGCATTCACAGGATTTTTTGCGATAGCCGGGTGGTATGACTTCTTCCGGCGTATTTACCTGACCGGGTTGCGGCAAATCAAGATTAATGTTCACGGAAAAATTCCCTGTAGAAACACTTACGGCGGGACAATGAACGGAAAATACACCCGCGCTGCTGTCGGCGGGCGGCCATACCGGAATAACCTGGACATTCCCGTTGGTCATTGTCACCACAGCAGGCGTAAGATTGGTGATAGTGAGGGTGGCCTTATCGGGGAGATGCTGCAAGCCGGTGATCTTAATATCGATGTAGGTGCTTTGTCCTTTTCGCAGACTGAGATCGCCTGTTGTCACCTGCATGTCGACCCCCGACACCTGGCGGTCGCATTTTTCCTGCCCGTTCTCGTTAACCCGCATCGTGCCCGGACCCTGTGCATTGGCCGGAAACTGAACCTGGCACTGACGGGGTGATTCGGCCAGTATTTCAAGCGGCTGGTTATTCAGCATACATTGCGTATTGCTATGGTCCCCATCAAAACTTCCTGTGATCTGCACCGGGGATCCGGTGAGAGCATGGGAAGGGATCAGGCAGCCCGGTAGCGATGGGGTCATCTCATTCTGCGACTTAAAGCGAATGTCAAGCTGACCGGATTTTTGACCGTTGACCTCGAGCAATTCAACAGGAGCAGAAACCTGGCGATCCTGGTGAACCAGCCATGTAAATAATGCGGGTTTTTCGGTGACCGGGTAGCGGGTGCCATCCACACTTACACTTAATTTTTGCAGTGAGGTGAGATTTCTTTCGATCTGCCTGGCATTGTTGCCCGACGGTTCGCAGGAAACTGTACCGGACACGGTTTCCCCGGGCAGGATATCATCCGGCAGGTATACTTTTATGGTTCCATGCTGGGTTGGAAACACCAGGGTGGTTAACCCCTTTTGACTGGTAATGGATTGAGCCCAGATTATTGATGCGGGTACAAGCAGGAATAAAGAGAGCACGGCGGAGAAGAGACGGAGCTTTCTCATAGCAGTGCTTTTGTTTAAAGTTAAATTAGTTTTTCAACAACTGATTAGGCAATTTTGTCAACCATGGGAAAGAAGATCATTATTGTTGGCGCCAGCTCGGGTATGGGCAGGAGAATGGCTGAATTATATGCGGAAAAAGGAAATATGGTGGGCATCACCGGCAGGCGAACTGAGATGCTCAATGAAATTAAGCAACAAATTCCACAGTATGTTGAAATTGAAAGTTTTGATGTCACCGGGCCCGGCAATATTAATCACCTTGAATCCCTGGTCGCGAAACTTGGCGGCATGGATCTGCTGGTGATCAGCGCCGGTACAGGGGAACCTTCGGAAGAGCTTTCCCGGGAGATCGACAATAGGACCATAGTGACCAATGTGAATGGGTTTGCGGAAATCGCGAACTGGGGTTATAACTTTTTCGAAAAACAGGGGCATGGACACCTGGTGGCGATATCATCCGTAGCGGCTATCCGTGGCGGCAGTCACGCCCCGGCCTATAACGCATCCAAGGCATTCCAGAGCCATTACCTGGAAGGGCTTTCCCTGAAATCAGACCGGGCGAAAAAAAATATCCGCATTACCTGTATCGAACCGGGTTTTGTGGATACCAAAATGGCGAAATCAGATAAATTATTCTGGCTCGTATCCACCGATAAGGCCGCCAGGCAGATCATCAGTGCTATTGAAAAAGGGAAGCGAAAAGCCTATATAAGCCGCCGCTGGTGGCTTATCGCCAAAATAATGAAATGGGCGCCCTACTGGTTGCTGAAGCGGGTTGTATGACCGGATTCGGTACTTTTTCAAATCTTAACAATTTCTATAGTCACTCCCATGCAAGTTGCACGGTGTTTGAATCGTTACTAACAGGTGTGAAAAACAATGATTTCCACCGCCAAACACCGAAAACTACATTTGTATGAACAACGCTTACGTAATGTCGGCAACAATGGAAGCCAAATATCGCCAGCAGGCGTCCCTGATCACCGCGGGATTTGCCCTGTTGTTGCTTTTACTGATGTTCCTGCTGAAATGGAATTTACCCACACTGGAGAAGATCATCCAGTCGCCCGGAATTGAGGTTGAACTGAACCTGCCCGATGAACCCCTCCCGCAAACCCTTGCGGATGGAGGCGGTGGCGGTGGTAACCCGG
Organism: uncultured Chitinophaga sp.; assembly: GCA_964424155.1. Taxonomy (GTDB): domain Bacteria; phylum Bacteroidota; class Bacteroidia; order Chitinophagales; family Chitinophagaceae; genus JJ008. The sequence continues at coordinate 34,806 of CAYRHU010000034.1, forward strand.
TACAGGCTTCCGGCCCGGCAGGAGCGGCACCTCCCGTACCGCCCGCACCCGGTGATCCGGACGATTCCAAAGACCTGGAAGAAGATGAGAAAAGTGAAGCGCCCCCGATCACACGTCCCCCCGTTGTAAAAAAAGAGGCGGAAAAGATCACCAATAAATCCATTGCAAAAGCGGAACCCAAACCGGTGGAAACACCGGCTCCTCCCCGTCCCAAAGCCGTGCTTGGAAAAACAACAACCGGTACCGGCCGGGGTGGCGGATCAGCTGATAATTATGACCGCGCGGGAGGTTCGGGTAATGGTTATGGTGTTGGAAACGGCAATGGTACCGGTGGAGGAACCGGCAATGGAACCGGTGGAGGGAACGGTACCGGCAGTGGAATCGGGAATGGTCCTAAAGTAACCCGTGGTGACCGGAAGATCATCCGCCACTATTCATTTGAAGGCGACCTGGAAAGGGCGGTGATCTATGCAAACGTACTCGTGTCGCCCGAAGGTGTCGGAAAATTCGTCAGCATCGCGAAAGGTTCCTCCAACAGCAGCAATGCCTATAAGGAAGCCATCATTCAATACCTGCAGAATATCAAATTTGACCGTGCGGATCATGAATCCATGCTGACGGTGCAGTTTAATTTCCGGATCAATTAGAAGTAACTTCATTGAATGGCAAAGGACCATGGACCATAGTCCATGGACAAATCCCGATTTCTCTTTATTTCCTACTGATTGCCGGCTGCAAGACTGCAAGGCTGCAGACTGTCGACTGTGGACTGTCGACTGTGGACTGTCGACTGTGGACTGTCGACTGTGGACTGT
>CAYRHU010000035.1:0-34609 GCA_964424155.1 uncultured Chitinophaga sp.
CACTTCTGTCCGCATTCGTTATATAACATTTTCCATTTTAACCAAATACTCTTTCAGCTGAACCCTCGCCCGGTGCAGGTACACCTTCACCTGGCTTTCATTGAGGTTCATGATATTCCCGATCTCGGCATAACTGTATCCTTCATAATCTTTCAGCAAAACCAGTGAACGCTGTGTTTCACTCAACCGGCTCAGTGCTTCGTCCAGGATCTTTTTCAGGTTGTTCACGGGGCGGCTTTCCACCCGGCTTTCCTCGCTGAATTCTTCTTTCAGCTGGATCCTCTTCACCTTCCGGATATGATCGATCAGCTGGTGATAGGCGACCGTGAACAGGTAGGACTTGCTTTTCAGCGCATCCACGTCTTCCCGGTTCCGCCACATTTTTTCAAATGCCGTCTGCACCACATCCCTGGCATCCTCCTCATGACGGAGATTTTTCAGGATGAAGCGGTACACATTGTCTGCATAAGCAGTTACGCATTCATTGTATTCCTTTTCAGTCATAGTCAGCCGGTGTGACAGTCAAAAATAATTGTTTATCCCTGCCTGTCTCTGGGTGTAACGCAGGACAGACCGGTTTGGTTACAGGAAAAACGGAAAATATTAATCTTATAATACATTGAGGATCAATGCTTAGAAAGCAGAGATGCTGATGAATTGGCGGGACATGTTCTCCATGATCAGGTCACCGTTACCTGTTTTCTTGATCCCGGTTTCACAATCCGTGGCTTTTTTCTTGCAGCATGTGGGCGATTCTTTAGCCTTAACTTCTGATGCTGAGGAAGTTAATACAAAGAAACCGGTTGCCACGATAATGGCGATCAGGGCGAGATAGATCCAGTTATTCTTCCTCATGGTTGTGGTTTTGGGATTGGACGAAACTATTTTGGAAAATGTTACTGTAAACTTAAAAATTCCCGGCACCCGGGGCAAGCGGTTATTGACAAACTGCCAAACGGGGAGCATGGAATGCTGAAAATACCCGATCAACTGTCGGGCCGGTCTCGGCGACCAATATCTATATTTGCCGCAAACAAACCGGATATGAACGAAAAATTCGTGCAACGGATCTCCGCTGAGGTGGAGGAGATCAGGGCCGCAGGGTTGTATAAAACGGAAAGAGTGATTACCAGTCCCCAGGGGGCGGAGATCATTGTAAACGGAAAAACAGTTTTAAACTTCTGCGCCAATAATTACCTGGGTCTGTCGAGTCACCCAAAAGTGATCCGGGCCGCGCACGAAGCCATCGATAAGCGGGGGTATGGCATGAGCAGCGTCCGGTTTATTTGCGGCACGCAGGACATTCACAAGGAGCTGGAGGCAAAGATCTCCGACTTTCTCGGTACGGAGGACACCATATTATATGCCGCGGCCTTTGATGCCAACGGCGGGGTGTTTGAACCCCTGTTCAGCGAACAGGATGCCATTATTTCCGACGCGTTGAACCACGCCAGTATCATTGACGGCGTCCGCTTGTGCAAGGCGCAGCGATTCCGGTATGAGCATAATGATATGAATGACCTCGAAACGAAGTTGCAGGAAGCGGCCGGGGCCAGGAGCCGCATCATTGTAACCGACGGTTCCTTTAGCATGGATGGCACGATCGCGCAACTGGACCGGATCGTCGAACTCGCGGAGAAATATGATGCCTGTATCATGATCGATGAATGTCACTCATCGGGGTTCCTGGGCAAGACCGGTCGGGGCACGCATGAATACCGGGGGGTGATGGGAAAGATCGATATCATTACCGGTACGCTGGGGAAAGCCCTGGGCGGTGCGTCCGGCGGTTTTACGTCCGGCAGAAAAGAGATCATCGACATGCTGCGCCAGAAATCAAGACCTTATTTATTCAGCAATACGCTGGCGCCCTCCATTGTCGGCGCATCGATTGCCGTGCTGGATATGCTTACCGAAACGACCGAGTTGCGGGATAAACTGGAATACAACACAAAATATTTCCGGAGCAAAATGACTGAAGCCGGATTCGATATCCGGCCCGGCGATCACCCCATCGTGCCGATCATGCTCTACGATGCCGTACTCGCGCAAAACATGGCTTCCCGGTTGCTGGATGAAGGCATTTATGTGATCGGGTTCTTCTTCCCGGTAGTTCCTAAAGGACAGGCCCGGATCCGGGTGCAGTTAAGCGCGGCACATGAACAGGCGCACCTGGATCAGGCAATTGCGGCGTTTACGAAAATCGGGAAAGAGTTAGGGGTACTTAAGTAGAAAATACCTGCCCGGGCATTAGTGGCGATAATTTTATAGTTGACTATAAAATTATCGCCACTTTTTTATATTTAACTATAAAAAAGTTGTATTTTTGATTAATGATAAAGCGATACCTGGAACAACAGATCAATGCGTTACGGCAATCCGGTAAGGCTATTGTGGTTTTGGGAGCCAGGCAGGTTGGGAAAACAACGCTCCTGGAATCCATGTATCCGGATGCGGTTTGGTTAAACGGAGATGATGCAGATACACGGGAAAAGCTCGCACAGGCCAACCCGGATAAAATCAGGCTGGAAGTTGGAAGCAATAAAACATTGGTGATAGACGAAGCGCAGCGGGTTGAAAATATAGGATTGGTTGCCAAAATTATTACAGACCGTATAAAAGACCTGACACTCATTCTATCGGGATCTTCATCTTTTGAATTGGCTAATAAAATAAATGAACCCCTCACCGGGCGTAAGTGGGAGTTTAACCTGTACCCGGTAAGTGTAAATGAAATGGAGGTTTGGCATGGCAGGCAAAAAGAAGAAAGATTGCTGGAGAAAAGAATGATTTACGGATATTATCCCGAAGTCGTTACTACGGAAGGCCGCCAGAAAGAAATCTTAAAACAACTTGCTTCTTCATACTTATATAAGGATATTCTTACGTGGGAAAACATTAAAAAACCGGATAAGCTGGAAAGATTATTACAGGCGATAGCGTTCCAGGTCGGTCAGTTAGTATCTTATAATGAACTTGGGAAAATGGCGGGATTAAATACAGTAACGGTAGAAAGATATGTTAACCTGCTGGAGAAGGCTTTTATTATTTACCGGCTTGGCAGTTTTAACCGCAACCTTCGAAATGAGCTGAATAAAAGCCGTAAAATTTATTTTTTTGACAATGGTTTACGCAATGCGGTGGCCAACCAGTTTCAACCGGTTGGCTTACGGAATGACGTAGGAGGCTTATGGGAGAATTTCATATTGGCAGAACGGGCTAAATACCTTGCGGAAAAACGTATTCACTGTAACCGGTATTTCTGGCGTACAAAGGACCAGTCGGAAATAGATTATGTGGAAGAGATAGACGGTCAGTTATTCATTTATGAATTTAAATGGAACCCCGAAGCAAAACACCGGTTCCCCTCTTCATTCATTAACACCTATCAGCCTGTAAATGCCCGAATAATACACCGGGAAAACTGGCTGGAGTGGTTGCGCTTATAACCTATATCAGGTAATGTAAAGACAATACAATCCGGAATTAAAGTTATATAAGAAGCGACGGCAGCAAGGGATGAAAAGAAGCATTACTTTAATTCCAGTCCCGATGCTATTTGTTTAAGCAGGTCCGGTCCCGCCGTCCGGCTTTCGATCATCACCAGGAAACGGTTCCCGGCGAAAAAGGTAAAAATACAGTTGCCCGGATCGCTTTTCAGACAACTTTCCAAAGCCTTGTGACCTCTGAAATCAATCACATTGTACGTGGTCTCGCTGTCACCCTCTTCCGGTTGCATCATGCTTTCATATTGCATACTGAAAAAACCGACCCCACCCGAACCGGCGCAATCCACGATCTCCAGCGTTATCTTTAAACTGTCGTTAACCACATAATCGGCGGATGCAGACAAAGCACCCATCGCATCAGAGACATCCATTCCGGTAGCAGGGGCGCCCTCCAACGCTCCCGGAAGTCTTTTTCCCAGCTCTTCTTTGGAAAGCGGGATCAGGTTACCCAATTGTTCCTTCCATTTTTCAATTCCGGAAACCGTATGAGCGGTTGTATCAGATGTGGTACGGGAAGTGCTGTCTGCCGCGTTCCCTTTACCGGTATCGCCGTCATTTTTCCCCCTGCAGGTAATGAAAATGGGCAGGAGGAGGATCGGTAAATATTTGAAAAACTTCATGATAGATCGCGTTTGGCTGATACAAATGTAAACAATAAGGGTTTTTACGATCATTAAGGAGATGCCCTTACAAACCTGACAAACTCCAAAAAAAGAGTTGTAAAAGTTAGGAGAAGCAATTTCCGGGTAGTATTTTCGTTTCCTCTACGATGGTGTAAATCTACTCCAACAAATCCTCTGGAATTTCCTTAATAAGTTTGTTGACCTGTACACTGAGCATTAGCGAAAGTTGTACCTAATTTTTTTAAACGGTATGAAGAAATTACTGTTGAGCCTGGCCCTGGTTGCCATGGTAATGGTTATTTTCAGTTCCTGCGCGGCCACCAAAAGGGATTGCCAGGGAGTGAAGCATTACAAGCAAAAAGGTGGGTTTTATCTCTGAGCAAAAGATATTCTGGACTTGAATGATCCCGGTCTTGAACCGGGATTTTTTTTGGGGGTCTTCCAGGCTGATTATATTTACCTGAAAACATATCTCATGAAATTCTTTACAGGTGTTTTATCCCTTATCCTGCTTGGATCCGGAACCGCCGCATCGCAAAATGCAGCATTCCCAAACGGGTGGCTTGGCAACTGGAAGGGAGAGCTTCATTGGTACAGGGCAGGGAAAACGGAACCCCAAAAAGTGAATATGGAACTCCGGATACAACCCGGCGACAGCAGCGGTCACTATACATGGGGAATCATATATGGTTCCGCCACGGAGGATAACCGGCCATATATCCTGAAACCAAAAGATACCGCTGCGGGTCACTGGATCATTGATGAACGTAACGGCATCGTCCTCGATCAGTTCCTCGTTGGAAATGTTTTCAGCGGGGCCTTTACCGTACAAAACAATACCATCGTCAACAGCTACCGGCTCGAGAATGACCGCCTGACGATCGAATTCTACAGTCTCGGCGCCAAACCGTTTGCAGTAACAGGAAATGGAACGGAAGAAAGCCCCCGGGTGGACACCTACCGGGTGGGTAGTTACCAGAAAGCGGTTTTGTCAAAGGAACGATGAGCCTGCTGTACCTTTGCGCAAAATAAAAAGGATGATGAAGACTTTCACAGGTGGCACACTGGTACTGGCGCTGCTTTTCCAGGCCTGTTCTCCCAATAACGTAAAGCAGGACAATTCGCTGAAGAAATATTTCGATGAACATAAAGTGGAAGGTTGTTTTGCATTGATGAACAATGCCACCGGGAAGTTCACCGTGTATAATCTCAGCCGCTACCGCGACAGCAGTTACCTCCCTGCCTCCACATTCAAGATCGTGAACTCCCTGATCGGGCTTCAGACTGGCAAGATCGTGAACGATAGCATGGTCATCAAATGGGATGGGGTGAAGCGGTGGCTGGACGACTGGAACCGGGATCTCACCATGTATGAAGCCTTCCGCGTATCATCACTTCCCTATTACCAGGAAGTGGCGCGAAGGATTGGCAAGGATACGATGCAACTCTGGCTCGACAGCCTGAAGTACGGCGCCAAACTGGCTACGGATAAAGTGGTGATCCGGTCCGCCGTCGACAGTTTCTGGATCGATAATTCCATCAAGATCACACCCGACCAGCAGCTGGGTCTTGTTAAAAGGCTGTACTTTGATCAGCTTCCGTTTTTTAAGAGTTACCAGGAAACAGTGAAGCGCGCCATGCTGTTCGAGAACAACACCAACTACCGGCTGGGGTATAAGACCGGCTGGGGTACAACCGAAAACGGGCACGCGCTGGGCTGGATCGTTGGCTGGATCGAGGAAAACAACCACCCGTACTTTTTCGTTTTGAATATTGAATCCGCGGACCCCAACTTTGACATGGTGCCGGCCCGGAAGAAAATGCTGACAGATATACTGAAACAACTGGGCTTTTTCGAAGGAAAAATGTAATGAAGAACTTCCCGGATGGGTTTGGTTCAGAAATTGCATGGGAATGACGAAAAACGATATCCTGCTCAACAAACCCACAAATCCTGATCTTGAAATTTCGGTTTCTATATGAAGAATTTTCCTGGCTCTGGCTGGTCCTTGCCGGACTGGTGATATTGTATGCCGGTTACCTGTTTTGGAAAAGAACCGTAATGCGGCGAACAGGAGATGAAAAACTCATCCGTATACTTACCCGTCATCACTCACCGCGTCTTTCCATTCTGAAGTTCGCCATGATAATACTCGCCTTCGCGGCCGGGATCCTGGCCGCCCTGAATCCCGTACTGCCCGGAGCCGGAGAATCGGTGCAGCGAAAAGGGATCGATATCGCCATCGCGCTTGATGTCAGCAAAAGCATGATGGCCACCGACCTGGCGCCTAACCGGCTGGAACGGGCCAAACAGTTTGTCAGCAAGCTGATGGACGAATTGCCGGATGACCGCCTGGCGTTGGTGTTATTTGCGGGGAAAGCCTATATGCAGATGCCGCTTACAACCGATCATGGCGCAGCCAAACTTTTTGTTAGCGCTGCCGGGCCGGATGCGGTGCCGCAGCAGGGAACGGTGATCGGGGATGCGCTGCAAATGAGCGCACGCGTTTTTAACAGCGCCGAAAAAAGATTTAAAACGATCATTCTCATTTCCGACGGGGAGGACCATGACGAGAACGCGATACGAACAGCGGGCGAACTGGCCGAACAGGGTATCATGATCAATACGGTAGGCGTAGGCTCACCCGAAGGTTCGGTCATCGTAGACCCGGCCACCGGCCTGAGCAAAACAGATGCAACCGGGAATACGGTGATCTCGAAACTCGATGAAACAACACTCCGTTCGGTTTCGGAGAAAACGAACGGTACCTATACCCGCCTGCAAAGCAGTGACGAGGCCGTATCGCAGATCAGGAGTCAGCTTGCGCAAATCGAACGGAAATCGTTCGGCGATATGTCGATGATGAATTTCAAAACATTCTATATGTGGCTGGCCGCCGCCATGTTGGTATTGTTGCTGGCCGAAAATTTTATCCCTGAACGGAAAAAACGTATCGCATGAAAACGGGCCTGCTGATATTGTTCCTGGTTATTGGCGGCGCCGTCCTGGCGCAGTCGGAACGAATGGTTCATTCGGGCAATGAATATTACCGGAAAGGGGAATTTAAGAAAGCCGTGGAGGAATATGGTAAAGTACCGGAAAAAGACAGGCAATACAATTCGGCAAAATTCAATACGGCCAACGCCCTGTATAAACAGGATCAGAAAGTGGAGGCCGTGCAGTTATTCAGCGCATTGGGCAGGGATGCGGGGAATAACGATCTGAAGGCAAGATCCTTTTATAATAAAGGCGTGATCCTTAGCCAGCAAAAAAACCTGGAAGAAAGCATCGAAGCGTATAAGAATGCATTGCGGATCGATCCCGCCGACCGGGAAGCGAGGGAAAACCTTCAGAAAGCCCTTCTTGAACTCCGGAAAAAACCGCCCCCTCCCAAAAAAGAAGAAAAAAAAGAACAAAAAAAACAGGAGCAGCAGCAAAACCAGCGAAAAAAACCACAGTCCAAAATGAGTCCCAAAGAGGCGGAACAGCGGCTCAAACTCCTGCAGCAAAAAGAAAAGGAAGTGCAGCAGCGGCTGCAGCATGCCAAAAGCAGATCGGGGGGCGGGATGCCCAAAGACTGGTAAATACTGTCCCGGCAGTCCTCAAATGACTGTTCATGGAGAATTTTCTTGTGGTGCTGATGCCGGATTCATGCTTGCAGACACCTCGTGCAGAGATGAGGGAGAGAAAGAGATGATGCGTATCTCCTTTTCACTTTTTCCTCTGTGCGAGATCTCCCCGTGACGGAGCAGGTTCTCAGCGAAATATTCATAGCGAATAAGCCTCCGGGCTGCCGCATCTTTGTTAGTTTTGCAGCTATGCAATTCTATTGCGAATCGCTTACTGAGTACAAGCGCCTGCCCACCCGGGAAATCATGATTGGCGACCTGAAGCTGGGAAATGATCACCCCATCCGCATCCAGACCATGACCACCACGGACACCCTGGATACCCTGGCCACGGTGGAACAAAGCATTCGTTGCATTGAAGCAGGCGCCGAGCTGGTACGGATAACGGCCCCTTCCAAAAAAGAAGCGGAAAATTTACTGATCATAAAGAATGAGTTGCGCCGCAGGGGATATGCCACTCCGCTCGTGGCCGATATTCATTTCACGCCCAACGCCGCGGAAATCGCCGCCCGGATCGTCGAAAAGGTCAGGGTGAATCCCGGTAATTATGTGGACAAGAAAAAATTTGAACAAATTGAATATACCGACGCGGAATATGCTGAGGAGATCGAACGGATCCGCGATCGCTTCACGCCGCTGGTAAAGATCTGCCGGGAGCATGGCACCGCTATGCGCATCGGTACCAATCACGGTTCGCTGAGCGACCGCATCATGAGCCGTTATGGGGATACACCGGTGGGCATGGTGGAAAGCGCGATGGAATTCCTGCGGATCGCACGGGCGGAAAACTTTCATAACATCGTACTGAGCATGAAGAGCAGCAACCCCTTGGTGATGGTGCAGGCGTACCGGCTGCTGGTACAAACGATGTTTGATGAATTCGCGGAGATCTACCCCCTGCATCTCGGTGTTACCGAGGCCGGCGACGGAGAGGATGGAAGGATCAAATCGGCCATCGGAATCGGCACCCTGCTCGAAGATGGTATCGGGGATACGATCCGCGTATCGCTGACCGAGGACCCGGAATTTGAAATACCGGTTTGCCGCGACCTTGTTAAAAGATATGGAGAGAGAGTCGGGAGTCGGGAGTCGGGCTTGCCCGCCGCAGCCTTAGCGAAGGCGGGAGGCAGGCTTGCCCGTCGCAGCTTTAGCGAAGGCGGGAGTCGGGATATGTCTCTAGAAACGGAAGCTTCTCATATACCTGCGATTTTGGAAGGAAGACTTCCCTACACCCCGTTCGAATATAAAAGAAGGGAAACGTTTCCTGTTCAGAATATCGGGGGCAGGCAGGTCCCGGTTGTAGTGGCGGATCTCAGCAAGATTGAAAAAATCCATGCGGCTGACCTGCAAAGTATCGGTTACCGGTATGACGCGGTCACGGATAAATGGACGATCGCTGACGCGGCGGCCGATTACGTGTTTACCGGTAACCAGGTTCTTGATTTTGCGCTTCCCGGTACCCTGAAAGTGATCGTGTATCCCGCTGCATGGGAGGAAGTGAAAGATAAATCAACTTATTATCCCATCTTCAGCGACAAGGGTTTTGCGGATTCGGAGGCCAGGAGCGAAACACTCAATTTCGTGATGGTGGATTGTTACAGCGACAGCACGCCGGTTAATGACACTACTTATTTGGAAAAAATTGCCAATGACCCGACGGTCGTGCTTTGTCTTAGTTCGGAAAATCAAAATGCCATGCAATCCGTTCGGCGCATGTTTATCGAACTGATGACAAGAGCGATCAGCAATCCCGTCGTGCTGATCACCGACAGTCACTGGCAAACCCCGGATGAGCATTTGATCCATTTTGCCACGGAAACCGGGGCCCTGTTTCTCGAAGGAATGGGAGACGGGATCTGCCTGGGATACAGCAGCCGGGCGAAAATGGAGAGTATACAGACAAGCGGCAGAACCTATTTGCCGGTTACAAATATTTACCAGTTCACCAACAACACGGCCTTCAGCATCCTGCAGGCCACGAGAACAAGGATCTCCAAAACGGAGTATATCAGTTGCCCGAGTTGCGGCAGAACCTTATTCGACCTTCAGGAAACCACGGCGAAGATCAGGGCCGTTACGCATCACCTGAAAGGAGTGAAGATCGCGATCATGGGCTGCATCGTAAACGGTCCCGGCGAAATGGCCGACGCTGATTTTGGTTATGTGGGCAGCGGTCCCGGAAAGATAACTTTGTACCGGGGAAAGGAGATCGTGAAAAGAAATGTGAGCAGCGATGTGGCTGTTGATGAACTGATCGGTTTGCTGAAAGAGAGCGGAGCCTGGGTGAACCCCTAATACCTTCAAATGAGAAAACAAGGCCTGATCATCCTGTTCCTTCTGCTGCTGGTCACGAATATCACCGGCATCGAAGGGAATCATGAAACGCTTCAGTACATCTCCAAACCGCTGCTGATGCCGGTGCTGGCTCTCTTTTTACTCTCCCGGGGCATCCGTTCCCCCCAGCGAATGCAGCTATGGATCCTCGCAGCGCTTTTCTTTTCCTGGGCGGGAGATGTATTGCTCCTGTTCCAGGAGCGGATACCCGATTTTTTCCTTTTCGGTTTATCCGCATTCCTCCTCGCCCATGTTTTTTATATTATTTTCTTTCACCGGTTGAGGGTCATGGAAGGGATTAGGAGCAAAATCATTCTTTTGCTACCGGTGGCCCTGTATTACGCGGGACTCATCATCTGGCTCACTCCCTGGCTGGGGGATATGAAACTGCCGGTGCAGATCTACGGGATCGTTATCAGTTTTATGCTGATGCTCGCCCTTCACCTGCTCTATTCACGCAATCAAAGGGCCGGATACCTGATGGTGACCGGGGCGGTCTTGTTTGTCATTTCCGATTCGGTACTCGCCATCAATAAATTTTATCAGCCCTTTGCCCATGCCGGCCTCGTGATCATGCTTACCTATGGCATGGCCCAGCTGCTGATCGTGAAAGGAGTGGTGGAATATTTTCGCACAGATCATACAAAGTAAACGTCGACACATGCAACAAACGGATTTCCTGGTAATTGGTTCCGGTATCGCCGGACTCAGCTTTGCGCTGAAAGCGGCCAACCGCTTCCCGGATAAAAAGGTGCTGATCATGACCAAGGCCGCAGCCGATGAAACCAATACCAAATACGCCCAGGGCGGGATCGCGGTAGTGAATGACCTGGAAAATGACAGTTTTGAGAAACATATCGAAGATACACTGATCGCCGGCGACGGGCTTTGCAATGAAAAAGTGGTGGAGATCGTGGTAAAAGAGGGACCTGAACGCGTGGAGGAGATCATTGACTGGGGCGCCCGTTTCGACAAGGAAGCCGATGGCGATTACAAAAGGGGGAAGGAGGGCGGTCATTCGGAGTTCCGGATCCTGCATCACAAGGATGTGACCGGTAAGGAAATGGAGAGAGCCCTGCTGGAAACGGCCATGAAAACAAAGAACATTGAATTCATCAAGCATTGTTTTGTGGTGGATATCATCACCCAGCATCACCTGGGTTATCTTATCACCAAGTCAACTCCTGATGTGGAATGTTACGGCGTGTATGTGCTGAACCAGGAAAAGAACCGTATCGAAAAGATCCTCTCCCGGATCACCATACTGGCTACCGGGGGCAACGGGCAGGTTTACAGAACCACCACCAATCCCGCCATTGCCACGGGCGACGGTATAGCGATGGTGTACCGGGCCAAAGGAAGGATCGAGAATATGGAATTCATCCAATTTCATCCCACCGCTTTGTATGAACCCGGGGTCCGGGGACAGGCCTTCCTGATCACGGAGGCGGTTCGGGGCGACGGGGGTCTGCTCCGGAACAAGAACGGCGAGGCGTTCATGGAACGGTATGATGATCGGAAAGACCTCGCCCCGCGCGATATCGTGGCCAGGGCCATCGACAGCGAGATGAAGCGGACCGGTACCGAACATGTATGGCTCGACTGCCGGCATATCAAAGTGGAAGATTTCACGGAACATTTTCCGAATATCTACCAGAAATGTCTTTCGATCGGGATCGACATTTCCAAAAACATGATCCCCGTGTCGCCGGCCGCGCATTACAGTTGCGGTGGCATCAAAACAGACGAATGGGGCCGGAGTTCGATCCGGAATCTTTATGCCTGCGGGGAATGCGCTTCCACGGGTTTGCATGGGGCCAACCGGCTGGCCAGCAATTCGCTGCTGGAGGCGATGGTCTTCGCGCACCGTTGTTATCTAGACAGCGCGGAAAAACTGGAAAGCATTTCATTCCGGAACGACATACCCGACTGGAATGCGGAGGGCACCACCGAGCCGAAGGAAATGATCCTGATCACGCAAAGTCTGAAAGAACTGCAGCAGGTAATGAGCGACTATGTGGGGATCGTGCGCAACAATGTCCGTTTGCAGCGCGCCATGCGAAGACTCGACCTGCTTTGGGAGGAAACCGAGCAATTATATGAAAGCAGTAATCTTTCCCCGCAATTGCTCGAGCTGAGGAATATGATCACGGTCGGCTACCTGATCGTCAAGGCCGCCGGGTTCAGGAAGGAAAGCCGCGGATTGCATTATAATACGGATCACCCGCAGAAAAGTCAGCTGGTGCAGAACATCGTGCTCTAAGTTTTTATCTTTGCCCCTTTATGTACTATGTAGTTTATGGTTTCCTGTGGCTGATCTCCCTGCTCCCGTTAAGAATTCTCTACATTCTTTCTGATGGTTTGTATGGAATTATTTTTTATATCCTGAAATACCGGAGAGCGGTGGCGTTGCAGAATCTGCGCATCGCTTTTCCGGAAAAAACGGAAGCCGAACGTCTTCGCATCGCTAAAAAATTCTACCGCAACCTCATCGACACCTTTATAGAAACGATCAAGATGCTCACGGTGTCGCGCCGCTTTTTATTAAAACGATTCACCGCCAACTGGGAGGAGGTCAATAAGTACCGGAACGGCGACAGAAGCCTGCAGATCCTGCTGGGACATAATTTCAACTGGGAATGGGGTAATTCGGTAGGTCCGGTTCACCTGGCCTTTCCGTTCCTGGTGGTGTATATGCCTATGTCCAGTAAGATATTCAACAGGCTGATGCTTAAACTCAGAACCCGCAGCGGTTCCGTATTGCTACGGGCCACGCATATGTCCGAAGATTTTCTTCCATACCGCAATTCGAAATATATGCTCGGGCTGGTGGCCGACCAGAATCCGGGTTATCCCGGAAATGCCTGGTGGTTCCGTTTTTTTGGCCGTCCGACCCCGTTTGTGAAAGGTCCTTCCAGGGCGGCTGTGATGAATAACCTGATCACGGTATTCGCTTTCATCCATAAGCCGAGGCGGGGTTATTATGAAGCTGTTTTTTGGGTGGCGGATGAAAACCCCTCACAAAGTACCGAGCAGGAACTGACCGGCAAGTTTGTACGCTACCTGGAAGAAGTTATCTGCCAGTATCCCGAAATGTGGCTCTGGACCCACCGCCGGTGGAAGCATGAATGGAAGCCGGAATACGGGGAGATCATCGCATAAACCGGTAACGGACTTCTCCAATGCCGGTTTTACCACACTTGCCCGCCAAAGCAGCGCGCAAGCGGGTAAGTGTGGCAAAAAAAAATAGATGCGCCGGCATCTATTTTAAGTTTGTTATTTACAGCGACAACCTTTGTTGACTGTCTCAGGATTTTTTATCCCTCTTTTTCCACTTTTTTATCTGAAGGTAATCCAGGAAATAGATCACTTTCAACGACAGGTTGTTGTTGTCATCCGCCTCCATGGTCCTGTTGAAATTCTTGAAGTACCCGTGGTCTACGATGCGGTTGAAGTCATAGGCCGCGTTCTTCCACACCAGGTTGATGAAGCTGCCCGGCGCGTATTGCCAGGTAAACACCGCGTCCACGTTGAACGCGTTGTAATTCTGGTTCACATCCTGGTTGAACGAGTTATTCTTCATCAGCCCGCCATCCTGTTGCAGGGTAAAGAATTCATTGTAGTGTACCTTGCTCCAGTAGTGTCGCACCCGGGTATTGATGTTCATCCTGTCGTTGAAACTGTATTTGAAACTCAGGATATTTTCCACGCTTTGCACATTGCGTCTTCCGAAGATCACATCATTGCCGCTGATAGCCGCGAAGCCGACATTGTCTTTTTGCGGTGCGTAATTCACGCGGTGGCTGACGGTAAGCTTGTTATTGAAGCGGTAACGGTTATTCAGGGTAAAATCAAAGCGGGTGCTGTTGAAAAGAGAACGCTGAATATACATGATTTCGCTGTACACACCGTATTTCTTGGCGCTGTTGGTCTCAAACCAGAGGTTTGTGTAATAATTCGACCAGCCCCTGAATACACGGCCCGGCACCCGCGGCTCATAGAAATTATTGTTTTTCGGTTCATAGCCGGCCAGGGCGCCCACATACCAGAGATTTTTCATCTGGCCGTTGATATTGGCATTGATACTGGCGCTCTGGAAGGTTCCGGGATCCAGCCGGCGGGAGTAATAAATGTTGAAGTTCAGGTACAGGTTATTGTAAAAGCTGCGGGGTTTGATCCAGCGGTAGCCCATCCACAGGTAGTGATCCAGGAAATTCGTCATGGTGAAATACCCGAGATCATTGCTGTTGAATTTCGCGTTGGTGAGTTCCTGCCCGGCATTAAAATTAAATCGGCCGCTCGTCTTGCTCATGGAGAAACTGTGACTGTAACCGCTCTGGGTTTTGCCCCCGGGCAGGTACCCCATCAGCCGGCTGTTGGCCACCTTGCCGCTTACGTTCCACATGTTCTTTTTATCATTCAGGCTGAACAGCGCGGCGGTGACATTGGCGTCATAGTCGCTGCCGCTGCGCCAGACATTGGTATTCACCAGCGAAACGCTGGAATTGTTCTTCAGGGTCTGGTCCAGCACGATCACGCTGTAATTGGTCAGCGGGTCGATCAGCACTTCGCGGCTGCCTTTTGTGGTAGAATCCTGTAATGTGGCGTAACGGTTATTGGTAATGGCGTTCAGCACACCGATGCCCAGTCCTTTTTGGGTTCTCCCGGAGATCTTGGTGGCATTGATCAGCTTGGATTCCGATGGATTTTTTATGGACACTTCATTCGTGCCGGCATATTCGCTGGCTGAATGCAGGAGAATCGGGTCGATGCCGATCCTTCTTGCGTAAAAAAGATTGCCTTTGCTGAAAAGTTCGGTGCCCTCGTTAAAGAAAGGCCTGTTCTCAGTGAATTTCACTTCGAAGGGCGTTAAATTAAGCACGCGGTTATCACTCACCACCTGCCCGAAGTCGGGGATCAGGGTGGCATCGAGGGTGAAAGCCTGGTTGATGCCATATTTCACATCCATGCCGCCGTTGACGGAGGAGGTCCAGTTCTTTTCACCGGGCTTATTGGACGGGAAATGATTGATATAGGTGGAGAAATAAGGTGAGAATTGCAAACGCAACGGGGGTTTGATATTGGAGATCCCCGCCCACACGCCTTCCTGGGTGAGAAAGCCGTTGACATTCGGATTAACCGGGTTCCAGGTATTCTGTTGTTCTGTTTTCCGCCTGCGCCGGGTGATATTGAGCCCCCAGTTCTGCACATCTTTTTTGCCAAACCGGATGGCGGAATAGGGGATGAACACTTCAAAGCTCCAGCCATTGTCGTGGATCACGGCTTTGCTATCCCAAACCGCGTTCCAGGTAAAATCCTCTGGGTTGCCGTTGGCATTGGGCGACATTTTCGCGTCCCATTGTTCCCCGAGCGGTGTTACAAAATACTCAAAACCGTTCTGTTTATCATAATACGTGTCGAAGATGATGCCGATATAATCGTTGGTGCCGAACCCGTCCCGTCCGGCCAGTTCGGTGGCGATGCTGTCTTTTGTCCGCTCATAACAATGACCTCCGAAGTAGATTCCTTCGTCGTTGTACATCAGGTAAGCGACGGTTTTTGTTTCGGGACTTTCCAACCTGCCCACGGTAGGGCGAAACTCCACCATATCCGTCATGACGGCCGCATCTTTCCAGGCCTCTTCATTAATGAGCCCGTCGATCTTCACGGGCTTGGTGGTGCGTTGCGCGGGTAATTGTCTGGGGGGCGGGCTTTGTGCCAATGCGGTGTAGCCGATCAGCAAAAAACAGGCGTTGGTTAAAATGGTTTTGATTTTCATGGCTATACTCTGGTAATGGTTTAGACGCCGAAACCGGGTAATTGTTACAGGAAAAAACGTACAACTACTAATTTCTTCGTAGGCCAAAAATAATAGCCGGGAAGGCGGGTGAACGGGGATTTATCTGAGAGGTGACAATTTCCTGACGAGTGGTTAAAAAAGGGGGTCGTTAACGTTTTGTTGGGAAAATAAAAGAGCCGGTTCATGGCCGGCTCTTTAAAGAAGGATTGTGTGCTTATTGTTTGATGAGTTTGATGCGGGAAACCGAAGAACCCCGACGTATCTCCGCGATATACATTCCGCCCCGTAAGTTGTTACCGAATCGCAGTATCGCGTTTGGTTTAACTGAAAAAGTATTGATCAGCCTTCCCTGCATATCATAGATATTTACCCGTATAAGTTCATCGGTTTGGTCCCTGACCAGCAAATTGAATTCGTCAGTGCTTGGGTTGGGCCAGGCTTTGACGGACAGTATGTCGTTGGTCGTTGCATCGTTTCCGGTCGGACGCGAATGCAGGTCCTTTGAATTAACCGGTGGCGCCTGCTCGTCACAATCGTACCAGTTCCAGGTCACATACTTATCCAGGGTTTCAATATGCTCGGCGATGAATTTTCCGTTCATCCAGGTCGTGTTGCTACCGTCTCCTCCTACGGAGATCTTACCAGATGGTAGATAGATACTGGCATTTACAGTGGTCAATCCGCCGGGCGCGACTGTGAAATGGACCGGTGCATTACCGGGTTTCCCCATATAAAGTATCAGTTTGTGATTATCTGGGTTAATTTCACATCGGATTCCCGTTGAAATGTTTCCTGAACATTTAATCACCGCGTCTGAATTAAAACGTATACGGGTTGATGCCGACACGGTGCCTCCGCTGAGGGTAATGCCTGTAATATTTATTGTTGACTGGGCGAATAAAACAACGCTACCCGAGCCAATCGAAACGTTGCCAAAGATACTTCCGGTCATAGTTACATTACAATTATTACCGATCGTTACATTCTTGCGGTTTCCGTTTATTGTAACTGTTACACCATTTGGTACTGCTGCATTCGGCAACCCATTGGTGGAAGTCATATTATACTGCATGACAGGTAACGTAACCACAACGGGAGCATAAATGATATTCGGGATGTTGTAAGGTGATTGCAGCGAGATATTGGCCGCTTTCAGGAATGCGCCTGTTCCGGCTATGCTGGCATTTCGTTTCAGCGAAGCCTTACCACCGGCCCCGGTAACTCCTGCGCTGCCGTGCAGCACCGTATTGTTCCCCTGGAACTTGATGGACTTTAATGCGAGTATTGTATAAGAGCTTGCGTAATCCTGTGGATTATAATGGAAGCTTGCCGTTGCCTGGCACCCGAGTTCATTTTGTATGGTGACGGTATAGTCTCCTTCGGGGTCTTCTGTTGTCAGCATGATCGATTCAGTGGTTTCACCGGTTGACCAATTGTATGACTGAACGGTGGCTTCAGTGACGGCAGTCAGCTGTAACCCGTTGCAGAAACTGTTGGCAGCGTCTCCCGGTGTAATGCTCACCGTTATATTGCCACAGGTGCAATCTTCTTCGTCCACTTCTCCATCACAATCATCGTCTACCAGGTTCCCGCAAATCTCCGGGGCACCCGGGTTAATGGTTTCCACAGCATCGTTGCAGTCCAGGTTATTTGCAGAATAGCCAAAAGGTACGTTCCAGCATTCCTGGAAGACACGGGCGGGATCGCCGTAACCGTCTCCGTCCGCATCCGCATAAATACGGCAGCCGGAAGGACAAAGCAACCGGAAACTCATGAGCGATGTGTTTACTCCGTAATTGGAAACCGGAACGAACATCAGGAGATAGGGTTCACCGGCGATCAGATCAGGGGTGTACCAGGTGGTGGGACTGTAGGCTTGGCCGATACAGGTCCAGCCAGCCGGGCCGCAACCCAGCGAGCTTTTTTTAATGTAGCCGAGGAAGGTCATGCTGGTACTTACTTCAACAGGTTGGCTTCCGTTGCCCGAAGCGGTAAATTCGAATATCACTTCTTTACCTACGGCCTGGTAAGGATAATAGCACGGAGGTAAAAACAGGTTTCCAAACCCGGCTGTTAAATTTACCGGGATATAATCCGGCCCGCAGGTGATGGGAATGATCTCATTGCAGCCGTCATAATTTTCCGGGCAGATTAGTTCAAAAGTGATGGAAGCGCCGATGATATCGTTCGCGTCCACCAGTATAAAGTAAGAACTACCCGCTGTAAGTTGCAAAGGAATGGGAAGGTCGGATGGATAATAATACCAGTTTCCGCCTGCATTGCCAATATTGGTCCAGCCCGATCCGTTACAGCCACCTGACATTTCTTTGATCGCAAAACTTACTTCACCGGTTCCTCCTGTTGCCCTGATGATATACCTGCCGGTTTGCGTAGCCGTGAACCGGTAAATATTTTCCTTTCCTGCCGGCCCGGCGATACCTGTGCCATAAGTGAAAAAATTAGAATAGGTAACAAAAGCGCCCACCCCCGGTGCATGTACCGAGGTAACAGGGCTTGCACATCCGGATATATCATACAGGGTTGCACAAGGGTCATAGGTTTCAGAAGGGCATAAGATCTCAATGTCCTCATCCACGGCAGGTTGGTAATCGGCATAGTAATAGTAGTCGGCCAGGATATAGTATTCCGTTCCGGCAACCAGTGATATTGGGATGAGGCTCGTATTATTTGAATAGAATTGCTGTATCAGGATCCAGTTATCGGGGTTGCATCCGTCTGCAGCCGGTTTAATGGCGTAACTGGGGGAAGTGCCCGTACGGTTGGTCACTCGTAAGAAATAGGTGCCCGTAGCTGGAGGAGTGAAGGACATAATCTTTTCTTTTCCGTTCAGGATACTATAATTCAGATAGGGGGAAAAGAAACTTATGCCGAGCGGGATGCTGACATGCTGAATAAGACCGCATGTTAATGGAGTTATTCCGGCACAGGGATCTTCCGCAATCGTGCATTGGATCGTGAAGGTCTGGGTGGATGGCGCTGATGTTTCTTCCGCATCCATCAGCAGGTAATAAGTTTCTCCTGCCTGAAGTTGCAGGGGTGTGAGAAAACTTCCTGTCAGTGAATAGGCTCCAACGCCGCCCAGGCAGATCCAGTCTTCCGCATCGCAGTTATCAGCTTCCCTGATCATATAGTTAACCATCTTGTTGTATTCAGTGGCCGATACATCGATAGTATAGTACCCGGTTTGTGTTGGAGTAAAGCTGAAGATGAGTTCCTTGCCGGGCATGTAGCGGTAGTTGCAGCGGTACCCGGTGGTATCGAATTTGCCAAGCCCGGCCGGTATGTTCCCTATAACGGGAGTGCCACATGTTACCGCAACAATCGCATCGCAGGGTTCCCAAACATCGGGACAGGATATTTCGATCGTCAGGTTTCTTCCTCCAAGGTCATTCGCATCGCTAAGAATATAGTATGGAGTACCTGCTGTTACTGTACAGGACTCACTGTACCAGGTATAGTACGGCCCAAAACTGTAATTATGACCTATAAAAGTCCAGCCTTCCGCGTTACATCCGCCCGAAACGGGTTTGATATAGAAGCCTGCCCCATTTTGAAAATCCGGGGCGGTCACTTTAAGCCGGATCTTACCGTTGGTCGAGGGGGTATAAGAAAGAATTTTTTCCTTCCCCAAAAAAGTGATCGTTTCCCATTCACTTAATGCGGCCGGGATGTCGAATTTACCTGCCCCCGGTTCGATAGTAATGTTTACCGGGCTTTCACACAAAGTCGTCGTAATGTCCGGGCAGGGATCATATGGGCTGTAGCAACCGATATTGAACTCGTGTTCGGTGGCCCAGGTTGGGTTCGGGTTATCAAACAGGATGTAATAGTCGACCCCTGCGGTGAGCGTGCCCAGCAGTACCATGGCAGGGGCGCTGTAAAGCGTACTGACATAGTTCCAGGAATAACGGTCGCAGCCCAGGGAGGCCTCCTTGATAAAACAATAAACCTGGTTTGAATTCGAGTTGGTAATATTCATCACGAATTTACCGGTTTGGTCAGGCGTAAAGCGGAAGATATTTTCTTTTCCTTCGGCGGGAACAGGCTGGCCCGGATAGAAATCAAATTCTCCTCTGCCGGCAGGAAGGCTACTGATGGCTGTCTGTCCGCAGGCGATGGTCTGCATCGTGGCGCAGGCATCGTAAACCGTATGGAATTTTACGGGGCCAAAGTTTAGACTGTAATCCGTGGTGCCGCATTTTCTTCTAACATATACATCATAATCTTTATCTGCCAGGAGCCCGCTGATCGTTGACGGGGAAGAATTGGCAGTTTGTTTGGTTCCGCCGGGCCCTGCATTGTTGCCGGTGCCGGGTGTAAATCCGGAAAGTCCGTATTCAATGATGAAGGGTCCGCTGCATCCGCCGCATCCCCAGTTTACCTGGGCCGAGAATTTTTTGATTTTGGAAACGGAAAGCGAGGAAAGTCCCTGGCAGGTAGGGGCGCTCGCAATTTGAGCCGTATAGTCATGTGTCTCCCCGTAATAAAAAAAGGTGCAGGCGTCGCCTGCTGCAAATGGAGTGAGACTACTATAATCGGTTTTCAGCCTTACCCGCAAACGGTGATTTCCCAGCGGGGCGGAAACGGGGATCGTGATTGTGCCTGAGAATACACCTCCGGCAGGTGAAGAAAACACCATTTCTCCCGGGTCCGCAAAACTGAAGTTGTCATTGAAGTCTATCCAGATCGCCGCAAAATCATAAGTATAATTCCAGCTGTTGGATGTGGATGTGAGCGTGAACAGGAAGGATTCACCACTTGCCAGCTGAATGGTCTGGGAAGTATAGTCTGCCCACTCCCCGCTGCAACCCGTTCCCGACTGGTTCACATTGCTGAGCGAAAAGTCATTGATGGCGCTTCCCCATGCACAGCCGTAGGTGGGATCAGCTAATCCCGTGGTGCAGTAAGACTGCGCGTTGCCATTCACAGATGCAAGAAGAAATATATAAACTATTAGTCGGGTCATTCCGGAAACGACCCCAGATAACAGAACGCGGATCTTTTTCATACCGTTAGGTTTTGGTAATTGCAAATAGGTTAAGGGCAGGAGGGCCGGTTTTCCTGGGGAGATTGAATGATCAGTTCAAATTTTCTTTTTTATCGCGGAGGCCGGAACAGTATTATAACGGAACCGCTATCCGTTTATTCACCGATACGCAATCACCCCGCTGCAATGCGGGGTGATTGCTGAGGATTACTGCCTGACCAGTTTTACGTATACGCGCCGGCTGCCCTGGGTCACCTCGGCGATATAGACGCCCCGGGCGAGTTGCTGTCCCAGTTGGTAAGGGATACCGGGCATGCCGGATATCGTCCATACCGTTTGACCGCTCATGTCCGTTACCCGTATACTGATGGCTTCCCTATTCGAACTGGATACCCGCAGGGTGAATTCGTTTTCACTGGGGTTGGGCCAGGCTTTCACACCCAGGTTGCCATCGGGCGATACTGCCAGTTGTTCGGCCGGCTGGTTGCCCGATTTGTGTGATAATGGTGGCGGCGGGCCGGTGGGCTCACATTCATACCAGTTCCAGGTCACATTTTTGCCATTGGTTTCGATTTTCTCAGCAATGAATTTTCCATTCATGTATGTATAATGCTCATCATCACCTTCCACACTGAGTTTCCCGTTGGGTATATACATGCTTGCATTCACGGTTACATTACCATCGCCTTCAACAGTAAAATCAGCCGATGAAGAGGGTTTGCCGATGTAAAAGATCACTTTAAAGTTTTCTGGGTTGATGACCGATTTTTCGTTTATTGTGATCTTACCACTGCTCCGTACAATAGCATCGGAACTGAAGCGCAGCGCAGTCAAATTGCTGTTATTCCCTTTCTCTAAATAAATAGAATTCACATTGATCAATGATTGGGTGAAGAGGATTTTGCTTTTTTCGCCGATAGAAATATTAGCGAATATGTTACCGGTTAGGATGACATTACAATTTTTCCCGATGGTAACATTTTTACGATTACCGGTTATTGTGGTAGTAGTGCCATCGGTCACATTAACATTAGCTAATCCGGATGTACTGGTTGTATTATAATGCATTACGGGTAGCGCCACCGGTGCCGGTGCATACAGTATAGTAGGGATGTTATATGGTGTCTGCAGTGAAATATTATTCGCCTTCAGAAAGGCACCCGGTCCGGCGATACTGGTGTTTTTCTTGATGGAAGCAGATCCGGTACTATTTACTACACCGGCACTGCCGTTGATGACGGTGTTGTTGGAATGCATTTTGAGGCTGGTAGTGGCCAGCAGAGTGTAGGAACTAGTTAGTACCTGCGGATCGTAAGAATAGTTGGCAGCAGCGTTACAGCCGTTCACATAAGTTAAATTTACAGAATAAGATCCTGGTTGGTTTGCCGTTGTTAAATCAATAGATTGGGTTGTTTGCCCGGTTGACCAGTTAAATGTATTTACCGGAACAGAACTGTTAGCCGTGAGCTGTATACTATTACAAAAACTATTGCTTACGTCTGAGACACTGATAACAGGAGGTGGCAATGATGAGCAGTCCCGGATATCAATAAGATAATCGAGTACGGTCCCCCCGAAATTTCCGTAAGTGCCACCAGTGAAACATCCTTCCATGGATGCCGTATTCATATCATGCATTACAATTCTTAATCGGGTTTCACCAGTCATGGCTGTGGAAGGAATCGTGAACGTGCCGGTAACCAGCACACCCCATATCCTGGTGTACACGTAATTGCTTATTATGACCATTTCTCCGGGATCGTTGAATGATGAATTGTGATTAAGATCAATAAAGACAGCCAGCTGGGCATATACATCACCACTGGAACCGCTTGCAATGCGGGCTGAAAAGTTATACAGAACAGTTTTGAAATATTCTGCTGAACCTAAGCTGGTATAGTCATTGTAAATTGCCGGATTGCCTTCAAAAAGCTGGTGGCTCAGGGGGCCGGCTTGAACCGATACAATATCCGGGCTGTGATATCCATATATCGGGTCAAACATGCAAAAACACTCTTTGAAATCTTTGATATTCACAGTGTAGGGGTTTGTATAGACAGTTTCTGCACAAGTCACCATTACCCTGTAGTAGGTGTTGCTTGAGAGTGGCCCAGTTGCTAATGTCGGGTGATTGCCATCCGGATGATTAATCCAGGGTCCTTCCGGAGATAATGCATATTGCCACTGTAGTTCAGCACCGTTGGTGAAGCCGGAAATCTTCAGTTCAGCCGGATTATTCTTACATAGGCTGTTAATGCCGGTGATCGTTCCCGCTTCAGTAGTAAGTGTACAGGGTAAAGGCGGCATTATATCCAATACATATTCTTCAACTTCACCAGGATTGTAATTGCATGCGGATAATGGATTATTCTGGAAAGTGGCTACAACCCTTAGGTTGGTCAGGCCTTCTACCGTATTTGGCGGGATGAATGCCATCCCTGAAACAATGCCCGTACCGCCAGTTTGAAGATTGTGGTGAATCCCGTTGAATATTTCTTCAAAAGGGTCGGTAAAATCCCCATCCTGATTTAGGTCCAGGTATACTTTTACATACACGCTTGCATCCGGGTATTCGGGCAATATCCCGCAGTTACTCAATTCGATCGTTATTGGGTAATTTCTATTTTTATGTATAGGAGTAGCCGGTAGGGAAGTATATTTTACCGTTCCGGGCATAGTGCTGCAACTGCTGCTGTTATTCAATCCGGCGATGGACACTTTTGTGATTACCTGGATAGAATTGGAGTATTCACAGTAGCAAGGATTGTCACCAGTCCGAAACCAAAAGATGTTACTGCAGCTTGCTGCATACAAAGCCCCTTTCCGGGCGCGAATTTTCCAGTAATAGGTGGTATTGGGCAAAAGGTTGCTCACATCGTAATATGAGTAAGGAATGTTGGAGGCTACCAGTATGGCGGGATCGCTGTTCCCGGCCTCAAGGTACAGGTCAAATCCGGTGGCGCTGCCGTTTGAAGGCCAGGTGAGCAGAATGTTGCCCGTACAGACATTGATTTCACCGTTTACAGGGTTACTGACATTACTTACACAGAGAGGAAGATTACTGTTGGCGCGGATCATTATCTTGAAAGTACCTGCAATCCCATCCTGGTTTGTACTGGGAACACCCCGGGAAGTGTAAATTCGGATATAATAGGCGGTACCAACGGTAAGCCCCGAAATCAGGTTGTAATTATTCCAATTGATCTTGCCACAGGATTTATAGGATAGATTGCCGGGTGATCCGGAATAGATCCCATAATAGTAGTTTTGACTTGCACTGTTTATAATTTCAGCAGAGGCCAGAAAAAGCTGAACGGCTGTGGATGAGCCGGAATTGAAGGAAAACCATATATCCTGAATGATTTCGGAATTTCCGTATGGGCAAAAAACACAACCAACCGGCACGCTTTCTCCGCAGATACCGTTATTTAATGGCGGGTTGGGAACAGGCGAAACGGTTGCGCAAGTATTATTGCTGTATATATAATTCTCCGAATTGGTTGCCAGCACCAGTGCTGTCGCATTAACAGCCTCGTCGTTTGACGGAGGTGCGCAAAACCCGGTTGTACAGGTGAATTCTACATTCAACGAGTTCGCGAAATTGGGAGTTCCGTGTATAAGGATATAATAGTCTGTCCCGGCCAATGCATTAAAGCTGATTTTTGAGCGGTTCGACATGATGGCACCATACGGGTACTGGTAGCAATAGGCATTGTCATTACTGGTTACACATTCAAGTGATGCACAGTTCCCTTTAAAGACAGAGATTTTTGTATCATAAGTACTTGAACAGGTGGAAACGGTAATCGTATTATTGTCACCCTGCATTTTAAACCATGTTCCATTTTTCACGATGAGTCCGCCACCGGATCCGCAATTGCTTACAATATTATCGTTGGTAGTTTGCAGGGAGTTGATGGTAACAGTCGTGTTGGTGCAGGAAATTAGTGTGGCGCCACTGCAAATGTCATTCACCAGGAAAGTGGAAAATTTAATCGGACCCGTATTGATGGTGTATACACCAGGCGCGCATTCACGTCGTACATAGATTTCATAGTTACTGAGAGGAGTCAGTCCGGTTACCAATACTTCGGTTGATGGGGAAGGGACAATCGTCCCGTTCATTCCGGCAGATTGCTGCTGACCGGGCGTAAATCCAACCGGGCCGTATTCAACCAGGTAGCTGCCGGTACAGCCGGTACATTTCCACGAAATAAAAGCGGAGGTTCCTTCAGTTCTTGCGCTGGTAAATGTAGGTGGTTCACAGTCGTTCAATTCGGTTACAGAAAAATCGTCGATCCAAACTCCGTTGGGGGGAGCCTGTGTTTCTATACCTGTTCCGAAATAATAAATTCCTGCAGATGACGGTGTGAAAGATGTCCATGCGAACTGATACCTTTCACCAGAATAGGGCAGCATTAAATCCTCAAGGATCTCCGTCATCTGGGAACTTGTTTGACCGCTGCCGGTTGCCAGAATTATTCTTTTCTGCGATGCATTTGTCCGGTAGTGGAATGAGATTTTATAGGTGATCCCTGCAGAAAGTTGAATTCCTTTTGTGAACATCCAGGTCTGCAGGGGAATACTGCCCAGGAACATGAATTGCTGACCGGAATTGGCGGTGATTGTACTCTGGAAGCTTGTCCAGTTTCCGGTAGACGGGCTTTCTGTCGCCCAGCCACAAGGTACAATTCCAATGCCTGTCCGTTGCATGGATTCAAAATCCTCTGTATAGGGAACGGTGGACATGGGAGCGATCGATCCGATAAACAAAGGAGTAGAAACCAGCTGCTGCCCGCCGTTCGTGCAAGTTAGGCGACAACGGTAGTATCCGGGATTATTGAATATAAATTTCGCTACACTGTCAGTTTGACCGGAAAGAACATTCCATGAAATATTATCTGCCGCATATTCCCACTGGAATGTATATCCGGAGATGATTGGTCTTTGTTGCAATTTTAGGATCAGGGAATCACCCGGACAGATGGGGTTGATGGCAGCAATTGTTTGTCCCGGAATGTAGTTTCCAGGACAGGATCCTGCAGCAATGATATTGATCGTATAGTCTTCTGATTCACCGGTGCTGTAAGAGCTGCAGGAGTTGCCTTGTGCTGCTCCCTGGTTCACCAGCATGACCCGCATAATAGTTCTGCCGGTAAGTGAACCAAAGGGAATGGAGAAATTACCCTGTATAGTCACAGGGCCTGATGCCATTGATACGGCTGATGTTACGAGAAGTTTTTCATTCGTTTCATTGAAACTTCCGTTTTGATCAAGGTCGATGTATACTTTCAGTTGGTACAGGCTGTCGGAGTAGTTACAGCCTGAAGCAGTTACCGTCAACGGGATGTCGGGTCCCTGAATCAGATCTGTGGCGGTAAGGTGTCTATAGTTGGAATAGTAGTTAGGTACAGATAGATTTCCGCCTGTTGTGATACAGGTCGAAAGGTTATCCAGCGTTCCGGTTTGTACCCGGGTGATATCAGCATAGTCCGTAGAAAAATTGATTAGAGGAGGTATACAATAACAATTTCCAAGCCGGTCTAAAGTAAGCTGAAGCGGTATGGAATTTCCGGTCAAGCCTGATCCTGCACAGGTAACGGCACAACGATAATATTTTTGCAAAACAAGCTGGTTGTTCAAACTGGCGGCGATGGCCCCGGGAATATTTTCCCAACTCAAATTGTCGGAAGACCATTGCCACTGGTAGGAGATACCCGGTTGATTCAGTGGTTCCTGGTTTTGTATGGACATTTTTGAGCAGCTGAAAACTGTATTCCCCGGATCAGGGGTGCCGGAACAGGGAGTGGAGGGTTGAATATTAACCAGGTAATCCTCAGTTTCGCCATACGTGTAAGAGGAACAGGAATTAAATGATGCCGGTGAGTTTGATTGAATGAACATGACCCTCATCCCGGTTAAACCGGGTAAGCTGCTTGCTGGTACGATAAAACTTCCGTTGCGAATTACGCCTGCCGCAGACGGATTGAAAACAGCCGATGTATACACCGTTTCACCTGCATCTGCAAAGCTTCCGTTTTTGTTGAAGTCGATGTATATGCGCAGGAAACCAGCAGAAGTGGAACCGCATGTACCCGCGGTGAGTGAGAAATTAATGGTCGACCCGGCTGGAAGATCGGCAGGTGCGACAGAATTCCTGTAATTTGAATAAGACCGGTAAACCGAAGGGGCGGCTAATTGGGTAGAACAGGAAGAAGAGTTATTCAGATTGGCGACCGTTACATTATATATTTCCGCATTGTCCGGCGAGCTGGCATAGGCATTGCAATACCGAATGATCTTAACAGGAGTAGAGTATGCAAATAACCCGGAATGGGTACAAGTGACTTTGCATTTGAAATACCAGTCTGCAGAGACCTGGAGAGTGGGCCCTGTTGTTATAGAAAAATTATTCCAACTTGTACCATTCACAGAATATTCCCACATGAAGTTCAATCCTCCGGAACTGAGATCGTTTTCAAGACTCAGTGTTGTGTATGTTTCCGAACTCTCGAGAATTGTCTTTTCTGCTAATGTTCTACCCGGAACAGGAATCCCTGTGCATGGATTGAAGCCAACAATATTCACAAGATAATCCTCAATTTCACTGTTAGAATTATTACTGTACATGATCCGCATTCCGGTCAATCCCAGGGGAGCATCCTGTGGAACGGGGACTAATCTGGATTTAGTCAATCCCGAAGGGGTTGACACATCTCCAGCGCCAACAATAATTTCTTCGTTGCTATCGAACAATCCATTTTGATTGAAATCGATAAGAACAAACATGGTTGTATAAGAGCTTTGATTGGAACAGTTCTTTGCCGTTACATAGATAGGAACCGAGCTTCCCTGAAGAATGTCAGGAGCCGGAACGATTAAACGATAATCCGAGTATTTCGGATAAACTGATGGAGAAGGTAATTGCGTGTTACAGCCCGAAAAATTATCCAGGCTCCCGAATTTCACATGGATGGTTGTTTGCTGGCCGCCCGCACCAAGATCAGGATAAGTATAACAGAGGTAGTGCGGCTTTTTGGTGATTTTCTTTGGTAATGAATAGGAAATATTACCGGAGAAAGTGCAGGTGAATTTACAACGGTAAAAAGTTGTACTCGAAAGGGTAGTGCTGTAAACGTCATTAGTAGCGCCGGATACGTCAGTCCAAATGAGACTGTCCGGTGAAGATTGCCATTGTTTGGAGATGCCAGAAAAGGGAGCCGGATGCTGATAAGTTACTGAAAATGCCGAGTTTTGGCAAAGGGAATCGGCCGCTGAGATTGTTAATCCGGGTTGCACAGCTCCGGTACAGGGGGTGCCCGGAACGATATTGATCAGATAATCTTCCGTTTCTCCGTTAAAATAATTTTCACAGGGAAACTGGCCACTCCACAGGCTGATTACCCGCATCCTTGTTACACCGGATTCTGTTTGTGCGGGTATATTAATGGTTCCCTGAATTAATGTGACCGTTCCTTGCATACCGGAATAGAAGAGGGCAGAAGTGAAGAGATTTTCCCCCGCGTCAGAGAAGGAACCGTTTTTGTTCAGGTCAATGAAAACTTTGACCATGGATTTATTCTGGCTGTTCGTATTGTTTTGGCAGGCTGTAATGCTGATATTAACGGGTAAAGCGGTGTTTCTTGGTAGCTGACCAGGGGCTAAGCTCGTATAGTCGCTATATTGATTTTTAATTGAATAGCCTCCCGGACTGCTCATGCAATCTGATATGTTATTCAGTCCTGCGATCTCAATGCCGGTGATATCTGAATAATCGTTGGATTCATAGGCGGATGAACTGCAAGGGCAGTCAACCGGAGCGTATCCGTTTCTCAGGTTGACCCTCACAGGTACGGAATATGAACTTAATCCGCTGTTAATACAGGTGATCTTGCAACGGTAATAAAGGTCCTGGTCCTGTGAAATGACCAGTTTTTCCGGATTGGGGTAAGACGTCCCGTAAGTACCCCAATATTGGTTGTCTTCAGATATCTGCCATGTATAAGAATAATCGGGTGAATAAGGTTCGCTGAGACTTAGTGTGAAAAGCATGCTGGGGCAAACAGGATTTACCGAGGATAGTGTAAGCCCTGCTACCGGGATACCGTTGCATTGGAACCCCGTAACTTGAATACCTGCATTTGGCCCCTTTTGAGCATTCCTGATAATATTTTCAAAACCTGGCTGGCTGAACAGGGCTTGTGAAATTAAGACTGAACTGAATAGTATAAGAAGCAGGCAGTAATTTGTTTTTTTCATAAACAGTTTTATGCTGGGTAAATAATCTGCTTTCAATAAGGACTCCGGCGGTTCAGGGGATAACAGATTTAGGAGTAATACAAATATTTATTAGTCCCGCTTCTTTCCAGCCGGTAAAAACACCGATAAGGCATCAGTATTTTCACCGATTGGTTATTCGGAAACTAATCCGAGCATTGCAGCAGTGTGTACCGTATTTATTAAGTTGGCACTTTTATGAAAAGAAGTGAATATTTATCCTTTGCCGATGAGAGCCTTTTATCCAGTCTTGATATCCAGGACTGGAACCTCAAATCATTATCCGGCGAAATTTTTGAAAACATCGGCCAGATACTGAGCCTTGCCAAGTTCCAGATCGCGGCGCTGAACCCCGACAACAGGGAGGAGGCGGCGCGGCTGATTAAGAAATCGGATCATTTGTTATCGAAAGCCATAAAAGACCTTCGTAACCTGGCAAGGCAACTTAGCCCTACAGAAATAACGCAGAAGGGCTTTTTGGCTTCTGTTCTTTATGAATTACAGCGACTAAAGGAAGCGGGTATATGTGAAACGGAGTATGGCATAAAGGGTAGTCCCTATCGGATGGATGGGATCCGGGAGCTCATATTATTTTCCATTTTGCAGTCTTATATTTATAGGGCATTATATGAGGAGAAAGCCGGGAGAATAAAATTACGGGTCCGGTACTGGGAAAAAACCATCGGCATTCAGATTTGCTGGCAGGCTTTGCAGACGGCTAAGATAACCGAAGCCAAAAATGAAGGGAATAATATCATACGGAAAAGGGCAAACCTCGTCCATGCCACCATCAGGGAGTACAGTGATAACCAGGAGCAATGTATCCGCATCAGCATAAAAAGGCAAGCGCATGATCCGCATAGCACTCGTTGACGATCACGTCATGCTCCGCAACGGGCTTACGACCCTGGTTTCGGGCATCGGGTTCGACGTGCTGTTCGAAGCGGGTAACGGGGAGGAATGTATCGCGAAGCTGCAGTCCGGAAAAGTCCCGCAGGTGATCCTGATGGATATCAATATGCCCGTCAAAGATGGTTTTGAAACGACCCGGTGGATCAGGGAGCATTACCCCGAAATGAAAGTTCTCGCCCTCACCATGGTGGATGACGAAAACGCCGTGATCCGGATGCTGAAGAACGGGGCGGTCGGGTACCTCCTCAAAGAATCGGGTCCCGATGAGTTGAAATTGGCCATCCATGCCGCCGCGGAAAAAGGGTTCTACTATTCCGAAATGGTGACCGGGCGACTGGTGCACAGTATCCGGGGAGGGGATGAGGAAAGCAAGGCATCCCAGCAAGTCCTGCATTTAACGGAAAAAGAAATGGAGTTTCTCAAACTGGCCTGTTCGGAACTCACCTATAAAGAGATCGCGGATGCTATGAAGGTAAGCCCTCGCACCGTTGACAGCTACCGCGATCACCTGTTCCAGAAACTGGAACTGAAAACAAGGACCGGGCTCGCGCTGTACGCGATTAAAAACGGGATCGTCAGGCTATGATCATATTTTTTTCAGGGTGATCACGGTTCCTTTCCCGGGGGAGGAGATGATTTCCACCTGATATTTTATTTCACAAGCCCTGTTCCGGATATTATCCAGGCCGTTTCCTTTAAGAACCTGCCGCACGTCAAACCCGTTCCCGTCATCGGCAATCGTTATTCTCAGTTTCTTTTTTTCGGCTGATGCCCGGACGGTGATATTTTTACACTCAGCATGTTTAATGCTGTTGTTGATCACTTCCTTGATGATTAAATAGAGGTTTCTTTTTTCTTCCCGGGGTAGTTGCAATTGATGAATATCACCCTCCATGCTGTGTTGATACCGGATATGATTGGCATCACAAATGGGCTCGGCAAACTGGCTGAACCGTGTAAACAAGTGTTCCAGGCTGTCTTTTTTTTCATCCAAAACCCAAATGATATCCCTTACACTGGCGATGGCTTCCTGGGTACCCTCTTTGATCTTCCCCAGGTATTTTTTGTTGTCCTCCTCAAGGGTAGCAACATTGGCATAAACTTTTACGCTGTTCAGCGTACTACCCAGGTCATCATGAAGATCGCGCGCAATTGCATTCCGGATCATTTGCATTTTTAATACCTGCCGCAGGCGATAGCGGTATATGCTATATATGATTCCGGCAGCAACCAGGGCTATTAAAGCCTTGAACCACCAGGTTTGCCAGTAAGGCGGAGTAATGATTAATTCTAACCTGGTTGGTATTTCGTTCCACACCCCGTCATTATTGCTCCCTTTCACTTCAAATGTGTATGTGCCCGGGTCAAGGTTTGTATAACTTGCCACCCGGTTCAAAGCATCCGTATAAATCCAGTTTTTATTGAATCCAATAAGCCGGTACGCATATTGGTTATTTTCAGGATGGATGAAATTCAAAGCGGCAAAAGTGAAGGATATGATATTCTGATCGTACCGTAAAACGATCCTTTTTTTCATTTCAATGGCCGAATCCAGCACCCGGGTGGAATCACCAGCAGTCACAAGTTTATTAAATAAACGGAAACCGGTAATATATACCGGCGGGATATAGCGATTCTCCGTCAGGCTGTCCGGGTGAAAATAAAATAACCCGGTATACCGGAACATATGAAAATACATGGTTCCATTGGAATACGAATAGCCCTGTGCCGGCCATGAAAAATTGGCTTTGTATGTCTTGAATCTTCCTTTGCTATCGGGGTCTAAAATATTCTCAGGCGGAATAAATTTGCATAAACCGTCATCCGTTGAAACCCAAAAATGATTGTTCTTGTCCCGTGAAACAGCAAAGATGCGGTCATGGGGTAAGCCGTCAGTCCTGGATATTCTCCTGCAAGCCTGTGTTTTGAAATCCAGCAGGAACAACCCGCTGCCATCGGTGCCAATCCACATACTGGTTCCTCCCGCATTCAGTCCGCAGGAGATTTTACTTGCGGAAAGGATCCTGCCAGCTTCATTGCCGGACAATGAAACACTCCGGATTGTATTGCTGCTTTTATCATAGCGGGAAAGCCCAATGGTGCCAAACCATACATTTCCGTCACCAGGGGCAAGGATCACCGCATTGGAATTCACTACATTTTTCTTTTTAACCGGGTCAATAAAGTAACGGTTAAACATTTTAGTGCTCATATCGTATCTCCATAAGGTTGATGCACCGGCGAACCAGATGTTTTTGGCATCATCCTGAAGTACAGACTGGTAATAATGAGCGCCCAGGGAATTGAAATCATGATTCTCTGTATAAGTCCATTTGTTGGTACCGGCACGGGGATTATATAAAACCAGTTTATTGCCATCAACACCAAACCAGTATGAACCTGTTGTATCCTGGTAAATAAACTGGACGAACTGCCTGTTTAAAAATATTTCAGCCTGCGCATCCGGCACCCAGGGTTTGAATTCCCCGGTAGCATAATTGAATACGGAAATACCTTGTCTTTTAGTCTGTAAAATCTGGCCGGACCGGTCCCGGTAGGTGAAACGCACATCCGCTGCAGTGGACAAAAGAAGGTTGTCCCTGTCGTCATTATTTACAATATGCATTT
Source organism: uncultured Chitinophaga sp. (assembly GCA_964424155.1). Taxonomy (GTDB): domain Bacteria; phylum Bacteroidota; class Bacteroidia; order Chitinophagales; family Chitinophagaceae; genus JJ008. Next base: position 32,722 of record CAYRHU010000035.1, read on the forward strand.
TGTCTTTGTCCAGGCTTACTTTGTTGATGCCGTAGCCGCCACGGATCCACATTACACCGGAATGATCATAGGTAAGATCCTGGTACTGCATGGCGGAAATGGAGCTGGGATCGTGATCATCATGCCTGTAAACGGAATAATTTTTCCGGCTGGCATCAAGAATATATAATCCGGATTCTGTATTTATCCAGATGCTTCCATCCGGTAGCCACGATAAATATTTGTGTGCAGAATATTTAAGTATTTCACTTAACGCAACAGGGTAGCTCACTGCCGGGCTTACCAGGGAGTCAAGAAATTTTATTCCGTCATCGTCAGCGATACATAACCGGTTGTTGCTGTTGATAAACACACCGGGCTTCCATTTGTTAGTCTCCAATGTGTATCCGGGGATTCCTTTCATGTTCGTAAAGCTCCCCGTTTTCTGACTATAGCGATGAAGGCTGTTGGCAGCGTAGAACAGCATATCTCCGTCGGGCAATACCAACCCGTTAATGATATTGTTATTGGAAAGGGAAGTGGCGGAATTGGGGGTTTGTTCAAAATGCCTGATTTCGTTTTTTTGCAGGTCCCAGGCATATACACCATCTCCCTCGGCACAGATCCAGAGCACATTGTTGTTGTCAACCAACAGGGAAAGCACCTGGGCGGTGGGTAATTTGTTTTTATATGCGGCATTTGAATTGTAACGGGTAAATTTTCCGGTTTCGGGGTGGTAGGCATTCAAGCCTTGCGGAATATCACAAGCTATCCAGAGGATCCCGTTTTTATCTTCCGTTATGGCCGTGGGCGACCCATTACTGATGGTAGTGGAATCAGAAGCATCATATCTGAAAATCTTAAATTCACTTCCATCATACCGGTTAATTCCCCCGGTGGTAAGAAACCACATGAATTTTTTGCTGTCTTTAAAAAAAGCAACCATCGAGCCCGTGGACATGCCCTGCTCGGAATTATAATGTTCAAATTTTAATGGCGGTGTATTGACGTTATTAGGTTGAGCAAGAGATTCACTGATCAGCCCGGTGACAAGACCAACTACTATATAAGCATGATGTATGTGTCGTTGGTACATCATACAAATGGTGGTCTATAAATGTAGCGGTTTAAATTAATTTAAAAAATGAGATTGGTCGTATTGTCTTTATTAAGATTGGTACGGGACGACATTAATGGATTTCAGCAAAACAGCTCACGCTAAATAAGTGGTTTAGTCGATAATCGTTAATTTCGCGGACAAAGTAATCATCCGATTAACAAATTTTGATTTTATGTCTGCCACTCCCGCCATCTTCTGGCCCCATAGCGAACACTGGTCCGTAAAGATCCCCCTCCATACGCCTCATTACCGCATGCCAGTGATGGAAGAAAAGGGATACGTGATCATGAAAACCCTCGATATTTCCCATATCCCCTCATCCGAGTGGGAAAACCTCACCTATATGGACTGGAAAAGCGGCGGCGATACCAATTTCGCCCCGCTGGCATCCTGCGACGGCACCCTTGAATGCAAGGGGTTCTGGGAAAACGGTAAACCGGATAAACACGCCCTCTTTACACCTAACATAGAGCTATGCCCGAACCTGATGGCCTACATCAAATCCATACCTGCCAATTTCGGCCGGGTGCGGATCATCAAACTCGAGCCGCAGAACCACGACCAGGCACTGCGTTCCGTGCACCGGGATGATAACAACCGCCTGAACCCGGAAGATGAAGGCTGGGTGGTGCGGATGTGGATCGAACTCACGGATAATCCCGACAGCTACATGCTGCTGTATGACAGCGATGAAAATAATTTGCCCATTAAGGAATCAGAAGCGCATGTGCCGATGCCAAAGGGCGCGCATTTTGTCGTGGATTCCCAGCGGCTCTGGCATGTGGGCGT
>CAYRHU010000036.1:0-34112 GCA_964424155.1 uncultured Chitinophaga sp.
GAAGAGCTGAAAGGTTATGTGGTGAACAGCGGGAGATGAGATTCAGTCTACAGTCTACAGTCTACAGTCTACAGTCCACGGTCCACGGTCCACGGTCCACAGACAGTTCACTATTGTTTAGGATTTCCTATGTTATGCTCAGATTCTGCCACTATAGTCTGCAGCCGACTGCAAAGCTGCAGTTTGTACGGCTGTATGGTTGCACGACTGCAAGACTGCCGACTGTTGACTGTCGACTGTGGACTGTCGACTGTGGACTGTGGACTGTCGACTGTGGACTGTCGACTGTGGACTGTCGACTGTGGACTGTGGTCCGTGGACCGTGGACTGTGGACTGATCGTGCATTCCACTAATTTTACACTCTAACCTCAATACAGCACAGCCTTGAAAGTAACATACTGGCCCTTTAATCTCAAATTCCGGCACCCGTTCACCATTTCCAAGGGAACCAAGACCCACCAGCCCACCCTGATCGTGGAACTGGAACATTTCGGTATCAAAGGCTATGGCGAAGCGCCGGCGATCGCGTATTACAATATCCCGGTGGAGAAAATGATATCGGACCTGGAGGCGAAAAAACCTTTTATCGAAAAGTTCGCGTTTACCGAACCGGAACGGTACTGGCATTATCTCCATCATCTCTTTCCGCAAAATAATTTCCTGGTCTGCGCGCTGGATATCGCCGCATGGGATATCTATGGAAAGATGAAAGGGAAAAAACTTTATGAAATCTGGAACGGCGATATTTCCAAAAACCCGGTCTGCGATTACACCATTGGTATCGACCCCATCGAAAAAATGGTGGCGAAGATGAAAGAAAAGCCCTGGCCCATCTATAAGATCAAAGTTGGCACAGCCGATGATATCGCGATCGTACAGGCGCTGCGGGAGAATACCGGTGCCGTGTTGCGGGTAGATGCCAATGCCGCATGGGATCTGGACACGGCATTGAAGCTGATCCCCCAACTCGAAAAACTGGGTGTGGAACTGGTGGAGCAGCCGCTGGCGAAAGACGACTGGGAAGGAATGAAAATTTTGTACCGGGAATCCCCGCTGCCGCTTTATGCCGATGAGTCCTGCGTGGGGGAGCAGGACGTGGAAAAATGTCATGGATTTTTTCACGGCATCAATATCAAGCTCACCAAATGCAGCGGCATCACCCCGGCCCGGAGAATGATCGAAAATGCCCGGCAGCTTGGTATGAAAATCATGGTGGGCTGCATGAATGAATCCACGGTTGGATCCGCTGCCATCGCGCACCTCCTGCCGTTTATCGATCATGTGGATATGGACGGCCCCCTCTTACTCGAAGAGGATGTGGCCACCGGCATCGGCTACGATTACGGAAAGATCCTCTATTCCTCCGCTCCGGGTCTGGGTATTGAATTCCTGGGAACTGTAATAAGAAAATAAAGGAACGCCACTTTATATCCGGCCGGAGGATTTTTTAGAATATATAATCATCTTCTTTTTTATATACTGGTTATCAGTAGATAGGTTGGAATATTTGGTATTTATCCTTAAGTAGCCCCGGTATACGATAATTCCGTTTTTTTCGTTTTAGAAAAGGCCGCCTGTAAGATGGGCCTACTGTATCCTATGAAAAAAACCTACCCGTACTGCGTTGTTGCATTATTGCTATGGTATCATACCGCCCGGTCACAGGAACCGGATAAAGCAGTTACCGTTTCCCTTTTTGCCGGAGCGATGAATTACCAGGGTGATCTGAATCCCAGCAGTTTTACATTCAGTCATACGCAATTCTCCGCCGGTGTGATCGTGCGCAAACCGATGGGAAGATGGTTTGCCATACGGGCAGGCGCCATTATGGGAAAAGTGATGGCGGCCGACCGCTGGAACCGGGATTACCTGAAACCACGCAACCTGAGTTTTACCAGTTCCATACAGGAAGCCTACGCGGCGCTGGAATTTACCCTGCTGGATATTGAAACCAACCGGTTCACACCCTATGTGTACGGGGGTGTTGCGCTCTACCATTTCAATCCCTGGACAAGGGATAACCACGGCAATAAAACATACCTGAAGCCCCTGGGCACCGAAGGACAGGGACTCCCGCAATACCCCGACCGTAAACCCTATCAACTCACGCAAACCGCGCTGGCCTTTGGCGGAGGTTTCAGATTCGCAGTGTCCCCATTCCTGAATATCGGGGTGGAAATGAGCCAGCGGAAAACCTTTACTGATTATCTTGATGACCTGAGTTCTTCCTTTGTAGACGAGGACGCTTTGCTGCAGGCAAGAGGAGCCAAAGCGGTGGAACTGGCTTACCGGGGAGATGAACTTCCCGGGGGTAGTCCCGTTTATCCTGCACATGGCTCGCAACGCGGAACACCTTCGGAAATGGACTGGTACTATTATACAGGTATTACCTTTGAATTCAAACTGCAAGCCTTAACGGACCCATTCCGGAACATCAAAGGACTGAGCACTATGCGTTGTCCCCGGATTGAATTGTATTGATATTCCTCCTTCAGAACAATTACTCCCGCCGCCTGTTGTAACTTCGCGAAGCGTACAACATCATGGCCTGGAAGAATCAACAAGCATTTATCGACGCGCTGGAAAAAGCCGGTGAACTGATCCGGATCAAAACCTATGTGAATCCCCGGCTGGAGATCGCCGAGATCACCGACCGGGTGAGCAAATCCGGTGGCGGCGGTAAAGCCCTTTTATTTGAGAACACCGGTTATGATTTCCCCGTGCTGATGAATGCCTATGGCAGCGAAAAAAGAATGTGCATGGCCCTTGGCGTGAATCACCTCGATGATGTGGCGAAAGAGATCGAACAGTTGTTTAAACTCCTGTCGTCCCCGAAGGAAGGCATTCTCGACAAACTGAAACTGCTGCCCGTACTCAGCCAGTTTGCCAACTGGATGCCCAAAGTGAAGAAGGGCAGGGGCGAATGCCAGGAAGTGGTGATGACCGATCCCGATATCACCCGGCTGCCCGTGATCACCTGCTGGCCCAACGACGGCGGTCCTTTTGTGACCCTGCCGGTGATACATACCAGAGACCCAAATACGCTTTCCCGCAACGTGGGTATGTACCGGATGCAGGTATTTGGTCCGCGGCTCACCGGGATGCACTGGCACAAACACAAGGTATCGGCCAAACATTTTTCCGAATATAAAAAAATGAATAAGCGCATGCCCGTGGCCGTGGCCCTGGGTGGCGATCCCGTGTACGCTTATTCCGCCACCGCACCGCTGCCGGAGAATGTGGACGAATACATGCTCGCGGGTTTTTTACGGAAGAAAAAAGTGGAACTGGTGAAATGCATTTCGCAACCCGGTGTGGAAGTGCCGGCCGACGCCGACTTTATCATTGAAGGCTATGTGGACCCCAACGACGAACTGATTTGGGAAGGACCCTTTGGCGATCATACCGGTTATTATTCGCTGCCCGACTGGTATCCCCGGTTTCATATCACCGCCATCACGCATAAGAAAAACGCCGTGTACCCCGCCACCATCGTGGGTATTCCCCCGCAGGAAGACGCCTGGCTGGGCAAGGCCACCGAGCGGATCTTTCTAGCGCCCATCAAGATGACCATGGTGCCCGAGATCGAGGATATGGACATGCCGGTGGAAGGGGTGTTTCACAACCTCGTGATCACGAAGATCAGAAAGGAATATGCCGGGCAGGGACAAAAAGTGATGAACGCTATGTGGGGCGCGGGACAGATGATGTTCAACAAGATCCTGGTGCTGGCCTCCCAAAACCCTGCTGCGGGAGGTGAATCCGTAGATACATTACAGATCAGCGATTATGAAAATCTCGCCAGGGAAGTGTTCAGGAATTTAAACCCGGCCACGGATATCTATTTCTCCACCGGGCCGATGGACGTGCTCGACCACAGTTGCAGCAAACTGGGATTTGGAGGAAAAATGTGTATTGACGGTACCTGGAAGTTTGAGGAAGAGGTTGAGTGGGGAGTAGGGAGTCGGGAGACAGGAGTCGGGAGTCGGGAGTCGGGCTTGTCCACCGTGGCCCCGGATTTAATCCGGGGGGCGAAGGTGGAAGTCGGGAACGATTCAATCGATGGGCGGTCCATTTTAAAAAAATACACAGAGATAACCGGAATTAATGTATCGTTGGTCAGCAAAGAAATTCCCTGCCTGATCATATCGGTTAAGAAAAACAGGCCGGGACATATCCGGGAATTACACGAGCAATTATGCGCACTGCCGGAATTATCAGGTATCAAGATGATCCTCTATGTAGAACACACCGTCGATCCCAACGACCTCCCTGTCGCGCTCTGGCGTTTTTGCAATAATCTCGACCCCAAAAGGGACCACATGCTCCGTAAACGATCCCTTCACGATTCACGCCTCACGATTCACGACCAAACGACGATGGGATTTGATGGAACAAGAAAGACCCCGGAATACGACAACTTCCACCGCGACTGGCCCAACATCATCGTGGCGGATAACGAAACCATAAAATCCGTGGATGAAAAATGGTCGCAATTGGGGATCGGTCCCTTTATTCCGTCTCCTTCGCTTAAATTTAAGGATCAGCTTTACGGGGAGGAAGCCGTCGTGCGATAAAATTGCACGGTGTGAATCGAAATGAGTTCCGGAAAAATAAATATACTGATGACCGGTGCGGGGGCGCCCGGCGCTCCCGGTATTCTGAAATGCCTGGGAAAGGAGCCCCTGTTCCATGTCATCGCGGCCGATGCGGCCCCGCATGTGGCGGGACGTTACCTGGCCAAAGATTTTATGCAGATCCCCCCGGCGACGGATCCCGGGTTCGCGGAAACGGTATTATCGCTGTGCCGGGAAAAAAATATCGGGCTGGTTTGTCCGCTGGTGACTAAGGAACTCATCCCCTTATCCGCCCAAATGAAGCGATTCGAAGCCGGGGGTATCAAACTCCCCGTTTCCCCGCATGCCTCGCTGGAGATCGCCAATAATAAAAGCCGTTTGTATGAGTTTCTCCAATGGCGGGGGATAGCAGTGCCGGAATTCCGCGTGGTGGAAAACGCCGACCAGTTCCGCGAAGCGGCCCGGGATCTCGGTTATCCCGGAAAGATCATCTGTTTCAAGCCTTCGGTCTCTAACGGCAGCCGCGGGTTTCGTATCATCAGCGACCAGGTAAACGAGCTTGATCTTTTGTTTAACTACAAACCCCAGTCCACCTATATCTCGTTCCGCGATGCCGACCGCATTCTCTCCTCGGGCACCATTCCCGAATTACTGGTCAGCGAATTCCTGCCCGGCGAGGAGTACTCGGTGGATTGCCTGGCCCGTCACGGCGAAACCCTGCTCGCCCTTCCCCGCCTGCGCCGCCGGATGATCAACGGCATCAGCGTGGAAGGGGAATTTGTAAAAGAGGAGGAGATCATCGCCTATTCTTCCCGGATCATCCGCGAACTGCAGTTGCACGGGAATATCGGGATCCAGCTAAAGCGCTCCGCCGGCGGACAATTCCTCATCCTCGAGATCAACCCGCGGCTGCAGGGGAGCAGCTCCGCAAGCCTTGGAGCGGGGATCAATTTGCCCGTGCTGGGGATTAAGCAGGAATTAGGGTGGAAGATAAAAGAAGAAGAATTGCAGGTTAAATGGGGGACGAGGTTTACGAGGTATTGGGAGGAAGTTTTTTGGTGAATGGGCAATGGTGAATGTCCTTCTGTTGAAGCCTTTGTTTAGGCGGAAGAGAGGCCCTCATCCCAGGCGCACTCTCCAGGGGTGGGTGAATGTCTGCCATATCGTCATTCTATAGAATTGGACAGATCTTTGTTAATACCGAACAATGAAAATTGAATATTGATCGTTGATCATTGAACATTTTCAATACACAGATACACTTGATTAAAAAATCTTGCAACATGACCCGGTTCAGTGCGTTGTTCCTCATTAGTCTTCTTTCCCTTTCAACTTCCGCCCAAAAACCGGCGGACGAGAACACTCTTTTATGGAAGATCAGCGGCAAGGGGCTTGATAAGCCCTCGTATCTCTTTGGCACCATCCACATGCTTTGCGCGGAGGATGCGGAGTTGGGTGAGAAGATGAAGAAGGTGATCAAAGATTGCGATGAAGTGTATTTCGAGGTGGATATGGACAATCTTTTTGAGATGGCCGGGGCGATCGGGAAGATGAAGATGCGGGGGGATACCACGCTGCGCGACCTGCTGAGCGGGGCGGATTATGAAAAAGTTAAAAAATATTTTGAGGGCAGGAGTTCCATGCTTCCCTTCGCGATGCTGGAAACCTTTAAGCCCATGCTCGCGGCTTCCACGCTGCAGGAAAGCGCCATGCCCTGCGATAATACCGCCATGATGGAGCAGGTGATCATGCAGGAGGCGCGTAAACACGAAAAGCCCATAAGGGGGCTTGAATCCATGGCCTACCAGGCGGGGGTGCTCGACAGCATTCCCTACAAACTGCAGGCGGAGCAACTGGTGCAGTATATCGACAATGAGGCAAAGGGAGAAGAAGCGAATAAACTGCTTGACGAAATGTTTTCCGCCTACCGCAGCCAGGACCTGCGCAAACTCGAGGAACTCATGGTGGAAACCGACCCGGCCATGACGGCCTTTACTGATATCATGCTCTATCACCGCAACCAGAACTGGGTGAAGAAACTCGGCGACCTGCTCCCCCAAAAATCCCTTCTCATCGCCGTCGGCGCGGGTCACCTGCCGGGAGAGAAGGGTGTGATCAGCCTGCTGCGTAGGGAAGGGTATAAGGTAACGCCGGTGGAGAATAAGGTTTCACGGGTGAAGGAGATTTGACAGCAGGTTGTATTGTCATTATTGAAAAGAGGGAATAAGAATTATTCAAAAATGGATTTAATTATCTGGTTGCCAGGTCAACAATTCACTGAAATTCAAGTTTTTTAATATTCGTAGATTCGATAAATCAAACGTTAGCGGCAATTTTGCAACTCATGATATGGAGTAAATTGAAGAAACTAATTAAAGAGCGCTTTGCAGATAACGTAAAGAAAGAAATAGATTTTTTCATGACGGAATATGATAACGATTCCCATTACGGGAGGGCGTGGATAACAATAAACGGGAAAGAGGTTGTTAATTTCTCAACTGCCGAATCCTTTGAACATTTTGGAAAACCTTGGAATGAACTTACGGTGGATGAAAATTGGGCAAGACATTCAAAAATTAGTGATGAAGATAGAACGCCTGGATATCTCGTTGAAAAAGGCGAATTTTCTAGAGGTGATTTCACGAAATCATGTTTTGCATATTTAGATTATAATATTCAAGAAGCGCACCAGAGTGAACATCCAATCATAAGGATGTTGGCCGTTCTGGACCGTAGAACAGGCAAGCGAAAACTAAAAGAGCTTCTCGAAACGGAAAACAATCCACTAGTAAAATATTTTCTCAAGTACAGAATTGAAAAAGGATAAAGAAGAGCTGCGGCTAACATTGCATTGCCAAAATGCCGGCTACAGAATATATTTCAGCTCTTGGATTTCTATTTAACTTTAGAATAAATGCTGAGCGACTGGAATGCTATTCCGGCACTTCGGCAATGCGTTAACGTTAGGCTCCATTTATGTAAATATTATTTTGTTATATCAATTTTGTAATGCGTAAAATAGTAGCAGGTTTCGCTTCAAGCCTTGATGGATACATCCTGGGGCCAAAAGGAGAGATTGATTGGATCCTTATAGATAAGGAAATTGATTTCTCCGAACAAATGAAACGATTCGATACCTTTTTGTATGGTCGGATAACTTACGAAGAAATACTCAAAATGGACGTAGCGTCTATTCCCAAAGCCACTCATTATGTTTTTTCCAATTCGTTATCTTCCGCTGCTCCTGGATTTATTTTGATTCAAGGTGATATCGGTAACCAATTGTTAAAAATAAAGAAGATAGCAGGCAAAGACATAGCTGTTTTTGGCGGTGCGAATCTTCTGTCATCTCTCCTGAAACTCCAACTGGTAGATGAAATTTCTGTTTCAGTTATTCCTGTTCTATTGGGTGGTGGCAAACCAATGGTTGATATTTTGAATTCCCGTGTTTGGCTGACTTTATTAAGCACCAAAACCTATGGTAACGGAACAATTCAGCTAACATATGCCGTTAAAGATTACGGTGCCTAACGCTGCAATGCTGCAATGGGCATCGTATCGGACTGTTTAGTGATTTCAACAGTTCATACCACAGCGGTAATGCGCGGCCGTCCTGGAATATTAAATATTATCCTACACGAATTATAACTTACATACTATTCGTAGATACTTTTACTCCAGGTAACTGGAATTTCATTAAAATCCATAATTGCATTTTGGAAAATATACCTGAAAGACTGGTTATAATAGAAGCAGAGCGGTTATCCTTTCCCGACGTATCACCTCCGGCATGTAAAACCGATAAGGGAAACCAGGGGTGGGACGTGTCGAAATTCCCGTAGGCGACGAGTCCTCCTCATGAGTTTTCTAATGCAAGATTCTGCCGGAGGAGAATCGTCGGGTAAGGGCAACGGAACCCGGACTAACCGTATATTCGTACATCATCCGGATGCGTTCGAGGCTCAACATAAAGGACAAAAGCGAAACGGGTACACTCATAAAAATCGCCCCATTCAGGAAAGATATTCGTAAAACAGAGCCACATAAGCACAACAATTATTTTGAGATCATATACCTTTCCGGGGGAAGCGGTACACATACCATTGATCATAATAATTACAGGGTACAGCCCCCGGTCATATTTTTTGTACGCAAAGAACAGGTGCATCATTGGAATTTGAATTCAGTTCCCGAAGGATTTGTGCTTATCCTGAAGAAAGGATTTATCGATAAAAGCCTGGATGTTGAATTGAAATCCTTGCTCACCAGGGTGAGCAGCCTGACATCGCTGCAGGTTAAAGACACCGGTACCATTGATGCAATTTTTCAGTTGCTCACCAAGGAGGGAAACCCTGTCAATGAAAGCAACTTTCATGTGGTGGAAGGCTTGCTTAAAGCCCTGCTGGCAAAATTGCTCGACGTGGCAAAGCCTTATATGGCCCAGGCAAAAGCCATTTCAAACCTCTATCTCGCCTTAAGAGAATTACTCAACCAGCCGGGCGGCATAAAAAACAATGTGGCGTATTATGCCTCGTTACTGAACACGACGCCTCAAAATCTCAATTCCGCCTGCCGCAAATCAGCTAATCAAACAGCATCCGGTGTGCTGGCAGATCACATCATAAGCGAAGCAAAAAGACTATTGATTTACACCAGCCATACGGTGGCCGAAGTATCCTATTCACTGTCGTTCAGCGACCCGTCTCATTTTGTAAAATATTTCAAACGCCATACCGGTGTTACACCCCAGGCCTTCCGCAACCTGTAAGAACCGTACCACGGTATTTTCAAATATACCACAATTGGAATCATTCATTGTATCAACTTTACAGAGTGAGCCAGTCGTTTACGTAAAATCATCTAAAGAAATGAAATACACAATCGGGGTTATCCTGCTGAGTGTGCTTTCAGCCTGTTCCCGGCAGGACAATCAAACACAACAGCTACAGGCACAGATTGACAGTTTGCAGCAAAAACTGGACAATTCCTATAGACCCGGTTTTGGCGAGTTGATGAGCAGTGTACAGGTGCATCACAACAAACTGTGGTTTGCCGGCATAAATGGCAACTGGAAACTGGCAGACTTTGAAATCAATGAAATCAACGAAAGTCTCAACGATATAAAAGCTTATTGCACCGACAGACCAGAAACCAGGTCTGTCGGCATGATTGATGAATCTTTGCAACTTGTAAGCAATGCCATCCGGCAGACAAACAGCGGTGCGTTCAGGGACAGCTATACGATGCTTACGAACGCTTGCAATAAATGTCACCAGGCCACTCAACACGGATTTAACCTGGTTACCGTTCCCACCACACCCCCGTTCAGCAATCAAAGCTTCAAACCTGTTCCGTAGCCATGTTAAAAAAAATAGTGCATACAGACCATGCAAAAACCACCATCATCATCCGGCTGATGGTGGGAGCCGTCTTTCTTTCAGAAGGCATACAGAAGTTTTTATTCGCTGATCAGCTGGGCGCCGGTCGCTTCGCTAAAATAGGATTACCGGATCCTGCGTTCCTGGGTCCATTAGTCGGAATTGCCGAAATCGTCTGTGGAACATTGGTTTTGGCCGGTTTGCTCACCCGGTTAGCGGTTGTTCCGTTATTCATTATCATTTCCGTCGCTATCATCAGCACTAAAGTGCGTTTACTTGAATCCATTGGCTTCTGGGGCATGCTGCACGAAAGCCGTACCGATTGGGCGATGTTTACCGGAATCCTCTTTTTACTCATCAAAGGCGCTGGCAGGTGGTCGCTTGATCAATTTATATGGCAGAAGCACAGAGACAAAAGCCTTTAGCAGAAGTAGCCAGGGTTTTCTTCAGGTTGGGTTGTATCGGGTTCGGCGGACCCGCTGTTCATATTGCCATGATGGAAGAAGAAGTGGTTCGCAAACGCAAATGGATCTCTCCGGAACATTTTTTGGATTTGATAGGGGCCACCAACCTGATACCGGGTCCTAACTCAACCGAAATGACCATGCACTGCGGCCAGGAGAGAGCGGGTTGGAAGGGGCTGATTACCGCCGGAGTCTGTTTCATTCTTCCGGCCGTAATCATTACAGGGATCCTGGCCTTTTTTTATCAGCAATATGGAAAATTACCACAGGTGGAACCGTTTATTTACGGTATTAAACCAGCCATCATTGCGGTGATCACTTCATTAATGTTATCACTGGGGAAAAAAGCCCTGAAATCAAAAGAGCTGGGGCTGTTCGGTGTCATCGCCGCAGCATTTGCCGTGTACGGCATCAATGAAATTTATATACTTTTCGTAGCAGGATTTTTAAGCATACTCCTTCAACTGGCAAAATCATGGAAGCAAACGTTGAGCGGCATTTTCCCTTTTGTATTGCTGCAAATATCCAATACTCCAACTCTTTCATTCAACTGGAAGATCTTTTGGATCTTTTGTAAAGTAGGCTCTATCCTTTATGGAAGCGGGTATGTGTTATTTGCTTTCCTGGATGCGGAACTGGTGAGTACCGGGATGCTGAGCAAAAAGGAATTAATTGATGCCATTGCCGTTGGCCAGTTTACACCGGGTCCGGTTTTCTCTTCAGCTACATTTATAGGTTGGCAGATTGCCGGGTTACCCGGCGCCATTGCCGCCACGATAGGGATTTTTCTTCCGTCATTTCTTTTTGTGGCATTGCTTAACCCGCTTATACCCAGGCTGCGGAGATCCAATATCATGTCGGTGTTTCTGGATACGGTAAACATGGTATCCGTGGCCATCATCCTAGCGGTGTGTTTCGAAATGGGAAAAGCATCCGTTACCGACTGGAGAACCGCAGTCATTGCCATTACAGGTTTTGCGGTTACCATGAAATTCAAAAAACTGAATAGCGCATTCGTTGTTATCGGCGGCGCGGTAACCGGGTACCTGCTTTACCTGGTATAAGCACAGGTACCATTTACTTTTAAAAATAAACCGGTGTGCACCGAGGCGGCCGGATGGGGGAAACCGGATACGGACACCCAAGCAGATCCCTAAACCCGACCTGCTTACCGGCGAACCGGTGGGGAATAGCATAAACGGTATTATAAGAATTAATATGTGCCCGTGTATTTAGTCCGAACTGCCTTAAGCTTTCGAAATGGTTAAGATAGCTGGTTACTAACCCCGACAACCCATCAGCAGTTTTCACCGGTTTACCCTATTTTCAGCCCTTCAACTTAAAATTTACCTTCCGGACAACCTTTTCCCCGCGGGGTTGTTCTTATACACATGTTTAAGAGAACCTTCATTCCGCTGATCCTGATCCTGTTTACGACCGCGGCGTTCCAGCCCGCCGCCGAAGAAGGGATCAAACTCGGCATTACCAACCTCCGCAGCGATAAGGGCTTTGTACTGGTGAGCCTGTTCAAGGACGGGGCTGGCTACCCGGATGAGGCGGGAAAGGCCTTTAAAACGGCCAAACTGCCCATCAAAGACAAAAAAGCTGCCATCCTTTTCAGCGGTCTGCCTGCCGGCACCTACGCCATCTCCATCCTCCACGACGAGAACAATGACCAGAAAATGAACAAGACCTTTCTGGGTCTCCCCAAAGAAGGCTATGGATTCTCCAATAACGCCATCGGGGCGTTTGGGCCGCCATCGTACAGCCGGGCGAGCTTCCGGCACGGGGGGAATGCATTGACTGTTGTTATTATTCGGACGAAGTATTGAGTATTGAGTATTGAGATCAGAACAATCGAGGTCCCTTTTTTTGAGGCTGATGGGGAATGTTCAATTTTCAATTCTCAATTCGGATCAAAGTTGATCGTTGAGCATTGATCGTTGAGCGTTGAACATTTTACTTATTTTGAGGCGGAATTTTCAAAGCACCGTTTTTTGGATATCGTTTAAATCCGTGTGTTTTATGACCGAACCAGGACAACTTCAGGGAATCGATACCATCATTCTTCGCGTGGCGGATATTAACCGGTCCGTACAGTGGTACGTGGAAAAACTGGAGTTCAAAGTCGTTTGGAACGATCCCTCAATGAAACTGGCGGTACTGGATCCCGGCGGAGCAGTGAGTATCACGCTTTGGGAAACAGCTAAAAAGTCCGTGGTGGACAGGGACTCCGCTGCCTATCCCATTTTCCGCACCTCCGACGCGGCTGCGGCCCGTCAGTGGCTGCTCGAAAGAGGAGTGGCGGCGGGAGAACTGGTCAGCGACAGTTCCGTCCGCTATTTTCATTTTGAGGACCCGGACGGCAACCTGCTTGAAGCATGCCAGGTGATGGATGCGTAATAAATTGAAAATTGAGCATTGACCGTTGAGCGTTGAACATTTCCCATAATCAAACCGAACTGTTCAATATTCAACTAAATAATCAGAACTGCTCCAGCACGGAAAACATAAAATCCCCTTCGATCTTGGCATTCTCATTGCTGTCGCTGCCGTGAATGGCATTCTCACCCACGGAAGCCGCGTATAATTTGCGGATCGTGTTGGGTTCGGCCTTGGCCGGATCCGTGGCGCCGATCAGCTTGCGGAAATCCTCCACCGCGTTCTCCTTTTCCAGGATGGCGGCGATGATCGGTCCCTCACACATAAAGGATACAAGATCTTTAAAGAAAGGCCGTTCCTTATGAATGGCATAAAATTCACTGGCCTTCTCCGGGGTCAGCTTCGTCATTTTAAGGGCTTTGATATTATATCCTTCCTGCAGGATACGGTCCAGGATAGCGCCGGCATGCCCGTTCTTGAACGCGTCGGGCTTGATCATCGTAAACGTGCGGTTGTTCATATCGTTTTCTGTTGTTTTAAAAAAACCGGAGCGGGTAGGGGAGCGTCCGGCGGGCGCAAAGGTAAGAGAAAGTCTACAGTCTACAGTCTACAGTCCACAGTAACCAGTCTACAGTATTCAGTCTACAGTCCACAGTCTACGGTATATAGTCGACTGCCGTCTGTCGACTGTGGACTGTGGACTGTGGACTGTCGACTGTGTACTGCCGACTGATTTCCCTAACTTCGCGCCTCGTTGAAGCCGATTCAAGACATATTCCCCCTCCTCGAACAGCCCCGCAACGTGGTGATTACCACGCATCAGAAACCGGATGCGGATGCGATGGGGTCCTCGCTGGCCCTGAAGCATTTCCTGCAGCAGCTGGGTCATAAAGTGACCGTTATTTCCCCCACCAACTGGGCGGGATGGGTAAACTGGATGCCGGGGGCGAATGAGGTGATCGATTATGAAAAAGAGCGGGAGCGGGCCGAATCGGTTTTGAAGGGGGCGGAATGGCTGTTCTGTCTTGACTTCAATATTTTTCATCGCACCAAGTCCATGACGGATACACTGAAACAACTGGCCTGCACCAAGATACTCATCGATCATCACCAGGAGCCCGATACGGCCTCTTTTGATTACGGGATCAGCAGCACGGCCAAGAGTTCCACCTGTGAAATGATCTATGACCTGGTCATCCATTCGGGGCATGAGGACAAGATCAACACCGAAATCATGGACTGCCTTTATGCCGGGGTGGTGGCCGATACGGGTTCGTTCCGGTTTTCCTCCTCGAGCGCGGAAGTGCACCGGCTGGTGGCCGATCTCAAGGACCGGGGACTGGAACATATGCACGTGCACGACCTGCTCTTTGATAATTTCCTCGAAAACCGGCTCCGTTTTGTGGGTCACGTGTTGATGAACCGGATGGAAGTTTTTTATGAATACAACACGGTGCTGATCGCCATCCCGAAATCGGACCTGCTGAAATATGATATCCGCACCGGCGATACCGAGGGACTGGTCAACTACCCGCAGTCCATCCAGGGCATCAAGATGGTGGCGCTGGTGATCGACCGGGATGAGGAAAGAAAATGGAGTTTTCGCAGCAAGGGAGAGTTTGACTGCAATACCTTTGCCCGCAACTATTTTGAAGGGGGAGGCCACTATAATGCCGCCGGCGGACGCAGCAGCGATACGCTGGAGAAAACGGTGCAGCATTTTAAAAATGTGCTTAGGGAAAACGAAAAACTTTTACAATAAACATTACCCAGGATGAGGACAATCAACATCATGTTATGGACCCTGCTGGCCGGCGCGGCACTGACAACCGGTTGCGGCAAGACTTCGTATAAAAAAACACCCGGCGGAATGCCTTATAAACTGTACCGGGGTAAAGACACCCAACTGGTGCGGAACGGGAACTTTATCAAGATCTCGCTTACCCAGAAGATCAATGACAGTGTACTTTTCCAGACCGAAAAAGGATTGCCCGTGTATTTATTTGTGGGCAATAACCAGGGCCGCACCTATGATATTTCCGAACTGTGGACCACCCTGCATGTGGGCGACAGCGTGGTGACCACGCAGATGATCGACACTTTTATCGCGCGGGCGCCGGATAATGTGCCCCCTAACTTCAGGAACGGCGACCGGGTGCTTACCTATGTAAAAGTGCTGGGCGTATTCGAGAACGACAGCCTGGCGCGCGCCGATGAGGTGAAAATCCTCAAGAGCATCCAGGTAACCGAGGAAGAGGAGATCAAAAAATACCTGGCGGAGAAAAAGATCACGACACAGCGAACCCCGACAGGTGCCTTTATCGAGATCATTCAGCAGGGAAGCGGGAATGTGGCCGATACCGGCAACTATGTTACGGTGAATTATACCGGCGCCACCATGAAAGGCGTCAAATTCGACAGCAATACCGATTCCACCTTCGGGCATATGGAGCCCTATTCCTTTGTGGCCGGATCGGGACAGATGATCCGAGGTTTCGACGAAGCGGTTCTCATGATGCAAAAAGGCACGAAACTGAGAGTGTATATCCCTTCCATGATGGGGTATGGACAAAATGGGAATCCACCGCGCATCAAACCTTTTGAGAACCTGGTCTTCGACCTGGAGATGCTGGACATCGCCGAAAAGGCACCTGAGCAACAGCCAGCCGTACCTCACAATTAAAAAAATTGATACGGCTCAAGTAAAAAAAACCGGGTTATTATCGGAGAAAACCGCAACTTTGTATTCGTCCCGCTGATTGTGGACGGGAATACGTGTGGCCCCGTTTTTAGTCCAGCATCTGAATTAACCCCTTCGACCCTCTGGAAAGTATCAGGAAGTAAGTACCAATTTCGTACCCCCAACTACCATGTGAAAAATTCCGGCTCAGGCCTGGAATACTACATTATCCTATAATGAGAAAAAAGTTCCGCCCGGTTCATCCCGGGCGGTTCGCTTTTTATTCCTTTGCCAGCGCGTTGAACAGCCGGATAGTCTGCGCGGCCTCCTTCACGTCATGCACCCGCAGGATGGAAGCGCCGTTCATCAGTCCCACCGCATGCAGGGCCGTCGTGCCGTTCAGCGCATCTTCGGCCGGGATATCCAGCGTTTTGTAAATAAAAGATTTCCGGGAAATCCCCAGCAGGAGCGGGGCCGTAAGCATGGAGAAAACCGGGAGGTTGCGGAGCAGTTCAAAATTATGTTCCGCATTTTTCCCGAAACCGAATCCGGGATCGATGATGATATCAACGATGCCGGCCCGCTGCAACTCCTCTTTTTTCCAGATAAAAAAATCCAGCAGTTCCCTGGTCACATTCTCATAGCGCGGATCCCGGTGCATGGTTTCGGGTGTACCTTTCATGTGCATGAGCACATAGGGCACCTGCAGCGAGGCCACCGTGGCGATCATCTCCCCATCCAGGCTTCCCGCGCTGATATCATTTACGATGCAGGCGCCGGCCGCAACGGTTTCCCGGGCCACCCGGGCATAATAGGTGTCGATGGAAATAAAAGCGTCGGGAAAATTCCTGGCGAGCGCTTCCACCGGTCCCATCACCCTTGTTAATTCCTCCTCCGCTGTGATCCTCGCGCTCCCCGGTCTCGAACTCTGACCGCCGATATCCAGTATGATCGCCCCCTCATTCAGCATCGTCTCCGCGCGGCGAAGCACCTCATCCGTTCCCTGGTGCCGGCTCCCTTCGTAAAATGAATCCGGCGTAACGTTGATGATCCCCATCACCACCGGCTTTTCCAAAACCAGCAACCTTCCTTTGCAATTCAGGGTAAACATTAGGCTTTGTTCGTTATTTTTGAAGCGAAGGTAAGGAAGACATATAGGTCAATTTGGTCATAAAGGTCAAATGGGTCATATTGGTCATACAAGGCAAATCAGTCATAAGTATTTACAGGATCCGATCTTAAAATTGAGGATATGACCCCATTGCCCCATTGCCCCATTTGACCCATTTGCCCGATTTGACCCCATTAAAATCTATGACTAACACAGATCAGCAATACGATAACATCATCCAATCCTGCAAGGATATCTTTCTGAAGAAAGCTACAGACTACGGAACAGCCTGGCGGGTGCTGCGAACGATTTCGATCGTGGACCAGATATTCATCAAAGCGCAGCGGATACGCACCATACAGGAGAAAGGGGAACAGCGGGTGGCCGACGGGATAGCGGGGGAGTTCCGGGGCATTGTCAATTACGCGGTGATCGGGCTGATACAGCTGGAACTGCCTGCCGGCGCGCCGGAAGAAATGGAACTGGATGCCGTTTCCGGTTTGTTCGATAAATACACCTCCCTTGCCAAAAATCTCATGCTCGACAAGAACCATGATTACGGCGAAGCCTGGCGCAGCATGAGCCAGGAAAGTTTTGTGGACCTGATCCTGATGAAGCTCCAGCGCATCCGCCAGATATTAAGCAATGAAGGAAAAACCCTGGTGAGCGAGGGGATCGACGCCAATTACCTGGATATAATCAATTACGCCGTATTCGCATTAATCCTGCTATAATATGAAAGGAATCGTTTTAGCCGTACGATGGATCGTGGGACTGCTCTTTATCTTCTCCGGGCTGGTGAAGGCCAACGACCCGATGGGACTGAGCTACAAGATGCAGGAGTTCTTCGAAGTGTGGGGACTGCACGGGTTCAATGGCTGGACCCTGCCGATGTCGGTGCTCATGAACGCGTTTGAGATCATCGCCGGGTTCGCGCTGATCCTCGGCTGGCGCATCAAACTGTTCAGCTGGCTGCTGCTGCTGCTGATCACCGCCTTTACTTTCCTCACCGGTTACACCTATATCACCGGATTGCCGAAGAACTGCGGTTGTTTCGGGGATTGTCTCCCGATCAGTTCCAAAGTCTCATTTCTCAAGGATGTGGCCCTGATGGCGCTGATCGGTTTTCTTTTCGGGCAGCGGGAAAATATCAAACCTTTCATGGGGGAGATAAAATCAATGGCGGTGATGCTCCTGGTTGCCCTATTCAGTTTCGGTTTGCAGTGGTACGCGCTCAAGTACCTGCCGCCGGTGGATTGCCTGCCTTTTAAGAAAGGAAATAATATCGCCGAAAAAATGAAAATGCCGGCCAACGCGGTGCCCGACAGCACGGTGATCACTTTTGTTTATAAAAAAGACGGGAAACAGGTGGAATTCACGGCCGATAAGTTCCCGGCCGATTTCAACGCCACCACGTATGAATTCGTGAGCCGGTATGATAAGGTGGTCCGCAAAGGCCGCAACAACGAACCCCCGATCAAGGGCTTTGCGCTTTCGGGCGAAAGCAATACTGATTCCACTTCCTATGTACTGGAACAGCCCCATGCATTGCTCCTGTTCATTGAACGGTTTGCAAAAGCCGGGAAGGGGTGGAAGGAAACCTTTGCTCCGGTGTATGCTTCCGCCAGGACAAAGAACATTCCCGTTTTCCTTATCACATCGGAACCCGGTAAAGCATTGGCTGAATTGAACGGCACAACCTTCGCGGAAATACAGGTATTCAAATGCGATTTTAAGGTGATCGAAACGGCGGCCCGTGTTCCTGTTTGCCTCTATGTGATTGAAAAGGGCACCGTGCTGGGCAAATGGAGCCATCCCCGGTTTGGCAAGGCAAGGAAAGCGGTGGAGGGGCTTCCCGCACAGGCCGCAATACCGGCGGAATTGCCGGCAGCGGATTCGACGGGAACGGCTGACAGTACGGTCACAAACGGTTCGCAATAACTAAGCGATTTGGCAAAATACATTTTCAAAAAAACCCTGTACGGTCTCCTGGTATTGCTGGGAGTGGTGATCCTCGTCTTTTTTCTCTTCCAGGGTTTTGGCGATCCCTCGAGACTGGTGATGGGGCAGAGCGGCGACTCCGCCACGCAGGCCAATATCAAAAAAGAATTATACCTGATCGATGAGAAAGGGGAGGAGATACCCAAATTCAAACAATTTCTATTTTACATGAACGATGTTTCCCCGCTGGGTATTCACAATAAAACGGAAATAGAAAGAAAAAACCTGAAAGGCCTTTTCATCGGCGGGGATAAAAAGATCGGGCTGAAAATTCCTTACCTGCGCACATCCTACCAGAGTAAGCGGGATGTATGGACCATCCTGATGCAGGCCCTGCCCGGCACCCTGATGCTGGCCGTGGCGGCCATGTTCATCGCCGTGCTCATCGGGATACCGCTGGGGGTGGTGGCCGCGGTGAAGCAAAACACCTGGCTCGACAGTTCGGCGGTTTTTTCAAGTATCGTCGGCATTTCCGCCCCTTCCTTCTTCATGGGGATCATCATGGTTTACATTTTCGGTTTCCTGCTCAGCGACTGGACTGGATTGCATATCGCGGGCAACTGGTTTGCCATTGATGATGAGGGGCAGCGAAGACTGACCCTGCAGAACCTAATCCTCCCCGCGGTAACCCTCGGCATACGACCCCTCGCCATCATCACCCAACTCACCCGGAGCGCCATGCTGGATGTGCTGGACCAGGATTATATCCGCACGGCCTATGCGAAAGGTTTGAGCAAACGGACCGTGATCTGGAAACACGGGTTGAAGAACGCGCTGAACCCGGTCATCACCGCCGTTACCGGCTGGTTCGCCGAGCTCCTGGCCGGCGCCTTCTTCGTGGAATATATTTTCGGCTGGCAGGGGATCGGGAAAGTGACGGTAGACGCATTGGAAAAACTGGATTACCCGGTGGTAATGGGAGCCGTGCTGGTGTCGGCCACGTTTTTTGTGATCATCAATATCCTGGCGGATATTCTATATGGAGTAGTGGATCCGAGAGTGAGAATTGGGTGAGTTTATGGTTTATGGTTTATAGTTTATGGTTATGGCGTGATTTCTTTGGCTGGAGAGCTTATTGCTTATTGTGTCCGTCAATGGCATGATTTATTTAGCAGGAAGGTTAATTACAATTACGGACACCAACCATAAACCACAAACTTCTATGGACATGCGATACAACAACAAGAAACGATGAAACAAAGGATAAGCAATCTGGACGGGCTGCGTTTCCTCTCCGCCTGGATCGTGATCATCGTTCATTTTGAAGTGTTCAAATCTTATTTCGGGCTGACGGAATTGTCGGGCCGTTTTTTTTCGAATTCCGGCCAGATTAGCGTGACCTTTTTCTTTGAACTGAGCGGTTTGCTCATCACCTGGCTTTTGCTAAAAGAAAAAAAGAAGAACCCGGCCGGGCGGATCCGGCTTTTAAAATTCTATAAAAGAAGGATTGCCAGGATCTGGCCTTTATATTATTCATTGGTGCTGCTCACATTTTTTTTACTCCGGCACCTGGCTTTTTTCCAGGAATTCCCGGTAAAAACGGCATTTGCGGATACAACGCTGGCTGGCAAACGGATAACGGGTTATCTTTTTTTCCTGCCGAATTACACCGAACTGAGGTTCGGATCGCAGCTCTACCTGGGGCAGACATGGACTTTGGGAGTGGAAGAATTCTTCTACCTTTTTTTTCCAATTGGCATTTATTTTACGCCATACCGCCATATAAAAAAGTTCCTGGTAATCCTGGCATTGGTTTTTATCATGCTCTCCGTTGCCGTACATTCGGGAATCCTGGCCAATAAATTTTCACGGCTGACGGGCAGTGTGCTGTTTGTATTTTTTGACAAATACCGGATCTACAGTTTCGCGATCGGCGGCCTGGCCGCCTACTACCTGGTCGAAGGGAAGGGGTATTATTCCCGTCCGGCACGTTGGCTTTCCACCCGAACCGCCTCTTGGCTGCTTATTATTATCATCTTTATATTCGTCATCACCGGTATGACTTTTTCCTTTTTCACTCAGCAGTTTTATGCCATCCTGTTCGGGATATTCCTTTTTTCCATTATTTCCTCGGGTATCCGGTTCCGGCTGCTCAATCATCCCTGGATGGTGTATTTTGGAAAGATCTCATACGGCGTTTATATGCTGCATGCCATTGCGATTGTCACTGTGCTCCGGCTGGCGCAACCCAGGGGTAATTTCTCAATCATGGCCAATGTGTTATGGATGCTCGCGGCCACCCTGCTCACTATTGTACTGGCCGCCTTTTCCTACGAATTGTTTGAAAAATATTTTCTGAAAAGAAAGGAACCTAAGGCGAAAACCAGCAATCAGGGATGAGTTTGTGGTTTGTGGTTTATGGTTGGTGTCCGTAATTGTACTAAACCTTCCTGCTAATTAAATCACACCATTGCCGGAAACAATTAGCAATAAGCTCTCCAGCCAAAAAAATCACGCCATAACCATGAACTACAAACCATAAACCACAAACTACTGTATCACCACTTCGTTAACTACTTTCTGCTTCAACGCTTCATTCACCCGCTGTTTGATTTTTTCTTTCTGGTAGATCAGTTCGTTTTTGAGAGGGGCCACATGCGTGGTGATAATGAGTTTGTCGCCGATGATCTGGAGTTTGTCGGTATAGCGGGCGATGGTCTTGCCCATGATGTCTTCCCACACATCTTCAATTTGCAGGGCCTGTATGCCGCCTTTGATACGGCTGCCCTTTAAAAATTCCTGCATGGCTTCATTGATGGAGTACTGGCCCATGGGGCGAAGGTACATTAATGCAGGCAGCTTTGCAGCCGGGCAGTCTTGCACCTTTCTGTCGTAGCGAAAGCAGGGTTCTGAGCCGGAAAATCGGCAACTGTAGGAGAAAGACCAGGGCATCAGGCCTGGGAGAGTCCAAAAATTGAGTCTATTTGACTGATTGAAAATTGAACATTGAACATTGCTGCGTATTGAACATTTTCAAAAAAACCAGTTAGCAACACCGTCTGCCTTCTATGTGTTTTCTATGTGCTCTATGTCCTATGTGGTAAAAAAATTGAGCAATTCAAAATTCCCGGATAGTAAACCTCGCTACACACTATGAGTTTTCTATGTGCCCTATGCTCTATGTGGTAAAAAAATAAAGCACCTCCATTCATAAGTGTATAACCCGGAATTCAGCTCCCATCCCGCCTAATTGTTTCCGGAGCCGTTCTTCATTTGTATCCGTGATAAACACCTGCCCGTCGTTTTCGAGGCAAACTTTTTGCAGCAGGTTGCCGATGCGGTACTCGTCTAGTTTTTCAAACACATCATCGAGCAGGAGGAGGGGGGCGAATCCTTTTTCCTTTCGCAGGGTTTCCATTTCCGCCAGTTTAAGCGCGAAGAGCAGGCTTTTCCGCTGACCCTGGGACGCGATATTTTTAAAGGGCTGATGATTCAGTTGCAGTTCGATGTCATCCCGGTGAATGCCGCTGCAGGTGCGCTGGGTGAACAGGTCTTTCTGCCGGTTCGCCTTTAATAATTCCCTCATCGTCGCCTGCATCAGTTCGGTATCAAAATGCAGGTCGATCGCTTCTTCCTTTCCGGCTATTTCGCCATAAAGCCGTTTCACATCGGGCAAAAAAGCCTGGACAAAATCCCCACGTTTACCGGATACAAAACCGGCGGGTTCCGATAATTGTTCGTCCAGCACATCCAGCAGACTCTCATCCCTTTTCCCGGTTTCCGCAAAAGAACGGAGCAACGAATTTCGTTGCTGCAGCAGGCGGGTGTAAACGATCAGGTTCTGCAGGTAATCCGCATCCAGTTGCGATAAAAGGGCGTCGAGAAATCTTCTTCGTTCCTCACTGCCTCCCGTGATCAGTTCGGCGTCATCGGGCGCGATGACCACGCAGGGGTAACGGCCGATATGCCGGGAAAACTTTTCATAGGGCCTGTCATTCACTGTGAATTCCTTTTTCCCGGTTTCCCGGAGGATGCAGACCGTCTTTTCGGGTTTATCCTGCAGAACCCAGTCACCTTCGATCCGGAAACCGGTCTGGCCCTGTTTTACGTTTCCCATATCCAGTCTTGTAAAATAGCTCCGGGTAAAGCATAAGTAATGTATGGCGTCGAGCAGGTTGGTCTTGCCCGCCCCGTTATTGCCACAGATGGCCGTAATCCGTGAAGGGAACTCAAAAACCCGGTTGCTGTAATTCTTGAACTGAACCAGTGATATGCGCTGAATCCGAAGCATTAGCGTGCAAGATACAGGGTAAGGCACAAGGGACAAGGAACAAGGTACAAGACACAAGGATGCCCTTCGTAGCGATAGTGGAGGAGACAGGACAGCATTTATTAAAACCACGGGTAAAATTGGTTCCCCGGTTTCCTTTATCTCCTCAAAATCACTGCGTTAAATTTCCATTTTTCCCCTTATTTTTGCGTCCCGTTAAGCGGCTTTAAATAAAAACTTTTTCGACGGTGGCAGTAAAATTTTCAAAGGAAACCTACCTGTACTGGTATGAGTTGATGCAACTGATTCGTCAGTTTGAACTGGCCGCGGAGGAAAAGTATAAAATGGAGGGTAAGATCCGCGGGTTCTTTCATGCCTATGTGGGTCAGGAAGCAATCGCGGCGGGCTGTATGACCGCCACCCGGCCGGAAGATCTTTTCATAACGGCTTATCGTGACCACGGCCTGGCCATTGCAAAAGGAGTTTCGGTAAACAGTTGCATGGCCGAATTATACGGCAAAGCAACCGGTTGTGCAAAAGGTAAGGGCGGCAGCATGCACTTTTTCGGAAAGGATGTGAATTTTTACGGCGGTCACGGTATCGTTGGCGCCCAGATAGGAACCGGGGCAGGTTTGGCTTTCGCGGAACAATACAGGGGATCCGATAACGTGGTGCTTTGCTTTTTCGGCGACGGCGCCGCCAGGCAGGGCATGCTGCATGAGACCTTTAACCTGGCCATGCTCTGGAAACTGCCCGTGATCTTTATTTGTGAGAACAATAACTACGCGATGGGTACCTCGGTGGAGCGGACCTCGAACGTGATCGACATTTACAAACTGGCCGACGCCTATGAGATGCCGGGCGACGCGATCGACGGGATGACCCCCGAATCCGTTCACGAAGGGATCAGCCGGGCGGTGAAAAGGGCACGCGAGAAAGGCGGACCGACTCTTTTGGAGATCAAGACCTACCGGTACAAGGGACACTCCATCAGCGATCCGCAGAAATACCGGACCAAGGAAGAAGTGGAAGAATACAAGGGACGTGATCCCATCCAGCAGGTCCTTCGCAGCATACTTGAAGGAAAGCTGGCCACACAGGATGAAATTGACAGGATCAATAAACGCGTGGATATGATCGTGAACGAATCGGTGAAATTCGCCGAGGAGAGTCCCTGGCCGGATGACAGTGAAGTATTGAAGGATGTTTATGTTGACCCAAACTATCCCTTTATCGTTGATTAAATAAAATACGCAAACAGAAAATAAGATTATGGCAGACAAGAAAAATGTACAGGAGTTTGACGAGCAGGTGGTGATCGAGAAGGCAAAAGACTTCTGGACCAAATACGGGAAATTGACCACCATTGCCAGTGTGATCGTCATTTTAGTGGCCGGCGGCTGGTACGGCTACCAGAATTTCGTAAAGAAACCCAAGGAAGCCAAGGCCGTGGAAGCCATGTTTAAGGCGGAGGAGTATTATCGTCTCGATTCGGTGAACAAAGCGCTGAACGGCGACGGTCAGTATTGGGGATTCCTGCGGGTGATTGACAAGTACGGCGGCACCCGGGCGGGCAATATGGCCCATTTCTATGCCGGCAGCTGTTATATCAAGCTCAATGAAAATGACAAGGCCGTCAAATACCTGAAAAAGTTCAAAAGCAGTTCGAAAGCGGCGCAGGCCCGTGCCTATAAACTGCTGGGCGACGCCTATGGCGATCTGGGCAAGAACAAAGAAGCCGTTGACTATTACACTAAAGCGGCGCGTACTTTTGATAAAGAGGATGCCTTTGCAGCCGACTGCCTGTTCAACGCGGCTTACCTGGCACAAAAAGGCATGAACGACACCAAAACGGCGATTGCCCTTTTTAAGGAAATAAAAGAAAAATACCCCCGCACGCAACAGGGTTTTGATGCCGACAATTACCTGGCGCAGATGGGTGTTTACAGCAGCGAATAAGATTATGGCGGAAATTTCTAAAAGTACTTTACACACTACCGATACAGGCATTCTGAATAAGGATGCCTGTATCGTTTTGGTGCGGACGGAGTGGAATGCGGCCATTGTGGACGAGCTCGAAAAGGAATGCAGGGCCGAGTTAAGACGTCATTCCGTAAAAAAAATAATCACGGTAACGGTACCCGGCGCCTTTGAGATCCCTTTTGCCATAAAAAATCACTGGTCCGCCGCCGGGAAAAAGAAAAGACCCGATGCCTTTATCGCGCTGGCCTGCGTGATCCGCGGCGATACACCGCATTTTGAGTATGTATGCCGGGCGGTGACCGACGGGGTGCTCCAACTCAATCTTTCCCTGCCGGTGCCCACCATCTTTGGAGTGCTTACCGTAGACAACGAAGAACAGGCCCGGGAACGGATAGGCGGAAAACACGGGCACAAAGGCTCGGAAGCGGCGCTGACGGCACTGAAGATGATCGGAAATACAAATCATAAAAAATGATCGAATGCGATACTTATTACTGATCAGCCTGTCGCTCCCCCTGGCGGCCTGTAATAATAACGGGGAACAAACAGGTACCGGCACCACCGATACCATACCAGCTCCCTCCTCCGGGCAAAAGGAAGAAAGCCTGGTGAAGACTGACAAAGAAAATAATATCGAAGACAGTCTCATGATGCTTCCATTCATACAGGAAAGCAACCGGTATATCGATTCCCTGAGCGGACATCAGCTCGGGATCGCGTTTCTGCGCGATACATCCGATGGCATGATCAATATACGGGCCGGTTATAACGGACCCGACCGGTTTGAGACTTATTATGAATTCAGTATTGACCCGGTGACAAAAGAAATAAAAGTACTCGATCCTGTTTCCGGGGATTATTCAACGCTGAACGAATACCTGAAAAAGAACAGGAACTGATACCGGCATGAAGGTTCAACTCTTTATTCCCTGCTTTGTGGATCAGTTGTATCCCGCCACGGCCTTCAGCATGATCAGGGTGCTGGAGAAGGCCGGCTGCACGGTTTCCTATAACGAAGCGCAAACCTGCTGCGGTCAGCCTGCATTCAATGCCGGTTTCTGGAATGAAGCAAAATCAGTATGCACGAAATTCCTGAAGGATTTTTCGGGTAGCGATATAATCGTTTCCCCCAGTGCCAGCTGTACGGGATTTGTGCGGAACTATTATGGCAAACTGTTTGAAAACTCCTCCCTGCATCATGAAGTGCAGGATACCTCGAAGCGAATTTATGAGTTCACGGATTTCCTGGTAAACGTGCTGAAGATGGAAGAATTCGGAGCCGAACTGAAGGGCAGGGCCACCTACCACGACAGCTGCGCGGGCTTGCGGGAATGCGGAATCAAAGAAGAACCCCGGAAATTGTTGTCTAAGGTAAAGGGACTGGAACTGGTGGAGATGCATGATGTGGAAACCTGCTGCGGTTTTGGAGGGACCTTTGCCGTAAAATTCGAGGCCATTTCCGTGGCCATGGGGGAGCAGAAAGTGGAGAACGCACTGGCCACCGGAGCCGATTATATTATATCCACCGATCTTTCCTGCCTGATGCACCTGCAGGGATATATCGATCATAAAGGGTATGCGCTCCGCACCATGCATATCGCGGATGTGCTCGCGGGCGGGTGGTGAGTTTCACCTGATTTTTCTATCGCACAGAGTAAATGAGAAAAAGAGAAAGTTATGCAGCCGTTGCCCTCTTTCTCTACTTTCCCTCTGGGCGATTTGATTCCGGGTATGGATCAAGACCGGCCTGGTGATAAGGGAGGTAACAAAATAAGTTCTTGCGCCACTGGGTGAGAAAAAAATATTCCGGCATCGTGCTCTCCATATACCCCAAAAAAGGCCGGCATTCTTCCCGAATACCGGCCCGGACGCCTCTCACTCACCCGGAACCATGTTCCCGCTGGCAGAGACATTATGCAGAAGGAAACGGATTATCCATTAAAACGAATCAAACGCCGAAAAGGTTGCTTCCGGTTTCCTTATTCCGGCAATACCACCCGGTCGATCACATGGATCACCCCGTTGCGCTGAAACACATCCCCGATGGTCACCGTGGCGATGCCGCCTTTCCCGTCTTTCAGGAGATATTTCCCGTTCTTTCTCATCACCCACAGTTTTCCGCCCGCCACCGTAGTCAGTTCAGCGGTGCCGTTGCCTTTTTTGATCCATTCATTGAGTTCGCCGGTACCCAGGCGGCCGGCC
The DNA here is from genome assembly GCA_964424155.1 of uncultured Chitinophaga sp. Lineage (GTDB taxonomy): Bacteria > Bacteroidota > Bacteroidia > Chitinophagales > Chitinophagaceae > JJ008. The sequence continues at coordinate 26,990 of CAYRHU010000036.1, forward strand.
ACAATGTGATAGGTAAGAATCCCGGTAAGAGCGGATTTGTTCTCCGGTTTCACCAGGGTTTCCACCGTACCCGCCGGCAGCATGGCAAAGGCCGCGTTGGTGGGAGCAAAGACGGTAAAGGGTCCTTCGCCCTGCAGGGTTTCTACCAGTCCGGCCGCTTTTACAGCCGCCACCAGAGTGGTATGATCGGCTGAGTTGACTGCATTTTCAACGATGTTCCGGGAAGGATACATGGCGGCACCGCCGACTTCCACGGTTTTTTCCTTACTCACCTGGGCCGTGGCCGCATGAAACAGAAATGAAGCAAAGAGAAGAAGTCCTGTTGTTCGCAATGTTTTCATACTACTGATTTTTTATGTGTTGATTAATGAAGAATGAGTTAACAGGAACAAATACGGGAAACCGTTTATACCGGATTTCCAAAAACAAATTATTTTTAACCTTCCCTGTGCAGGATTTTTGAAAAAAAGAAACCCACTATTTAAACAAACCCTTCCATGGCCTACTGGTTAGTCAAATCCGAGCCTTCCGTCTACAGTTTTGATCAACTGATAAAAGAAAAAGAAACCTGCTGGAGCGGGATCCGCAATTACGCCGCCCGGCTCCACCTCCGCAACATGAAGAAAGGGGATGAAGTTTTCTTTTACCACAGCAATGAGGGAACCGACATTGTCGGGATCGCGAAAGTGGTGAAGGAAGCTTACCCGGATCCCACAACCGGTGACGAACGATGGGTGGCAGTGGATATCAAAGCGGTGAAGAAATTGAACAACCCGGTTACACTCGATACCATAAAAAAAGACAGGCGGCTTGCCAATATGGCCCTGGTCCGGATCGGGCGGCTCTCCGTGCAGCCCGTTACAGAGGAGGAGTGGGGGACAGTGATGGAGCTTGCGGAGCGTTGATTCAGCCGGGCAGTCTGGCAGTCGGCAGTATTCAGTCCACAGTCGACAGTCTACAGTCTACAGTCTACAGTCTACAGTCTACAGTCCACAGTCGACAGTCGACAGTCGACAGTCCACAGCCGTGCACCGAAGCTCCGGAATTGTACTGTAGTTAAGGCAAACAGAAATTCCGGGAAGTATTTCGTTTAACATTTCAGGAAGGTTACTTTTTGTTGGGTTGGGGTATCAATGCATGGTACTCACATTTAACCTTAAAAAGTATAGCCATGAACAAACTACTCATCGGGCTGCTCATAGCAGCGGCCGGGGCGGGAGCGTACTTTCTCCTGCAGAAAAAGAAAGACCTTCCTGTTTCAGGTACGATCAACAAGGAACTGCTCATCGGGGCCTGGAAACCGGCCGGTGCAGGTCCGGAAGATTCTTCGGGTGTTCAACACCGTTATGAATTTCTGAAAGACGGAACGGTCCTGCATTTCACTCAGGATTCGGCAGGGGCCGACAGTTCCCGTTACGAATGGGGTCAAAAAGATGAACTGATCTGGAAGGAAAAGTCAACCGACAGCGCCGGAAGACTATTCACCGTGCTCCGTCTTACAGCCGACAGCCTGCAGGTACAGGCGGCGGATAGCGCGGGTTATTTTTTCCTGAGAATGAAGTAAGATCTTAGGTTAAACCACATAGGCACATAGACACATAGTTTGAACACATAGAAATTATTTAATATTCGGCTATGTGATATTCTAAGTGCCTGTGTGGTAAAAGATCCGCAACCTGTTCTTCCCCAGACAGACGCCGGTTTTCAATTGCAAGTCCCAGAATCATCCTGGCCGGCATAACAGTGGAATAAAACCGGCTGTGTATTGTTGAACTTTCAACACAATGCTCCGGGTGGAATGCTTTCGACTGCAGACTGTCGACTGCAGACTGTGGACTGTCGACTGTGGACTGTCGACTGAATTCCCAATAACCTAATTTTGAAAAATGAAAAAACTGGTCGTCCTAACCGGTGCGGGTATCAGCGCGGAAAGCGGGTTGAAAACCTTTCGCGACAGCGACGGATTGTGGGAGGGATATGATGTAACGGAAGTAGCCACGCCCCGGGCCTGGCGGAAAAATCCCGCACGGGTGCTGCAGTTTTATAATGAACGAAGAAGGAATGTGGCGGAAGCCCGTCCCAACGCGGCGCATTACGGACTGGCTTCGCTGGAAAAGGAGTTTGAGGTTACCGTCATCACCCAGAATATCGACGACCTGCATGAAAGGGCCGGCTCCACCCGGGTCCTTCATCTTCACGGTGAAATATTCAAGATGCGCAGTGAGCGCGATCCAACCCTGGTAACCGGGATCCGCGGGGATATCCGGATGGGCGACCTGGCTCCCGATGGGGCGCAGTACCGCCCGCATATCGTATGGTTTGAAGAGCCTGTCCCCAAAATGGAGGAAGCCATACCGGTTGTGCAGGAAGCGGAGCTATTCGTGGTGGTGGGCACCTCGCTGGTGGTGTACCCCGCCGCCGGACTCGTGCATTACACCCAACCCGGCACTCCCGTTTATATGATCGATAAAAAGATTCCCTGGATCTCTTCTTCCTCCCAACTGACCCTGATCGAGAAACCGGCCACCGAAGGGGTGGAAGAGTTGTGCCGGTTACTGATGAGCTGAATGAATTTCATCAAACTTCACCCGGTAGGTTTCGAGTTCTTTCAATACGGGTTCATAGATCTCTCTCAGGGTGGGGATCTGCAAACCGGTTACCCGGATCTTTCCGTTCAGTATCCCTTTCGCAGCGATGCCCAGCGGCAAACCGACCGTTTTGGCCATCGCGGTGCGTAAACTGTTTTCTCCTTTCACCACTAATGAACTTTTCAATTCAGCGGCCTTTCCGTCCAGTTCATAGCCGATCTCGTGCAGCATCACGATCATGTCTTTGTCATAGGGACGCAGCGTCAGCTTTTTCTCCATGGCAAACTGCAGGATATCGGCGGGACTGCAAAGACCTTTATTCACCAGGGTTTCTTCATCATCCAGTCCCAGGAAAAATAATTGTTTGAGCGTCAGGTTCGCCTCATGAAGTTTAGTGGCCAGCATTCCTGCCGCCCGGTACTTCACTTCGCCGATCCCGATTTCCTCGAGGTTCCCCTTATGATCGGCCGTAACAAATGATTCCGGGATTTTTTCCCCTTCCGCCTCGGCCTCCTTTTCCGCCTGCATCAGTTTCATCAGGTTTTCCATCAGCCCCTTGGTTTCTTCAAACCGTTCCGTCATTTTATTGGTGAGCCATTCCCCAAAGCCATGCTTATCCATATGCTCCCTGAACACCTGGTGCAGGGTCTTTCCGTCGGTTTCATACTGTTTGGTTTCATCGGTGAGCCGGAGATCAATGATATTTTTCCAGCCATGCATGAATTCCGGGTGACGAAGCGTGGTGCGGATGAATGTAGCCGCGTGCTCCAGGTTATACAACGGCGCATAACTCAGCGAATCCCGGTTGGGATACCAGCTCAGCTGCCCCAGTCCCGGGATCTCCACGCGGCGGTCTTCACTGAACAATTGCTCATACGACACCGATATCTCCCGGCCGTTCTCGCGGTAATGCGCGCCGCTTTTGCCCGCCAGCAAAATATTCCTGGGATTCCAGCTGATCTTGTAATGCCAGGGATTGTCATCACTTTCCGGCGCCACCAGTCCGCCGCAATGGGAGCGAAACGACGTGATGGTGCCGCCCCGGGCGCGTATCGAATCGATCATCTGCATCGCGCTCATGTGATCGATACCGGGATCGAGTCCCATTTCGCAGAGAAAAAGCAATTTATTCTTCGTGATATCTTCCTGCAATCCCCTAATCGCATCGTCTACATAAGATGCGGTCAGCAGGTTTTTCTGGCACAGCACACAATCTTTAGCCACGGAAAAATGAAGAGAAGGGGGGAGGAGTGAAATGACGATATCGGCCTGCCGGATATAACGGCCCCTTTCTTCCACATCCGTAATATCAAAGGAAACCGCCCTGGCCCGGCCGGAATGATTCACTTTTGACTGCGCCAGCTTCCAGTCGGCATCCACCACCACCAGTTCCCAGTTCTCCGTTACAGAATGCTCCAGTAAATAATCGATCAGCACCGTAGCCGATTTACCCGCCCCGAATAAAAGAATCAATTTCATGAACACCTTGTTGGTGAAGCGGAAAATTAATACGAAAAATGCAGAATGTCAGGGTGAAAAAACGTAGTAGAACCGCCTTTTACCGGAAACTCTTTACCCCCGGATCAGTTTCCCGCGGAATAGGCCCCGGAATCATCCATATCAATGCGGATGATCTTGTACCTCACCTTTACACCCCGGGCGCTTTTGGGGATCGCGAGGGTTTGTGAACCGCCGGGGGCGAGGGACCGGAATACGATCTGATCGGCTTTGATGAATTCATCACGGGGTTTGAGATACTGCAACTCCACGATCACCCTGCTCAGCGCATGATCGGATCCGTTCGTTACGGTGAGCTGAAGGTTTTTGATGCCTCCAAAGGATCCAACGATATAGTCGTTCGCCGTGACGGACACTTTTTCCATCAATCCCGCCGGAAGTATTTTGGATTCGTCCCGCATAACCGCGTTGCGGCTGTTACCGGGATCCGGGGTACTGACAGGGTTGATTTTTTCATCCGGATTAATGACCCGGTCCTGCGCTGAAGTGACGCCTGTTTGTTTTTTACCCTGTGATTTTTTATCCGCCTTAACGGGTTCCTGAACCGGACGGGCCGGTATTTCCCCCTTTTCTTCGGGAACATCATTCACCTGCACCAACGGTTCAGGCTCCGGAATTTTTTCTGCGGGTGGCGGTGTTGGAGATGTTTCCTGGGAAATAGATGCAGCCGGTTGAGCCGGCGGTTGCGAAGACTCGCCGTCCTTATTTCCCGACCGCATGATCAGTATACCGGCAAAAAGTCCTGCCGCTATGAGAGCCGTGTATAATCCGAATTTTCTTACAACGAGTGGAATCGTCGGAATGGATTTCTTATTCCGCATTCGTCTTTCCAGGTCCTTTGCATACATTTCTTTGAGTTCATCAAGCGGACGCACATACTTTGTTTCCACTACGGGTTCCTGTTCCGTTGTTATGGTGCCCGACATTGCTGAAACGGCTGTTACCGGGGGCATGTAAGATGATAATGCTTCGTTTACGGTCGCAGGTTTCACTTCCATGGCTGCCGGAACTACCGGGATGTCCATCATGCTAACCGCCGGTTGTGTTTCGCCGGAACTCGTAACTGATTCCAATACGGCTGAATGTGCGGGGGTGTTTTCACCGGCCACGACCAGGTCCCTGAGTTCCCTGATCTCCGCGGGCAGGAGCCAGCAAACGCTTTGTCCTTCCACCCAGACCAGGTCGCTGGCGCGCAAACCGGTCTGCCGGAGTCCCTCGAGTGTATGGGGACCCGATTCCTTGTTGTTTCGCAGCAGTATATAGGTCATCATAGTGGGATCCTTGTCCTTTTTTAACGAAAATTACGTGCCGTTAACTGCCAAAAACTTGTTATAAATTCAGCCTCTTTTTTTATCCCCAATCCGCTGTTTTTGTGCGAAAATTTCACCCTAAAAAACACCCTTTTTTATCAGGTTTTCAGCCCTGTAAAAGTTAGATTTGCACACCTTAAAACAGGTCGAAAAAAAGGCCGTTTCCCGGCCGTCTGACCGATCAAAAAGTACAAGGAAAAACAGCGATGGAAGAACAGTTTGAGCCACAGGAAACCAATGATATCAACCGGATCATTCCCGTAAATATCGAGGAGCAGATGAAGACCGCCTACATCGATTATTCGATGTCGGTGATCGTGGGCCGCGCCCTGCCGGATGTGCGCGACGGGTTGAAACCCGTGCACCGCCGCATCCTTTTCGCCATGAACGAACTGGGTATTCATTACAACAAACCCTATAAGAAATCCGCCCGTATCGTGGGGGAGGTGCTGGGTAAGTACCACCCGCATGGCGATACCGCCGTATACGACGCCATGGTGCGGATGGCGCAGGAATGGAACATGCGCTATACCCTGATCGACGGGCAGGGTAATTTCGGTAACCAGGATGGCGACGGTCCCGCGGCCATGCGGTATACCGAAGCCCGGCTGGAACGGCTCACCGGGCACATGCTCGATGATATCGAAAAAGACACGGTGGACTTCCAGTTCAATTTCGATGATTCGGAAAAGGAACCGACCGTACTGCCCACGCGGATCCCGCAATTGCTGATCAACGGATCGAGCGGCATTGCCGTGGGTATGGCCACCAACATGATGCCGCATAACCTGTCGGAAGTGATCGACGGCTGCATCGCGTATATCGACAACCGCGATATCAGCATCGACGAACTGATGCAGCATATCAAGGCACCCGATTTCCCCACCGGCGGGATCATTTACGGAATGGAAGGAGTGAAGGCGGCCATGCACCTGGGACGCGGCAGGGTGGTGGTAAGAGGAAGACTGACCGTGGAAACAAAGCCCAGCGGCCGCGAACAGATCATCATCACCGAAGTGCCCTACCAGGTGAACCGCGACGCGCTCACCAACCGCATTGGCGAACTGGTGAATGAAAAAGTGATCGAGGGCATCGCCCATGTCAATAATGAATCCAATAAGAAAGAAGGTACACGACTGGTGATCGACCTGAAAAGAGACGCGATCGCCAACGTGATCGTGAACCAGCTGTATAAGCTCACGGATCTGCAAACTTCTTACGGAATAAACAATGTCACTATTGTTAAGGGCCGTCCGAAAACCCTCAACCTGAAAGAACTCATCACCGAGTTCGTGGAGTTTCGTCATGAAGTGGTGGTGCGCCGCGCGAAATTCGAACTGGCGGAGGCGGAAAAGAAAGCACATATACTGAAAGGGTACCTGATCGCGCTCGATCATCTTGATGAAGTGATCGCGCTGATCCGCAGTTCCGCCACGCCGGAGATCGCGAAGGAGAGCCTGGTAAATGCCGGCTGGGGACTCGATGAGATACAGGCCAAGGCGATCCTGGAACTGAGGCTGCAGCGCCTGACGGGAATGGAGCGCGACAAGATCAGGGCGGAATATGATGAGCTGATGAAGCTGATCGCGTACCTTAATGAACTTCTTTCCAATGAAGGCATGCGTTTTGATCTGATCAAAAAAGAACTGGCGGAGATCCGGGAAAAATACGGCGATACCCGTAAAACGGAGATCACCTACCTCGATG
>CAYRHU010000037.1:0-33826 GCA_964424155.1 uncultured Chitinophaga sp.
TTAGTCTACGGGAACCGGCGCTGAACTGCCTGTCCTCACCCGCATAGGCAAAGCGGTGCCGCTTGTCGTAGGTCCCATACTTCCCGTTGGGCAGCATCCACACGAGGCGGTTGTAATAAAAGGGAGACACGGCGGTCCCAGGTCTGACGGTCTCCGCCTGACCAGCCTCCTGTATAATTAAACTTCCGGCAAGTATGGCCCCCTTTTCCCGCGCCACCCTTTTCATCCATGTCACCGTTTCCCCTTCCATGGTTTCGGCCAGCACTTCGGGCTTCATGCTGAATCCGGTACTGAACATTTCAGGTAATAGAATCAGCTCCGTTTTTTCCCCGATACCCAGGATTTTTTTCTCAAACATGTCGAGATTTGATCGCTTGTCCTCCCAGTAAAGATTTGATTGTATTGTGGTAACGATTAGGGATTGCATGGACATCCATTGAACTGTAAAAATAATGGAATAAAAAGAGCGGCCCCGCAAAAGCAGGGCCGCGTAACCATTAACCTATTAAACCCTGTTTATTGTACAATAAATTTCTTGTTCACCAGTTGACCGGCGAATTCAATCCGGGCAGAATAAACGCCGCCCGGTAAACGAGATATATCGATTTCGACCAGGTTGCTGTTACTGAACACCCGGGTCAAGACCTGCCGCCCGGCTGCATCATAAATGATAACCTGGTTGACCTGTACCGACGGAGACCCCGTCCGGATGTAAATAACCGTTTGAGCCGGAACGGGGAAGATCTGCACGTCACCCGAAGCTGGTCCGATAGCCAGCGTATTGCTGAGTTTGGTGCAGGTTCTGTACAACTCCTGCACCTGGTAATTTCCAAATTGGGTGGCGGTAAAGGAAACCCCGGTAGCGCCGGGGATCGGCTGACCGTCTTTAAGCCACTGGTAACCAGCCGGACTGTCCGGGGACACTACGTTCAACACATTCGCGGGTGTACGGGTGATAACCGGGTTGAACTGCGGAATATCGATCGGCTGGGTGAAGTACTCCACATACGGATTGGTCACGCAACCAAAAGATGATTTCATTTCAACCATGACCACATCGCGCGGGGCCGGGATATAGGTATAACTGGGTCCGGTAGCCACCAGTGTTCCGCTGACGAACCAGCGGTATGTTGGCGCCGTACCACCAAATACCGGAACTGGCGTGAATGTTACCGACTGCCCCTCACAAATGATATTGTCCGCATCACTGCTGGTGATATAAACCAGCGGTACTTCATTTACGGCATAAAAAATAAAGCTCACCTCGCTGAATACCACACCACCGGGGCTGGTATAGCTGACCCGAACCGTGTGCGACCCGCCGGCCAGGGTTCCGGGTTCAAAATAAACAAAACTGCTGTCGTTCGGATAATATAACACCGGCACCCCGTCAACCGTAATGTCGATTTGTGTATATGGGGGCGGATTCAAAATTTTCCCTTTTGCGGGACCTGAATTTGCACACTGATCTTTCACCTCGATGATGAGCGGGTTCGGGGGAACCGCAAAAGAAGTAAAGGCCCGCAGGTTGAATATCGAAGGGGTAAGACCGCCGATGATTCGTCCGCCAACGACCATTATATCTACATCGGTTCCATTGGGAATGTTCAGGCTGGAATTATAAGAGGCTACAATACTGGCATCGGAAAAAAGATCGGATGTCGGAGCAGAGAAATTGATCCAGGTATCCCCGCCATCGGTTGTTTTAAAAGCTCCTCCACCGGCACAAAACAACATCCCGTTTTTGCTATTGGTAAAAACAACCTTGTTGGCAATCAGGGCAAGACCGGGAGGTGACACATTGGTCCAGGTGGCTCCGCCATCGGTTGTGCGGATTACTTTCCCGCTTCCACCACAGGCAAAACCGGTATCTGTGTTCACAAAACAAACCGAAAGCAGGTTACCGGTGACACCCGCCGGCGCTGTTTGCTCAGTCCAGTTGACACCGCCGTCAGTAGTTTTGAATATTTTCTGTGGTGTACCCACAACCCAACCGGTTGTGCTATTGACAAAGTCAATCCCAAACAAACGGGTAGCACCTGCAAATGTTCCGTTTTGCATGGTCCAGTTTGCACCTCCATCCGTCGTCCGGAATACCGCGCCTGAACCCGCAGCCCCGGTAGCGCCGCAGACCCAACCGGTGTTCTTATTAATAAACTCGAGGGCTGTATTGCTACGCCCGGTATAAAAGGCATAGGGGTCGGGCCACGAATCCGCTCCGTCAAAGCTCCGGTATACATACCCATTCTGGCAGGCCATATAAGCGGCATCCGTGGCTACCCATTTAACAGCATTGATATTTACCGGTACATACAATGGCGGTGTAAACTCCGGAATCGTCTTGTTTGCCCAGGTGGCGCCTCCATCCGTACTTCTGTACATATGCCCGTTTCCGCCGCAGGTCAGGATATTGTTTTTATCCAGGTGAGAGACTGAAAAAAGTTGTTTTTGTACCGTGAAATGATAATTGATATTCTTGTAGTAAGAAGTGTCCCATCCCGGCACACCGGAAACCGAATCCGCCATTAAACCATATAATCCGGCCAGTTTTACCCCGTTATCCGGTGTAATGGCTACTGCCGCAAACTGTTGTCCGGATTTCACACTGCTAGTCGGGTATACCCTCCGCGCACTCCAGGTTTCTCCCTTGTCATATGAAACACCAACAAGCGAACTGCCCATGGCAATCACCGCGCGGTTTTCCTTTACGGCGATATTAAGCATCTGCACGCTACCGGTAATATTCAGCGGTGCACCGGACTGTGCGATCTTGATTACCCAATTTGCACCTCCGTTGCTTGACTTAATAACATAAGTGTTGTTCTGGGAGCTGATGATCACATTTTGTTCATCCACAACGCCCAGTCCCGGGTAATTCTGCGATACATAATTGGTGGTGACGCTGACCGGAGCAGGATTGGTTGTTGTGATCGAGATATTGGACCAGGTTGCTCCACCGTCGAGTGTTTTTGCCACCAAACCTGCCGAACCAGATACATAACCCACGCTGGCATTCGCAAAAGCTATGGCACGGATATGTTTGTTTTGTACCGGGAAGCCGGCAGCCAGGGAAGTCCAGGTGGCCCCACCATCCGTAGTCTTATAGATCCTCGCACTGCCACCTTGCGCATCTCCCACGATAATCCCGTTATTGACATCAAAAAACCAAAGACTGTTCAGGTTGGTCGTGGTTGGACTTGTAAGCGCTGTCCAGCTGAGCCCGCGGTCTGTGGTTTTGAAAATCTTTCCCCCGTAGGCAGTGATATATCCCACTTTGGCACTGGGAAAATCAACGGCTGTCAGGAAATCCTTGGTCGGAATCTGGTCAAAAGTCCAGGATCTGCCCGCATCCGTGGTTCTGGCGATCACACCGGATTCGCAACTGGCATACCCTACATTATTGTCGACATACGCGATATCGGTTATATGAACGCCCACCGGGGCCGGGTTCACAAAGCTCCAGTAGGAGGTAGCCGATTGGGAAAAACCACTGGTCAGGGTTGATGCCAATACCATCAACAGCAACAGGGATCGAAGTATTCCCCGGGAAAAAAGTGTAGAATTTTGACTTTGCATATCACTTATTTTATTGTTTGGAAAATAAGTTTTCAGGGGCCTCTTTGAGCCGCCAAAGCTACATCCTCCCGGCGCCACGGGTAAGCGCTCAAGTACCCGATTATTTAATTGAGTAGTACTACTCAGATTTCAACCCCGGAGGCACGAATACTTAGTACCTTTACCACCAGATACCCAATCTGCAACAGCCTCCGGGAAAACCGCCCGGGACCCGATATGAAGCGATGGATAACCATCATATTATCTTGTCTGGTAACATCCGGGGCTTTTGCACAAACCCCGGACACCTCCCGCATACTCCAATGGATCGATTCGGCCGGCCTCTTGCGGGATAAAAAACCCGAGAAAGCCCTCCATAACCTTTACCAGGCTCTGCAAAACAGTGTTTCCGGGAGCTATGCCCGTGGGGTTGCCCTGGCTTCCGCCAAGCTGGGTCGCTGGTTTTTCGGAAACAATATGGACAGCTCGGTTTTTTATGCCCGGAAAGCACTGGCCCTGTTTGACCGATCCGTACCGGATCTGGAAAATAAAGCCGATATGCACCTCCTGCTGGCCGAAGCGTTTGATGAACAGGGATTGACGGATTCTTCCGCTTACTATTATTACCTGTTAGGCGATGAAATCGAATCGGGGAATATTCGGAAAGCTGGTTTTAAAGTGGATGTATATACGAAACTGGCCATTTTCTGGCTTAACCTCAATATTACCGGAAGTAAAACAGGAAAAATAAATGAAACCATACGGGAGTATGTGCAAAGAGCCAAACAGGCTGCCCAGCAAATGGAAGACCCTGGTCTGGGTATAACCAGCACCTATTTTACGGAAGGCATATACTATCATAGCCTGGCCCAATATGACAGTGCCCGTTATTTTTATTTCAAATTCCTGACAGAACGCGACAAACTGCAAAAGATAAATACGCTTCGGAGGATTTCCACACTCAATAATATCGCTGAGACCTATTTGTTTGAAAATCGTCCTGATGAAGCGATGACCTATATCAACCAGGTGAAAGAGCTCGGCGCTGACCCCGCCAAGAAGGAGTACCTCATTTTTTTTATGGCTTTTACTGGGTTAATGGAAGGGAAGGCGCTTTATCAGCAAGGGAAATACCACGATGCACTTCGAGTACTGAATGAATCTTTGGCAAAACTGAAAACCACCGGGGATCATCTCCGTATAGAAGTGGTTGAAGCCTATAAGACCCGGGCCGCAGCCGAGGAGGCACTGGGTTTGTACCCTGAAGCACTTGCCAGCCAGCATGTTTACATCAGTCTGCGTGACAGTCTTCAGAAAAAAGAAAAACTGGATATTGTTGCCCGGCAGGAAGTGCTGACACGCATTGCCGAAAAGGATCGGGAGCTCGTGCAACAACGGCTTACCATTGCCGTAGTGGAAAACAAAGTGCGGAATAAAAATGTGGTGATCGCCGGAACCCTGGTCCTGCTTGTTTTTTCCGCCATGGTTTTTACGATGTGGAGAAGAAGAAACCTGCATAAGCAAAAACTCCAGCAACAGAATATCGAAAACCTTCATCAAAAAATCAAGATCGAAAGACTGAATGCAACCATTGCCGGTGAAGAAAAAGAAAGATCCCGGATCGCCCGGGAATTGCATGACGGAGTAGGCGGGCTGATCACCGCGGCCAAAATGAGTTTCGAACTGGCCAAAAAGGATCCGGCTGCCGTGGAAAGCGAGTTACCCCGCGGTATCCGGCTCCTGGGAGAAGCAGCAGACGAGTTGCGGCAAGCGGCGCGGAACCTGATGCCGGAAATCCTGTTGCAGGAAGGACTGGTCAAAGCGGTAGAAGTATTTTGCGACCGCGTGTCCGGGAAAAGTGATGTACAGTTCCGGTTTGAAGCAATTGGCGAGAAGCGGATCTCCGATTCAAATTTTGAGCTGACGGTTTACCGGATTATCCAGGAGCTGATACATAATATTGTCAAGCACTCCCGGGCCAAACATGCCGTGGTACAAATCAGCTTTCATGAAGACGGGGGAATGAATATCACTGTGGAAGATGATGGCATCGGGATCAATAAAACCTCGGTTACCCAAACTGCAGGAGGCATGGGTCTGAAAAATATTGAGAACCGGATCCGGGAAACAGGAGGCCGGTTGGATATTCAAAGCCATGAAGGCGAAGGAACCAGTATATTTATTGAATACGAACATCAAAGTTGAATTCGTCCATGATCAGGGTAGCCATTACTGATGACCAGGAAATTATTCTGAACGGGATCCAGAAAATCCTGGGCATGTTTCCGGATATTGAATTGGCCGGCGCTTACAAAAATGCGGCCGATCTGCTCGATGGATTGAATATCGTCGTTCCGGATGTTTTGTTACTCGATGTCCAGATGCCGGGTATGACCGGCATCGAGGCCGCGGGAATCATTCATAAAAAATTTCCCGAAATCCGGATCATAGCCCTCACCAATGTCGACGTGATTCCCCAGGTGAAGAAAATGCTGGCACAGGGCTGTATGGGCTATTTGTTGAAAGACGCTTCCTCGGACACTATATTCCAGGCGATAGTAGCTGTTCATGCCGGAGAACAATACCTACATGAACCCATCCGGAACCAGTTGCTGAAAAGCTTTTCAGAGAAAAAATCAAAACACCTCATTACACGGAGGGAAAAGGAGGTGCTGGTACTCGTGGCCCAGGGTTTATCCAACAAGGAAATCGCGGAGCAGCTTTCACTGAGCATCCGAACGGTTGAAAATCACCGCAACCACCTGCTCCAGAAATTTGATGTGAAGAATGCCGCGGGACTGGTCAAGATCGCCATGGATGAAGGGCTGGTGTAATTTCCCGGTTATTTTTAGCTTTTTAGCTCCTTTATCGTTTCCAGTATGAGTGATAGTTCAAATCCCCGGCTTACGAGATGGTCAATTGTTTTTTTCTTCCTCAGGAAGTACTGGTGTTTATTCAGCGAGGAATATTTTTCTTCCGACAACCGGCGAAGAACGGTCCGGTATTCTTCTTCCCCGATCTCTTTCATTGCCTTTTTAATACAATATTCACTCACCTGTTTTTGTTTCAGGGCATGGCGGATCCTTACCCGTCCCCATTGCTTTACCCGCCATTTGCCCCCAGCGAAAGCGATTGCAAAACGCTCTTCGTTTACATAATTCTCCTCAATAAGATGGCTGATTATTTCATCATGGTCCTTTGACCGGAGACTCAGTTCAAACAGCTTCTCCCGCACTTCCTGGTGACATCGTTCCTGGTAGGCGCAGTAATGCCTCAGCTTCTGTAGCGCCTGTTCTTTCGTAAGGCTTTTGCCGGATCGGTATTGTTTCCTTTTATGTTCCTCCATCCCTGGCGGGTTAATAGGGTAATAGTTGGGTGTAGGAGACCGTCCTTACGCAACCGGTGCCGGAACCCTTATTCTTCCAGTCTTTCCTTGCAATCATATTCCTTTTTCAGAAAATCATCATAGTAATCGGCTTTCCGGAACAAATTCCGGAATGAATCCGCTCCGTTTTCCTTGTTCATATCCAGGTCATACATGATGCAGCTAAGCACAATGTTCTGCTTCACGCAACTCAGCACCAGTCCGTTGGTCCGGTTGTTTTCCTCGAGCAGGAAGCGGTACAGGGGTTTGATCTTCGATGCATCGGATGGGAGCTGGCAGAGATAGGCGTCGCCGGCGATGAAATAGTTTTCGGGATTATAGGTGATCCGGATCTTTGCCGATCCCTCCTTCACACTCCAGTTGTTCACGCCTTCACGGGCCAGCTTCACGTCCTTTCCCAGTTCACGGAGAATATCCTCGATCGTTTTGGCGGCGCCAACGGCTTCCGTTTCCTTTTCCGGCACGGCCGGCAGGGTGACTTCCGTGCCACAGCTGGGACAATATTTTTGAGAATCGATATTGGCCGGCGTAACCAGCTGCCCGCAGCTGAAACAGCGGGTGGTGGCCTGTCCCTTGTTTGGAACATACATTTGAAGCGCCTCTCTCAGGTAATTCACCGGCAGGGCAAACCCGAGATTGTCACCGCCCCGGATGATGAATGAATTCACCCCGATCACCTCGCCCTTGCTGTTCACCAGCGGACCGCCGCTATTGCCGGGATTGATGGCCGCGTCGATCTGGATGAACTTCAGCCCGTCCCGGATCCGGTCCACTTTCGAGATCACTCCCTGTGTGGCGGAATAGTTCAGCCCGAAAGGATGGCCGATCGCCACCACCTGGTCGCCGTCCTTCATTTCCTCGTAACGGCCCAGTTTCACCTCAGGCAATTCGGAAAGTTGGGGCGCCTCCAGGAAGGCCAGGTCGTGTTTGCGGTCGGTATAACATACCCGGGTCAGGAGTTTGTCGAACAATTTGCCCGCAATGGTCACTTCTGCATTTTCGGCCACTACGTGGTCATTGGTTACGATGAGATCATATTCCTTCACATAAAATCCCGTACCTGTACCGCCCGCCGTGGCGATCTGGATGATCGCTTTCTGGTATTGCTCTATGATATGCTGCGAATTCATTTTTTATTGGGGATCGAGATTTAAAAATTCGAGCTCGTTCGTAAACGTTTGATTGAAATGGACCAGGCTGTCGAACCGGAGGTTTTGTGTCTTGAAATCCATCAACGGGTATTTCTCCTTCCACTGTTCCTGTATTTTGTAGATCCGTCCGGTAATCGGCCCCTGTTCAAAGCGATTGGTGGCGGGGTCGCGAAATATTTCCGGGTATCCCAGGTCCCTGAAATATTCCGGGTAGTTCACCATCATGAACAAATGGTACAGTTCCGTAATGGCCCTGGGCATGCTGTAGGAATACTGGCAGTACGAAATTCCGTATTCTGCGATCTGGCAGGCAATCGCGGGATGATTATTGTCCCGGTACCAGACCAGGTTCTGGTTGGCGCCATGAATCGAATCCGCGATCGTTTTATAGGGTTGTGGCGCCACGATGGAAAAGGTGTACCGCGAACGGATCAGGCAGCGGTAAACTTCCTCGCGGGGAATGTCCTTTATCCGGCCGAACGCCTCGGCCATATCCCTGTTCTTTTCCGTCACCGGGCGATCGTCTTTCTTAAAATAAATTGTGCCGGTCTTTTCCAGTTCGCTGAGCAGCCTGCCTTCGGGTGCGATCAGGTAATCGATCCGGTAAATAAGCGACAACAGCATATAGGCAATGCCCCCGGAAAATTTATCCGCGTCAAGTGTTTTGATATGATCCAGCGCATCGCCGATCCACTTTTGCAGCCAGTTGTATTTGACCTCTTTTTCCTGCGGGGAAATTTCAGAAATATGCTCGGTGTCGGCCTCCTGCAGGGTTCCGAAGTCCTGCACCAGCAGGTCGTCCTGCTTGTCGGCCCGGGTGGAAAGCTCTTTGAGGCCGTAATAAAGTTTACTGGGTCCCGCCGTCTCCAAATCGCTGTCGAAACGCATACACAGCCGTTCATTATCCATCGCAAACCGGCTGTAGAACAGGTTGAAATTCATTTCCAGCAACCGCCTCATAACGGGCACCGAGGGCTGGGGCATGCGCGCCAGGGTCACTTCCGCACGAAGCACTTCGCTGTCAAAACTTCCCCTTACTATTTTGGATCCCTGGTAAAAGTGAAAACGTCCTTCCGCCCCGTTGCGCTCATACACCACATTTTGCGCCTGGTCGTCGCGCAGGTAGTCGAAAAAGGCATCCAAACTCTCGGGGTATTTTTTTTCGCGGAAAAAATTCTCCGCATCGGTCCACCGGCGGGTTCTGGACACCGGTTTGTTATTGTCGGAATAGCGGCCAAACTGGATCGCCGGTTCGTTCACGGTCGTCGTTTTCTTTTTACCCCTTCCAAATAGTTTATCAAACATCCGCGGTTTTTGAGGACAGGCAAGATACTAAAGATGCAAAAAGAAGCAAGCTTAAGTTTACAGACCCTTCTTCGTATAGAATGTATTTTACCCGGTCCGGCCCTTGAAAAAACAAGGTTTTTGAGGGGATTCCGTACCCGCCGGCAATACATTCCCACAGCCCGGTTTTGGGTGTTGGCTATATACCAAAAATCAGTAGTTTCGCCCAAACCAATTGACGATGAAGTTTATAGCATCCTCCTCTTCATTACTGAAACAACTACAGCATATAGCCGGGGTGATCAACGCCAACACCGTGCTCCCAATATTAGAAGATTTCTTATTTGAAGTGGGAAAGAACAAATTGACCGTGGTGGCCACCGACCTCGAAACCGTGATGCGGGTGCAGCTCGATGTGGAGGCGAAAGACAGCGGAAAAGTCTGTATCCCGGCCAGGATCCTGATGGACTCGCTGAAGAATATTCCCGACCAGCCGCTCACATTCAATATCGACAAAAACTTTGGGATCGAAATCACGAGCGATAACGGGAAATACAAGATCATGGGAGAGAACCCGGACAATTTCCCGAAAGAACCCGCCGCAGATGACACCAGCTCGTTTACCATGACGGCCTCCGGGCTGGTAACTGCCATCAATAAAACCATTTTTGCGACCAGCAACGATGATCTCCGCCCGGCGATGACGGGGGTTTTCTTCGAGCTCGATAAAAAAGGAATGCAGTGTGTGGCCACCGACGCCCATCGCCTGGTGCGTTATAAAAGAACCGATGTGAAATGTCCCAAAACCGATTCTTTTATAGTGCCCCGCAAACCGCTGAACCTGCTGAAAACGGCAATCCCCGCCAACGAAGATGAAATCACTGTTAGCTATAACAGCAACCATCTTTTCGTGCTGCACGGCACCACCCAAATGAGCTGCCGCCTGATCGACGCCCGCTTTCCCGATTATAAAGTGGTGATCCCCGCCGAAAACCCCTACCGCCTCACCGTCAATAAAAATGATTTCCAGAGTGCCCTGCGCCGCGTGAACGTGTTTAGTAACAAAAGCACCAACCAGGTGGCGCTCAGCATCAGTGGCAGTGAATTGCAACTGGCCGCACAGGATGTTGACTTTAGTTTTGAAGGAAATGAACGGATGAAGTGCCAGTACAACGGCGAAGACATGATGATCGCCTTCAACGCGAAGTTCCTGATCGAAATGCTCAGCGCCGCCGACAGTGATGAAGTGAACATGGAATTATCCACTCCCACCAAGGCCGGGTTGATCAAGCCCTCCGAACAGGATGAGAACGAAGACCTGCTGATGCTGGTCATGCCGCTGATGCTGAATCAATAGATGCCGGGAAAAATCATTTATTTCCACAACTGGTAAATGATGGAATTTGTGCTGCTGAACGCATACCCGAATTATGTGGATGCCCATATCGCCCGCGGTGTGCTGGAGGAACAGGGCATTTCCTGCTGGCTGAAAGACGAAAACACGGTAACCATTGATCCGATCCTGACCAACGCGGTGGGCGGCATCAAGCTTATGGTCGCGAAAGATCAGGCTCAGCGGGCCTGGGGTATACTGGAAGCCCTCCGGAAAGAACAAAAACAATCCATCGTCTGCCCGAAATGCGGTTCGCATAACACTGAATTTGTAAGCACGCCCCGCAAGCCTATGAACTGGATCAGTTCCATCACCACTTTTTTCCTGGGTGATTACGCCATTCCGGTCGACCGGGTCCACCACTGCTTTGATTGCGGATATGAATTCACACAAACAGCACAGGAACCCGGGCCGGATGAAACAGGAAATACCCGCCCGGAATAATTTTTCCTTCGTAACTTTTGCTTTCAACAGGAATCATGTGGGATAATCTCATTCAATATTTTTCCAACCTGGAGGAGCGGCCGCTCGAGCGGATGGCCATTCTCGTTGGCGGGCTTCTTTTTTTCTGGATCCTGGAAGGCGCCATCCCCCTTCTCCGGCTCCGGTTCAGAAAAACAAGACTGCGTCATGCCGCCGTGAACTTCGGGCTCACCCTCATTCATCTCGTCATTCATACCATCCTGGCCGTCGTCATCATCCTCATCAGCGACTGGTGCGCCGCCAATGGAATCGGGATCGTTTACTGGATGGGGGCGGGGATCGGGGCCACCATCCTGATCACCCTGCTGGTACTTGATTTCTTCGGTGGGTGGCTGGTTCATATCGTGGAACACAAATACAAACTGCTGTGGCGCTTCCACGTGGTGCACCACGCCGATACGAACGTGGACGTAACCACGGGCCTCCGCCATCACCCGGTGGAAAGCGTGGTGCGCGGCCTCTTTTTTTTCATAGGCATTTTTGTCACCGGCGCGCCGATGTTCGCGGTGATGATCTACCAGACCTTCCTGGTTTTTTTCACCGCGTTCGAACATGCCAATATCCGTCTCCCCGCCGGGCTCGACAGGGCCATGAGCTTTCTTTTCATTTCGCCCAATATGCACAAAGTGCATCATCACTGGAAACAACCCTATACCGACAGTAATTATGGAGCTATCTTTTCCGTTTGGGACCGCCTGCTGGGCACCTATAAACACCTGGAGCCCCAACAACTCCGGTACGGCATCGATAAGGATTACCCGGAAGAAAAAGATGAGGATTTTCTTTCGTTATTGAAAAAACCGTTTCAGAAAAAATAAACGGATCTGATGAAAATAATTGCCATGATCCCCGCCCGCTACGAAGCTTCCCGTTTCCCCGGTAAACTGATGAAACAACTGGGTGACAAAACGGTGATCCGGTTCACCTACGAGGCAACAGTGGCTACGGGTCTGTTCGACGAGGTCCTTGTGGTCACTGACAGCGATATCATTTTTTCAGAAATCGCGGCGGCCGGTGGCCGGGCACTGATGAGCCGGAATGAACACGAAAGCGGGAGCGACCGCATCGCCGAAGCGGCGGCCGGTATGGACGTGGATATCATCGTGAACGTACAGGGTGATACCCCTTTTGTGAAAAAAGAACCGCTGCAGAAATTATTAAAGCAGTTTGACGACCCTTCGGTGCAGGTAGCTTCGATGATGCATGTGATCACCGACCGCGACGATATCATGGATCCCTCTTACGTTAAAGTGGTGGTGGACCAGCGGATGAATTCGCTTTTTTTCAGCCGGGCGGTGATCCCCTACCCGAGGGACAGGAACTATCCCACCGTGTATCATGAGCATATCGGCGTTTACGCTTTCAGGAAACAGGCCCTGATGAATTTCACGGCCTGGCCGGTTACCCCGCTGGAGGCCGCCGAAAAGATCGAATGTCTCCGGTACCTCGAAAACGGCATTCCTCTTCGCATGGTGGAAGTGGACTATATGGGTATTGGCATCGATACGCCGGAGGACCTCGAAAGAGCCAACCGGTTATTAGCGGCGGGTTCCTGAAACGGGCCTGCCTGGTTTTCTTTTCCTAACTTTCCTGTCATGAACCTTAATAAGCTTCGCCCGGACAAATACCTCAAATACCTGTATCTCCCTAACCTGTTCACCACCAAAAGAACAAAGGAGATCCTGGCGGTAAACCCAACGGTGATCCCGCAACGGGAAGAAGCGAAGGAGGTAGTGATTAGTGTGTATGACTATAATGCGGATACGGTTGAAGAAAAAAAGCTTAGCTCTGTCACCGACTGCTTCAAATACAAAACGAGCGGACGCACTACCTGGATCAATATCGATGGTCTGCGAAAAGCGGATGTGGAAGCCGTGTGCAATCACTTCGATATTCACCCGCTCGTTATCGAGGATATTCTCAGTATCAACCAGCGGCCCAAACTGGATGAAGCGGACAACAGCATTTTCTGCCTGCTGAACATGCTCTACTATAATGATGAGACCTACGCGGTGGAGCAGGAACAGATCAGCATCATCCTCGCAAAGGACGTGGTTATCAGTTTCCAGGAAGATTCACGCCGCGATGTTTTCACCCCCCTTCGCGAAAAACTGAAAATGGGTGGCACCAAGATCCGCCAGCGGGGCGCCGACCTGCTTTGTTATGCCCTGCTCGACATGATCGTTGACCATTATTTCCTGGTCATGGAAAAACTGGGCGACCGGATCGAAGAGGTGGAAGATGAGGTGATGAAGGGCAACAATCCCCGCGCGCTCGCGCATATCACCGTTCTTCGCAAAGAGCTAATCGTGCTGAAAAGAAATTTCTCACCCGTCCGGGAAGTGATCAACGGGTTCCTGCGCAGTGAAAGCGAACTGCTGGAAGACCGGCATACCAAATACTACAAGGATGTGTACGACCATATCGTACAGGCCATCGACCTGGTGGAAAACTACCGTGATGTGATGGTGAGCATGCAGGACCTGCACATCAACAATATCAACCTGAAGATGAATGAAGTGATGAAGGTGATGGCCATCGTAACCTGTTTACTGGCCCCCGCTACCGTAATAGGAGGCATCTTCGGCATGAACTTCGACACCAATGTCGATTTCTTCCACCAGAAATGGGGTTTTTACACGGCCGTCTCGCTGATGCTGCTCTTTCCCATGGCGATGCTTTATATTTTCAGAAGACGGGGCTGGTTTTAAACGGGTCTGCCGATGCTTACACGAAATCAGGGAAATGCAAAAAAGACGGATCCTGTTTTTATAACGGCGCCGCAGGTTTCTTATACACAGGTACGGTGCTGCAGGGTTCGCCGTACATGATGCTTTTTACGACCGGTCGCAGCAGGCGGGTTATTTCCATATACACATAATCGGCGATGGGCGTATCACCGCATCCCTTGATCACTACCCTTTTGCCGGCGTACTCATCTACATTTATGGAAGAAAGGTTTTTAAGAAAAATTTGCCTGTGCAGCTCTTTTTCATCACCCATCACGATCTCGTTGGCCACCGGCTGCAGGTAGGAGGCTACCAGCATCCAGGCCCAAACAGGAATGATGGCGTCGGCACTGCAAAAAACCGCCACATCTTTGCCTTTGTAAACAGACCAGTCCGTTTTTTTCAGCGCTTCCCGGAAATCTTTTTCCTTCAGTATCATCCCCATGAACAGGTGATCCTTCAGGTCAAACAAGGCTCTCTCCCCCCGGGGATACCAGGTTTCCAGGTCAATCGTAATCAACCCGCTTTCCGCCACTTTGTTGACAAATGATTCACTCATGATATTCAAAGTTAACAAGAGGATCCGGTGATTGTTTGCGACTTTGGCAAAACAAAACCCCGGCGCAGGGGCCGGGGTGGTTAGTATTGGTTGCTGATATCTTAATACAAGTCGTTGCGCTTGTCTTTTATGGTGGCCATTTTCTTCAACGCCTCAATTGGGTTGGCCTGGTTGCGCTTGCTGTCGGCCTGTGATTTCCGTTGATCGGCCACGCTGCCGGCCGTAACGGGCGTAGAGGTTATGCTCTCTACTTTTACGACATAAACGCCACTTTGTCCCTCGATAGCTTCGGGCACCACCTTGCCTTTATTGGCCGGGTTGAAGATAGCGCCGGTTACCCTCGGTTCATAACCCAGCAGGCTGTTGGTACCGGTCATGCGAAGACTGTCGATCGTTTCAATCTGCTTCCCGCCCCAGGCGGCAGCGGCCGCTTCCAGGGTGGTAACCTTGCCCAGTTTTTGTTTCAGCAATTCGGCTTTTTTCTTGTTCCGCAGGGCGGCCTCCACCGTAGGGCGGGCCTTATCTACCGACATGGTGCCTTCTTTGAGTATTTCAGTGACAACGGCCACCACATAATTATTGTCGATCTTCTCAGGCTTCAGTACTTCCCCGAGTTTAGCTTCATACACGCTTTTTACAAACTGCCGTGAAGACCCCAGCCCGGTGACCTGCGCGTCGCGGGGACCCAGTGTGGCAATGGCTTTGTTGATTCCTTTTCCTTTCAGCGTTTTTTCAAAATTGGCATCGAATGACTTGATGTCCCGGCTGTCGCCCGCGAAAAGATTCGCCTGGTTGCTGGCGTTATTATCCGTTTCCGGGCTTACCAGGATCTCTTTAGGAAGGAAGGAGATCTTGTATCCCGCACTGCTTCCTTTCTGGGAAAGCACTTCAATATAATGATAGCCAAAATCGGTTTTAACGATCCCCTTGCTGCCCACGGGGTTGAGGAATATAAAATCGTTGAAGGGACCCACCATCTGTCCGGAGTAGACGTTTTCATAAACTCCGCCCTTTTCCTTGCTGCCGGGGTCATCCGAGAATTTGGCACAAAGCGAATCGAATATGGATCCGCCGGCAAGCGCCGTCCTTAAACTGTCGGCCAGCTTGTAAGCTGTTGCGGTATCCCTTACCATATAGGATTGCCCGCTCTGCGGATCGCGTTGCGTGGTGGCAACCAGGATGTGGCGAACTTTTACCGTATCGGGCATGGTGCGAACGCCTTCCAGTTTGGCCAGCACATAACTGTTCCCTTCGAGGTAGGGGCCATAAACGCTGCCAACCGGAATTTTGAAGATCGAATCCTTGAAGGAAGACTGGATCGAACCCGCGCCCCGGTAACCATCATAATTCAGCGACATGTCGGCGCCTTCGCTCATCAGGAGTTGTTCCAGGTTATCGGTCGTGTCAAATGCCAGCTTCAGATCGTTCAGTTTTTTGATGGTCTCTGCGCTGTCGGCCGCGGAAGGAGCGGCATTAAACGCCACAAAGCTTATCGTGCGGCTTTCGTTTTGCTTGAATTCATCCTTGTGTTCGCTGATATATTTGGAAATCTCTTTGTCCTCGATCTTCACCGTGCTGTCGGGAATGGCCGCGTACAATTCTTTAACCAGGAGCGCTTTCGCCAGCTGGCTGTTATCCGCATTCTGTTTTTCCACCAGCCAGCGGGGAACATTCGTGCTGTGAGAGAAAAGCGACATGTATTTTTCATACCGCCGCTGCAGGATCAGCTGGTTCACATAATTATTAAAACTGGTCTTTTGCTCGGGGGTTCCTTTTTTCATGATCTGGTCGATCTGCTGCTTGGCCTGCACCGCGTTGTATTGCCCCGTTTGGGGATCGGTAAACTGGCTTTTCAGATCGGCCGGGGCATTGGGTCCGTATAAAATATCTCCCAGCTCTTTCTTGCTGACATCAATCCCCAGTTTTCCAAATTCCTCTTCCATCAAAATGCGGCTCACTTCCTGTTCCCAGGTATTATCGACAGCCATCTGTGTGGTGGCGGGTGTGGAAGGATAACCCTGCGAACGCATGGTTTCCTGAGCCTGGTCCACTTTGCGGTTGAAATCCTCAAAGGCGAGGGTCTTGCCGTTTATTTTGCCCACCGTATTACCCGGACCACCTGAACTCCGCCCGCGGCTCTGGAAATAATCGGTCAGAATAAATCCTACCAGCGCTATGGCGATGACCACCACGGTGACCTTTGCTCCCTTTTCACGTATTGACTGAATGATTGACATACTTCTATTTATATAGGGTTTTCAATCCCCAAAGGGGTACTTTAGGGGAGGGCAAAATTAGGGTTTTTGGGGATATGGTGTGGGTAATTGGGGTAATTAGTTAATGGGGGGATGGGTTAACTAGGCCATCAATAATATGGGGTCCTTTTTTAACTTTTATGGCTTGAACAGATCCCGGCAATGCGGTATTCTGAATTTTTACCCCGGATGTTGACCGGAAAATGACGTTTTAATAATAATCCGGACTGATTAACCAGATAATACGTCAGGATGGATTATTAAAACTATAACACTATTAACTTGCTTATAATCAACGTCATGTATCTTTATCAGGGGATCGCGCGTTTGCCTTTACTCAAAAGCTGCACAATTGAATTAGGGATTCAGCTGGCACTAATGACCTAATTAACCAATCCACCAATTAACTAATTCCTCCGCACCAGCTTCATCTCCTTCACCAGGTGACC
This sequence comes from uncultured Chitinophaga sp., assembly GCA_964424155.1. Lineage (GTDB taxonomy): Bacteria > Bacteroidota > Bacteroidia > Chitinophagales > Chitinophagaceae > JJ008. Next base: position 17,244 of record CAYRHU010000037.1, read on the forward strand.
GGCACCCGCGTATTTGTCCACGATGAACAAAACATAACGGATGTCCACCATGATGTTGCGGCAAATGGACGGATCGTAGTTGATATCACTCATGGTTCCTTCCCAGACCCGGTCAAAATTGATCCCGATGAGGTTGCCGTATGCATCCAGTGCGGGGCTTCCGGAATTGCCTCCCGTAGTGTGGTTGCGGGCTATAAAGCAAACCGGCATTTTTCCGTTCTTTCCATATTGGCCATAGTCTTTATTCCTGTATAACTCCCTCAGTTTTTCGGGCAGATCAAATTCATAATCTCCAGGCTTGTATTTATCCATTACGCCATCGAGGTAAGTATAATAATCATAGGTCACCGCGTCGCGCGGATTATATCCTTTCACGGTTCCATAGGTAACCCGCAGGGTGCTGTTGGCGTCGGGATAGAATGTTTTTTCTTTGAACACGTCCATCTGCGCCTGCATATAGGTTCGCTGCAGTTTGTTGATCTCGGCCTGTATCTCCGCCAGCCGGCCCGATACCTTGCTGCCGTAAGCGGCGGAAAGCGCTTTGAAAAGTTCGTTTATGGGATCTTTCTTATGTGATTCGAGAAATTCAGTCGCGTTGGCTTTCAGCGCGGCCTGTACTATTTCTCCCTCATCAAGCGGAGATGAGGAATAGAGCTGATTCGCGAGATTCGCATAACCTCCGGCCGCCACCGCTTTCTGCTGCAGTTCGGGCGCGATATATTGCGCATCCTGGTCGTGGGCAAACATTTCCATCAGCACTTCAAAAAGTTTTTTGTCCACCGCGGGATCATATTCCTTATACAGGTCTTCCAGCCTGGCCTGCACCTGTGGAAGGCTGCGGCTAAAACCCGCCTCCCCGTTTTTTTCCCTGGCGGATATCAGGTTATTCAGCTGGCTGGCCACCACAAACACTTCGATCCGGCTGATGATCTCCGAATAATAATCGCGGTGTTTTCCATACACTTCTATTTCCTCATACTTCTTTTGCAAGTCATCCAGCAGGTTGCCGTATTTCGATTTCCAGGCCGGGTTGGCGTTCACCCTTTTCTGAAACTCCGCTTCATAGGTTTTCTTTTTCGCGACGGCGTTAGTACTCGTCAGACCCAGCACTTCGCCCTGCCATTTTTTATAGGAATTCTGGATGCCGGCATATTTAGCCGCGTACTGGAGTTTGATCTGCTCATCCCGGCGCATAAATTCGTCGATCACGGCCAGCGCTTTTTCCCGGATGGAGATCTTTACCGGGTCGTTGACGCGGACAACCTGGTCAACCGCTGATGAATGCAGATACTGGGTCGTGCGACCGGGAAACCCGAAAATCATCGTGAAGTCACCCTCTTTTACCCCATCAAGCGAAATTGAAAGAAAACGCTTCGGTGTATAAGGCACGTTGTCTGCCGAGTATTCGGCGGGTTTATTGTCTTTTCCCGCGTAGATCCGGAACATGGAGAAATCGCCGGTATGGCGGGGCCACATCCAGTTGTCCGTATCCTTTCCGAAATTTCCGACCGAGGAGGGTGGCGCGCCTACCAGGCGTATATCTCTGTACGTTTCGGTTACAAAAAGAAAATACTGGTTGTTTTCAAAAAAGCCGCGGACAAAACTATCCTGGTAGCTTTCCTTTTTAACCGACTGTCGAACCGCCGCTATATTTTTATCAACGACGCTTTGTCTTTCCTTTTCATCCATACTGGAGGTAACTCCGGCCAGCACCTGTTGACTCACATCATCTATACGCACGATAAAGGTCACGAACAGCCCCGGGTTGGGGATCTCTTCTCCGTGATTCTTTGCCCAGAAACCATCCCGTATGTAGTTATTCTGGAGCGTGGAATGATTTTGTATTACGTCAAACCCGCAATGGTGATTGGTTAGTATCAGTCCTTTGGAAGATATCAACTCGCCTGTGCAGAAACCGCCGAAACTCACGATCGCGTCCTTCAGGCTTCCTCTATTAATATTATATATATCCGCCGCGCTGATCTTCATCCCCATGCTTTTCATCTGCTTCTCGTTCAGCCGGGCCAGGAGCTGGGGCAACCACATGCCCTCATCGGCCTTGGCCAGGAGGGCGGAAAAAAACAGGAAAAAAGCGATCACTGCGTGCTTCAGGAATTTCATATCGTTATTTTTTGGGCTTTAAAAGTACGGGTTTCCTTTTTATCCGGTCTGTAGCTCAACCAGTCATTTAACCCGATGAATTGCGGCTTTTTTAAACCCGGCTTTCGTTTTTTATCCACTCCGGCCTGTGAATGGGTATTGATATTTGTGGATAACCGTCCGTGAAACGGGGACAGGAAACAGGAAGATTGGCTTTAAAATTTCCAAAGAAACCCGGATGGCTGTTCCGGTTACAACAACTGACCTTTTATACCACTTCTGTTAACATCCGGAATTTACAATTCAAGGGGTTAATTATTCATACTCGCTATTTCACAATCATGTGCAAAAGACGCTGAAAGCCCCGCCTGTTCATGTTTTTTAATGTGGATTACGTGGATAAAAATGTGAATTGTCGCGATTCAGTAATTTTGCTTTATTATTTTTTCCACGAATTCACAACCCTAATAATAATAAGCTCTTTTTTAAAAATATATAGTAATACTATTATTGTATTTATGGCGGGCGAAAAAAATTTTGATTTGAAATTCCGGTTTGGTTGACGGAATATTGCTCTCCCATCACAACTGCATTAAACATTTTATCATGAAAACAACCGCGGCGCCTATCAATCTGAAGGAAGTGGAGAAAAGAGGTTTTCTCGACATTGAACTGGACCCCACCCTTGATCTTTTTGCCGCTATCGAAAGGCTGAAAAAGGAAAAGAACGCCATTCTTCTCGCGCATTATTACCAGGAACCCGATATACAGGATGTGGCGGACTATATCGGCGACAGCCTCGGCCTGGCCCAGCAGGCCGAAAAAACAAAAGCCGACATGATCGTTTTCGCCGGCGTGCATTTTATGGCCGAAACCGCCAAGATCCTGAATCCCTCGAAAAAAGTGCTGATCCCGGATCTGAAAGCAGGATGCTCACTGAGTGACAGCTGCCCGCCCCCTCTTTTCAAAAAATTCAAAGAGCAGCATCCCGATCACGTAGTGGTGAGCTACATCAACTGCAGCGCGGGAATCAAGGCGCTGAGCGATGTGATCTGTACCAGCAGCAACGCGAAAGCGGTGGTGGAGAGTTTTCCGAAGGAACAAAAGATCATTTTTGCCCCGGACCGAAATCTCGGCGCTTATATCAACAAAGTAACAGGTCGCGACATGCTGCTCTGGAACGGCGCCTGCATGGTACACGAGATCTTCAGCCTGGAAAAAATTACCAAACTTAAGGTACGTCACCCCAATGCGAAACTGATTGCCCATCCCGAATGCGAAGAACCTGTTCTGAAGATCGCGGATTTTATCGGCTCCACTACAGGTCTGTTGAAATTCACCCAGTCGGATCCCACGCAGGAATACATCGTGGCCACCGAAACCGGCATCCTTCACCAGATGATGAAGGCCAGCCCGCACAAAACCTTTATACCCGCCCCACCTAATAACAGCTGTGCCTGCAACGACTGCCCGCACATGAAACTGAACACGCTGGAGAAATTATATATCTGCATGGAATATGAGGTGCCGGAGATCACCATGGACGAGGAACTGCGACTGGCTGCCAAAAAACCGATCGACCGGATGCTGGAGATTTCAGCAAAGGCCGGATTATGATATTTTTCCACTCACTCATTTGTCAAAAATGAGAAAGTTTTTATTGATCAATTGCTTGATTTGTTCGTGTATTACTATGGCCCAGGTTCCGGTCAGGAACGGGGGATTCGAAAAATGGAAGACGGTTTCCAATCAACAGGTTCCCCTGGACTGGTCGGTTTCCACGGTGGCTGCCCTGCATCATAGTCCGGCCGATTCGGCCCGGGAAGGGAAAAAAGCGCTGGTGTTATCCACCTGGTATAGTTATGTGGAGGGACATCTTTTTTACGGGAATCACCAGAAACCCAATCACCGAAACTGGATGGCGCATACGGTGCCTTTTGCATCAAAACCCCGCGAATTGCAGGGCTGGTATAAGTATACGCACACAGTAAATCCCGATGATTCGGCGGCAGGACGGATTATTATAAAAGATTCAAATGAAGATTCGCTGGCGTATGGCCAGGTTTTTTTCGCGCCGACCGATACCTGGACATTGTTCAGGATACCACTCATGTATTTTTCTGAAAAAACACCAAAAAAGATCGCCATTTATTTTACTTCTGCAGTCGCAGGAAGGGGAATGAATGATGACAGTTACCCCAACCGGCTTTATCTCGACGGGATTAAATTTATTTACAAAAAGAACGAGTAAGCGTTTAAAATTTTGCCTCTCATGAAGAAAATCACCGTGACAACCCTTTTAGGATTGTTCATTTCATTACATTCTGTTGCCGGTTATAGCCCGGCCGACAGTATACCGGTAAACTCCGCCGATGTGAGTTCGGTGGATGCGATCATGCATTCGCTGTATGATGTGATATCGGGTCCGGCGGGTGAGAAAAGAAACTGGGACCGGATGCGGACTCTTTTTTTACCCGAAGGGAAACTGATGGCGACCGGTAAAAAGGCCGATGGCACCATGGGAAAAAGAGTGATGACGGTGGAGGATTATATTCAAACCTCGGGTCCTTTTTTGGAGAAAGAAGGATTTTTTGAACGGGAGATCGGGCGCACGACCGAGCAGTTTGGATCCGTGGTGCACGTGTTCAGCACTTACGACTCCAAAAAGACCCTGCAGGATGAGAAACCCTTCATGCGCGGCATAAACAGTATTCAATTATGGAATGACGGCAAACGCTGGTGGATTGTCTCCATATTCTGGCAGGCGGAAACCCCCGACAACCCCATACCGGAAAAATACCTTCGCAAAAACTCATAAGGTCCGGAGGAGATCACTGACTTTTTCCCTGATCAGGTCCCTCACTTTGTTGAAATCGGCCGGCTCCATATTGCGCGGGTCAGGAATATCCCAGTCGATGAATTTTTTAGCCGGCATCCAGGGACAGGCGTCCCCGCAACCCATGGTCACCACGGCGTCAAAAGGCGCAAAAGGCGCCACTTCTTCAAGCGATTTTGATGCATGGGTGCCCAGGTCGTATCCCAGCTCTTTCATGGCGGCGATCGCCTTCGGGTTGACAACCCCGGATGGTTTACTGCCTGCGCTGTATGCTTCAATAGCTGAGCCGCCGAGCAGGTTGGCAAACGCCTGGCTCATCTGGGAGCGGTTGCTGTTCTCCACGCAAACAAAAAGTATCTTTTTCTTTTCAACCTTTTTTTTCATGACCGTGGCGGAAGAAGGACAAAGATGAGTGAATTCGGCTGATGTTTTTACCTGATCCGGTACTTGCCCCCTGTCAAATTTTTGGAAACCCTTTTTGCCAAACCAGCCGGCGGCGGTTTCGGTAAGCAGGAAGACCTCTTTCAGTCCGGCGGATTCGGCATGGGTTAATAAAGCGTTCAGCAGGGCCGCGGCCATGCCCCTGTTCCGGTAAGCCGGATCAGTGGCCATGCTGCGCAAAAAGCCATATTCATCGTATTCTTCCAGGCCGATCACCGATACGATCCGGCCATCCTGCCTGATGATCCAGAACCGTTGTTTACCGGGGGCGAGATCTTCAACAGGAAGGTTATTGTTCAGGAGAAGTTGAGAAACAAGGGGAAGATCCCCTGTGGCCGCTTCCGTTATAACGTATTTGTTGTTCATGCTGAACAATTTTGAATACAGACCCCGGTAAACAGGGTCTGTATGTTTTTCTTAGCAACAGCCTCCCGTGGAAAGACCGCCGCAACAACCGCCATCGCGGCTGATTTGCGTGTTTGTGTTCATGGCTTTACTTATTATGGTTAAAAAATGAGTGACACGTTAGCAACAACCGCTTCCGGGCTCGCAGCATTTACGGTCGTCTTTTGAAGGCTTCTCCGCATACACGGTAATGCTGGCAATGCGGGTGTTTCCTTTCTTGTATTCCGCGATCTCTTCCGCGCTTAAATAGGCGGACAGGATCTCATCGGGAACGGTGATCGTCTTGTCTTTTTGAACTACCCGGTTTACGAATCCCACCTCATCAATAATATTCAGGTATTCGTTCTTCTGGATCGCCCCGGAAACACAACCGGCATAGAGTTCGGCCACTTCCTTCCATTTGGCGGGAAGAGGACCCTCCAGCACGATATCCGAAATGGAGAAATGGCCCCCGGGTTTCAGCACACGGTAGATCTCGCCGAATACTTTGTGTTTGTTCGGCACCAGGTTGAGTACACAGTTGCTGACGATCACATCGGCCTTGTTTGCGGTAACGGGCATATCCTCAATATCACCCTGGCGGAACTCGACATTGTTGAGTTTTAGTTTTTCCGCGTTCTCCCTGGCTCTCGCGACCATAGCATCGGTAAAGTCGATGCCGATCACCTTTCCCTTTTCGCCAACCACCCTCCGCGCCACAAAGGCGTCGTTACCGGCGCCGCTACCGAGGTCGATAACGGTGTCTCCCTCCTTGATTTTCGCGAACTCGGTGGGAAGACCACAGCCCAGTCCCAGGTCCGCATCCGGGTTATAGCCTTCGAGCTTCGAATAGTCATCGGCCATTATGTTATAAACATCTTTCGGGTCGCAGCAGCCGGTGGCGCCGCAACAGGAGGCAAGATTCTGGTCCTTTGACTGTGACGCGATCTCCGTGTATTTTTCACGCACCGCATTTTTGATTTCCGCGCTTGTGTTCATAGCTATGTTTGTTTAATGATTACGTGTTTAATGCGTCAGTTTAGCAACAGGCGTTTTCATCCCGTGATTTCAGGTTGGTAAAAAGCGAACTGAACGCGTTGTAAAATCTCGCAAACGCTTTCCAGTTGATGCAATAGCAGCTTCTGGGTCCGTCAATCGTTCCTTCTATCAAACCCGCCGACTTCAGTTCTTTCAGGTGTTGACTTACGGTGCTTTGTGCCAGGGGCAATTCTTCCACAATATCACCGCAGATACAGGTATCCCGACCGGCCAGCACTTTCAGGATGGCGATCCGGGCCGGGTGGCTCATCGCCTTGGCAAAGGCCGCCAGCTCCTGTTCCTTTTGCGTGAATTCTTCCTTCTTATTAAAAGCCATATGCTGATTATATATCGCAAATATACGATTAAATAAACCGGACAGCCAACTTTTTCGGGAAAAAAATGTATGAACGGTCAGGAGGCGCCTGATTTTCGCTTTACCAGGGAGATGATCACCCCGGATGAAATGATGAGCAGGATCCCCAGCAGCGACATCCAGTCGGGGAAATCATCACCCATCATCATGCCGATAAATACCGAGAAAATGATATTGGCATACCCGATGGCCGAAACAAAACCGGCCTTATCGGCCCCGTAGGCGCGGGTTACAAAGTATTGCCCGAAAAGGGCCGCCAGCCCCAGCCACAGCACATAAAACCACTCCCGGGTTACCGGCCACTTCCATTGTATAAAGAAAACATCATCCGGCGGGATGCTGAGAACTGCCTGCAGGATCATAAACAGCACCGGCACCAGCACCCCGCTCCCGATAAATGCCAGTACGATGATGCGGTTGTCATAATAGCCGGCGAGCCGGTTCACGGTTATATAAGCAAGGGCCGATGTGATGCCCGACACCAATCCCGCCAGGTGATAATACCAGGGATAATGCATGGCGGGTTTGTAGATCAGCAACATTCCCAGGAACCCGATCAGGACGGCCAGCAGCACGATCCGGCCATGGTATTCACGAAAAAGCAAAAAGGAAAACACCGCGATAAAAAGGGCCGAAGTAAGATTATAGGTCATGGCCGTACCCAGCGGGATATGCAGGATGCAATAAAGCAGGGTGTAGAGGGCGGTGGTGCCCATCATTCCGCGGAAGATCAGCAAATGAAATTTTCCACCTTTATTGACCGGCGGCCTCATGATAAAACCGGCAATAAGCACGATCAGGCCCACCGCATTTCTCCAGAACACCAGCTGCCCGGCCCCAAAGCTCCCTTTTAGCATTTTGGCGGCGCCACCCATCAGCGAAAATCCCAGCGCGGCCAGCAGCATATAGATAATTCCTTTATATCGGGAATCAACCGGCATCAGAACTTCAGGAGTTTTTCCGCCGCGGCTTCCAGTGTTTCCTTCTTTTTGGAAAAACAGAAACGAAGCACCCTGTCATCCCGGCCGTCGCGGTAAAAGGCCGACACCGGTATCGTAGCCACCCCTGCTTCTTTGGTCAGCCGGATGGCCAGGTCCTTATCGGCCTCATCGCTGATTCGCTCATAAGTGCCGCAGATAAAATAGCTGCCGCAGGATTCCTGCAGGCTGAATTTAGTTGGCCGCATCAGTTCTTTGAAATAATCCCTTTTCTCCTGCATGAATGAAGAAAGTGACAAATAGGCGTCCTTGTTTTTCAGGAATGCGGCCAGTGCCACCTGTGCCGGCGTAAAGCAGGAAAAGCAGTTGAACTGGTGTACCTTCCTGAACTCCCTGGTCAGTTCGGCCGGCGCGATGCAATATCCCAGCTTCCAGCCGGTGCAGTTGTACGTCTTGCCAAAGGAAAAACAAACAAAACTTCTTTCCAGCAGGTCGGGGTAGCGGAGAATGCTTTGGTGCGGAATATTATCGAAAATCAGGTGTTCATAAACTTCGTCGCTGATGATGAAGATGCCGGTATCCTTCACGATCTTTCTTAATTCGGCAATATCATTTTCACCGATTACTGCGCCGGTGGGATTATGCGGCGAATTGATGATTATGGCTTTTGTTTGCGGGGTCACAGCTTTTCTTACTGCTTCCCAGTCGATATGATAATCCGGGTACACCAGCCCGATCGTAACCGCCCTGGCCCCGTTGATCTCGATATTGGGAATATAACTGTCATAAGCCGGTTCGAAAACGATCACTTCGTCGCCCGGTTGCAGGATGCTGGTGAACGCCGAGTAGATCGCATAGGTTCCGCCCGGGGTGATGGTGATCTCCGTATCGGGATTGATACTGGTCTGATAAAGAAATGAAACTTTTTCCGCAATGGATTCCCGGAGCGGCATCCAGCCCGGCATGGGCGAGTACTGGTTGAAACCGCTCTTCATTGCATCGTTGACCAGCGCTACAAGTTCCGGGCTCATGGAATAATCCGGGAAACCCTGTCCGAGATTAATGGCGTTGTGCTCAGCAGCCAGCCGGCTCATCACGGTGAAAATGGTGGTGCCGACGTGGGGCAGCCTGGATTGAATGGTTGGGCTCATGCCGTAAAATTACCCTCATTTCAAACGCGAACGGCCGAAGTTTGGTAATTTGAAGAGCTTGAACCCCGCAACACTCCTGCTAAACAAGATACATGCTTTTTTCAACCCCGAAGAGTTCCGGGGCTGGGGAAAAAAGCGCCGGTATTTCGAAGGCTGGTATTTTAAGATGGTGAATGATGATGAATCGGCGGCCTTTGCCATTATACCCGGCGTGGCCATGGATGAAAGAGGAAATCAACAGGCGTTTATCCAGGTGCTGGATGGTAAAAGAAAAACGGCGATTTATCACAGGTTTGATCATTCCCTCTTTGTACCGGCTTCCCGCAAATTCGTGCTTACGATCGGTGATAACCGTTTCGCCGCCGATCATCTCCGGCTCGGTCTTCCGGGCATAAAGGGCGAACTGTATTTTTCAGGGAATGTACCCTGGCCCAAACCCGTTTACTCGCCCGGCATCATGGGACCCTATTCCTTTGCTCCCTTTATGGAATGTTATCATGGCATCGTAAGCATGGACCATTCCATCAGCGGCAACCTGCTGATCGGAAATGAAAACGTTTCATTTAACCAGGGCCGGGGCTATATTGAAAAGGACTGGGGCCGGTCTTTTCCTTCCGCGTATTTCTGGCTGCAGACAAATCATTTCAGCCAGCCAGGTATTTCACTGAAAGCCTCTGTCGCCAAAATTCCCTGGCTGCGGGGCTCCTTTACGGGTTTTATCGCCGGGTTATGGTTAAAGAACCGGCTGATCCGTTTCACCACATACAATGGTTCCGTACTGAAACGCGCCGTTGCCACCGAAGAAAAACTGGAACTGGTAATGGAAAACAAATGGTTTACACTTGAGATCAGTGCCATCCGGGACAGGGCCACCGCGCTGGCTTCACCCATACTCGGACTAATGGATGGACGGATCGAAGAAAGCATGACGGCCCTTACCCACGCCCGGGTATATGACAGGAAAAATAAAATCATATTGCTGGATGATACCGGGAGAAACTCGGGACTGGAAGTTGCGGGTGATATTAAGTCGATAATGGTCGGAACCCCTTGAAAATTGAGCATTGATCGTTGCTTATTGAACATTTTCTTCAATTAATAGCGAAATGTTCAACGTACAATTTTCAATGTTCATTTTAAGGGATCACTCAGCAGGAGGAGTATAAAACGATAGCGTGATCCACCACACCGAGATCTTGTCCATCACTTTTTTCACAGCCGGCATATCCGTATCCAGCCCGGTATCACCATACAGGCTGTTATCGACATTATTATATTCATTGAGATTGAGCCGGTACCCGATACGCGATTTTTCCAGCCGGCCGCCGTTATAAGAATCCACTGTGCCGCCATAATCCCAGCCAAATCCATAAAAAGATATTTTCCGGCCATTTACTTCCAGCAGGTCCTTTAATCCCGATCCTATTTTAATTCCTTCCGCGCTGTGCCAGGCGGGCTTTTCTCCGAAACACTCGATGAGACCGATCTCCTTATGGTAAGCCGTATCTTTCCAGATGATGGTGATCTCGTTGGCCTGCCCGGGATATACCTTGGTCACATCAATGGAATCGATGCATTCCGCGTCGCATTCCCGGACATCCCGGATATTATTATCTCCAAAAATCCTTTTGAGCTCCGCAATATCGGTCCGGGCACGGATAAGCCCCCAGGTGCTGTCGGTGACCAGGAAGCTGTCAACCGGTTCAGACAAATCAGGCAGTGCCGCATCACCCGGTTTCTTTTCCTTGTTTTTACAGGCGATCAGTACGGCCAGTACCAGGGCGAACAAGACGGGTTTTTTCATGATCGGGTTTATTTATCATTATCCATAATGGCCGTGGCCTCTATTTCGATAAGGTATTCCGGGGCGATCAGGGCGCTTACTTCCACCATCGTGGTGCAGGGCCGGATATTGCCGAAGAACTCCCCGTGCGCCCGCCCGTATTCTTCCCAGCGGTTGATATCGGTGACGAACATCCTTGTCCGCACCACATCCTTAAGCGAAGCCCCTGCTCTTTGCAGCACGGCCTCTATTTTACCGATGATGAATTTCGTTTGTTCATACGCGTCATCGCCTCCCACCGGTTGATTGTTTTCATCCACGGCTACCGTCCCGGTTACTTCAACCGTGTTCCCCACCCGTACGGCACGACTGTATCCAACGATTGATTCCCATTTGGCGCCGGAGGAGTAGTTGGTTCTGGGCATTGGTTAAGAGTTTAAATGAGAAGAAAGTTAAAAGAGTTAAACCCTAAAGTACAAAAACTCTATGGCGCTGCTTGAATCCTCCTATCTCTTTTTTTATCGTTTATTCTCTTAGCTTTTAATTTCAATATCTTCCTCTCTCAACAATCCCTCTCCGTTCATTCGCAGCAGGATCTGCGCCACCGTCACCACATCTTTCTGGCAATAGGTTATGATCCGGGGCAGGTTCTTTTCTTCCCAGTACACTTTCCACACCATGCTCCCGTCAATATCATCCTTCGGGGTAGGTATGTCCAGTGTGCGGGCCAGCAGGTTCAGCGAAGTGAAGCTTTTAAAATCGCCGAATTTCCATAGTTCCAGCGTATCGTAATGATTAACCTCCCAGGGTTTTTTACCCGCGATGTTCAGGATCGCGGGGATCGGCAGACCGTTTACAATCATCCGGCGGCAGAGATAGGGAAAATCAAACTCCTTTCCGTTGTGAGCGCACAGGTATTTAGGTTCCCCGGATGACCATTTTGCCAGCATATCGTTAAACTGCTGCAGGAGCAGCCGCTCGTCATCCCCGGCGAAACTCTTCAGCACAATCTTACGGCGTGAGGGAGGTCCCTGTATGACTCCGCAACTGATACAGACTATTTTTCCAAATTCCGCGTAAATGCCCGCCCGGGGGTAGATGGTTTCATTTGTCTCGCCCTCGTGGTAACGTACCAGCGAAGCGGCCTTGATGTCCCAAAGTTGCTTCCACTCCTCCGGGAGTAAAGCATATCCGGGATAACGCGGAACGGTTTCGATGTCGAGGAACAGGATATTATGTATGGGGAACGCGCTCATGACCCTCCGGTATTTTAAAAGTACGGAATGGGATCAGTACGGCCATGTTCTTTTAACGGGAAAAATCAGAGGTATTTATCACCTTTGTTGCGCTTTACCTCGGCTACGTAGTCCTTGATCTCCTGCTCCATATTCTTTTTGCAGATCAGCAGCACGTCCTTCGTATCCACGATGATATAATCCTTCAGCCCCTGCAGCAGCACCAGTTTATTGTCGTGTACATGCACCATGCAGTTGTTAGCGTCCACCACGATCACATTCTTTCCCACCACCGCGTTGCCAAAATAATCTTTCTCCATGTTCTCCCAGGCGCTGTTCCAGGTGCCGAGGTCGCTCCAGCCAAAGGAGGCCGGCGTGAGATATACATTATCGGCCTTTTCCATCACGGCGAAGTCAATGGAAATATTGGTGCATTGCGGGTAGATGTTCTCGATAGCCTGTTTCTCCTTTGCGGTATTGAACTTGTCCTTTTCGGCGGCGAAAATTTCATACAGTTCCGGCTCATATTTTTCCAGCGCGGCGACGATGTTTTTCACTTTCCAGGTAAAGATCCCCGCGTTCCACAGGAAATCACCACTCGCGATAAAGGTTTTGGCCAGTTCTTCATTGGGTTTTTCGGTGAAGGTCTTCACCTTGTACATACCCGGAGCGGCCTCGGTGGTCTCGTGCTGGATATACCCATAGCCGGTATTGGGATAGGTGGGTTTTACACCAATCGTAACCAGCGCGTTGATATGATCCACAAAATGCAGGGCCTTCTTCGCTGTTTTTACAAACTCATCGGTTTCCAGGATCAGGTTATCCGCCGGCGCGGCGATCATCAGCGCTTTGGGATCCTTTTTCAATAATTTAAAGGCGACATAGGCAATACAGGGTGCCGTGTTTTTCCGGGAAGGTTCTGCCAGGATGTTCTCTTCGGGGATATCGGGCAACTGTTTCTTTACGATACTGACATACTCCGCCGCTGTCACCACGTAGATATTCTCCCTGGGCACCACCTTGCTGTACCGTTCGAATGTCTGTTGTATAAGTGTTTTTCCCGTTCCGAGAATGTCCAGGAACTGCTTGGGAAAATTGGAGCGGCTCATCGGCCAGAAACGGCTTCCGATGCCACCGGCCATTATAGCTACATAGTGATGCTTGTTCATGTTTTAGTCAATAGTCAATGGTTAATAGCCGCGCTCCGTCAAATCAGTCCTTCTTTAACCAGGTCGTGCAAATGAATGATCCCTTTATATTTTCCGTTTTCGGTAACCACCAGTTGTGAAATCGAATTCTTCCGTAGCATTTCCAGCGCATCCACCGCCAGCTCGCCGGGACCGATCGTTTTCGGGTTTTGGGTCATGATACCCTCCGCTTTAACCGTATCCATCGCCACCGGTTTTTCCAGCATCCGCCGCAGGTCGCCGTCGGTGATAATGCCCAGCAGGTTTTCATCCTCGTCCACTACGGCGGTCACCCCGAGTCTTTTGGCTGTCATTTCCACGATCACCTCCCTTAAAGATTGTCCGGGTTTGACCATCGGCCGTTCATTGTTGTCCGAAAGATCCGATACCCGCAGGTATAATTTTTTTCCCAGCACGCCCCCCGGGTGAAAACGGGCGAAATCACCCGCCTGGAATCCCCTTAACTCCATCAGGCAAACCGCCAGCGCGTCGCCCATGACCATTTGCGCGGTGGTGCTGCTGGTGGGCGCCAGGTTATTGGGACAGGCTTCCTGCTCCACGGAGGTATTCAAAACATAAGTTGAATGACGCGCGAGATAAGAATCTGTATTTCCCACCATGCCAATCAGCAGGTTGCCAAAACTTCGTATCAGCGGCACCAGCACTTTTATTTCGGGGCTCTCCCCGCTCTTGCTGATCACCAGCACCACATCATCGGGTAATACCATGCCCAGGTCGCCATGAATGGCGTCGGCCGCGTGCATGAAAATGGATGGAGTGCCGGTGGAGTTGAACGTGGCGACGATCTTCTGGGCGATCACCGCACTCTTACCGATCCCGGTCACGACCACGCGGCCGCGGCAATCAGCGATATAACGCACTGTTTTTTCAAAATCCTCATTGATAAAAGCCGCCAGCCCGGCAATGGAACTGGCTTCTAATTCAATGGTTTGCAGCGCTTTTTGTTGGATCGGGTCCACCATAAATAAGAAGCGCCCAACCGGCCTAATTCCGGGACGGCGGGCAATGGCGGCAAAATTAGAGGTTTTAGTTTCAAAACCCGGTTATGCAATCGTTGCATTTCAATTTTAACGCTTATTCATCGGAAGGCTGACCTTTCATTCGTAAATTTGCTGTTGCCCTGCCGGATGATCGCCGGCAGCTTGCTTGCCAATTTCAGGGGAATGAGATAGTGCGAATGGATCCAGGTTATCTCCCCGGGACCCCCGATATATTCCGCTAAGCACTGACATCCCGGTCAATAGGTGTCAGCATTAACCCTTATTAGCCGGTCTGAACAGGACCGGGAATCCGCCTGTGAAAAAATATAGTGCGAACGGCCGGCCCGTTCGGGTAAAAATGAGTATCTTAAATTAATCAGTATTAGTGGCGGCCCGGTTTTTACCGGGTGCTGCATCCGCAGGCCGATGAAGAAAAACCACCGCCTCCGGAGAAAATTTTAGAGTAATGGGAACATCAACAGTGAAGAAGCCAACCGCTAAATCCAGTCCGTCAAAAACCGGTAAATCAGTCAAGGTTAAGGAAACAACAACCCCTCGGAAAAAAACGGAGGGCAAACGATTTGACCTGCACAAGGCCCTGCAGGAATATTTTGGTTTCGATAAATTCAAAGGCACCCAGGAAAAGGCTATCGAGACGTTGCTGGCCGGCCATGATACTTTTGTGATCATGCCTACCGGTGGCGGAAAAAGCCTTTGTTACCAGCTCCCGGCCATGGTGAGCGAGGGAGTGGCCATCATCGTTTCCCCGCTTATCGCGCTGATGAAGAACCAGGTGGACCTGGTGCGGGGCTACAGCAGCAACGACGAAGTGGCGCATTTTCTCAATTCCACCTTAAACAAGAAGGAAATAAAAGAGGTACACGACGATCTCCTGACGGGCAAAACAAAAATGCTCTATGTGGCGCCCGAAACCCTGACCAAGCAGGAAAACCTCGAATTCTTTTCCGACCTGACGATCTCCTTTTTCGCCGTGGACGAGGCGCACTGTATCTCGGAGTGGGGACATGATTTCCGTCCCGAGTACCGCCGGCTGCGGGAAATGATGATCCAGATAAATCCCGACGCGCCCGTGATCGCCCTGACGGCCACGGCCACCCCGAAAGTGCAAAGCGATATCATCAAGAACCTCGACCTGCGTGATCCGAAGGTCTTTATCTCCTCGTTCAACCGCCCAAACCTGTATTATGAAGTGCTTCCCAAGATCAAGAAATCTCAGACGGACGAGAATATTGTGAGGTTTATCAAGGGAATGAAGAATAAAAGCGGGATCATTTACACACTGAACCGCAAGACCACCGAGGAACTGGCCGATATCCTGATGGCTAACGGCATCAAAGCCGTGGCCTATCATGCCGGTCTCGACAGCAAGCTGCGTGCCGATCGCCAGGACCAGTTCCTCAGCGAGGAAGTGCAGGTGATCTGCGCCACCATCGCCTTTGGTATGGGGATTGACAAACCCGATATCCGCTTCGTGATCCATTATAATATCCCCAAGTCGATCGAGAATTACTACCAGGAAACCGGTCGCGCGGGAAGAGACGGACTTGAAGGGAAATGCATCCTGTATTATTCCCATAAGGATGTGAGCAAGCTGGAACACCTGATGCGCGACAAACCCCTCAGCGAAAGGGAAGTGGGTGCTCAGCTCATCAATGAGACCGTAGGATTTGCCGAAACGGGTGTGTGCCGCCGCAAGGTGCTGATGAGTTATTTCGGCGAAACGTATGAAAAGGAGAACTGCGGGCAGTGTGATAACTGCAAACATCCCAAGGAAAGGGTGGAAGCGAAAGAGCAGGCGGTGATCGCGTTAAAGGCCATCCGCGAACTGAACGAACAGTTCGCCACCGATTACGTGGTGCAGATCATTACGGGCAAGCTCACCCCGCAGATCCAGATGTTCCGGCACGACGGGCTGCAGGCCTTTGCCAGCGGCAATGACCAGGACGCTTATTTCTGGAATTCACTGATCCGCCAGATGATCCTGGAAGGGCTTCTTACAAAAGATATAGAAGAGTACGGGGTACTGAAATTCACAAAGAAAGCCGAGGCCTTTTTGAAGAAACCGAAGTCTTTCCCGATCGTACTTAATAAA
>CAYRHU010000038.1:0-18249 GCA_964424155.1 uncultured Chitinophaga sp.
GCTGTTGATGATCATGGGGAAGAAATTATGACCCACTTCATGCACCACTACACCGATCATGCCGTTCTTTGTGCCTTCGCTGTAGGTGCCGTCTTTTTCCGTTCTGCCGAAATTGAAACAGATCATCGGGTATTCCATGCCGCTCGAGGCCTCGATGCTCTGTGCTACCGGGTAGGGATAGGGGATCGTGAATTTGGAATAGGTCTTGATCGTATGTTCCACCACTTTGCTGGACAACTTGCGGTACAGGCCATAGGCTTCCTTGGCATACCCGCTCATGCACATTACTCTTCTGCCCTCAATCTTTGTGGCCAGTGCGTCCCATACGAATTTGCGGGAGGAACCCCATGCAAAATCGCGGACATTGTCCGCTTTGAAGATCCAGGTTTCCTTAGTTGTACTTTTCTTCATTTCGGCCGCTTTGGCCTCTTCCAGCGTTACCACTTCAATGGGTTCGGAAGAAACCTGCGCCTTTTTCCAGCGGGCGAACTGCGCGGGGGTAAGCACGTTCTGGTAGTTTTGTCCCTCTCCGGTTGCCATGACCACATGGTCGGACGGAACGGTCATCGCTACTTTAAAATTCCCGAATGTGAGAGCGAATTCTCCGCGACCGGTAAACTGCTGGTTCTGCCACCCCTTGAAATCGCTGTACACGCAAAGACGGGGATACCACTGCGCCATGGTGAAGATATGGTTGCCGTCCTCGGGGAAATATTCATACCCGCCACGGCCGCCGCGGGTCATGCGGTCGGAGATATTGTAATTCCAGTCGAGTTTGAAGACAAACCTTTGCCCTGGTTTGAGCACGGCGGGCAGTTCCACCCGCATCATGGTCTTGTTGATCGTGTACTTGAGCGGTTTCCCGTTCGCGTCGGTGAGTTTGAGGATATTAAATCCTAACCCGTTATCTGATTTTCCTTCAGCCGCCCGGTCGAGTTGCTGGGGACTGACCTGACGGTTCATCGTATTGCTGGTCTGGTAATTCGCATTGTTGATGCTGCTGTGCTGGTTCTCATCGAGCTGCAGCCAGAGAAACACATGTTCATTCGGGGAGTTATTGAAGTATGTCACTGTTTCGCTGCCTGTCAATTTCAGGTTCTTCTCATCCAGTTCGCATTTGATATCGTAATCGCAGCGTTGCTGCCAGTATTTCGGACCCGGGGCCCCGCTGGCAAGACGGTATTCATTCGGTGTGGGGAAGATACCACCCATCTGTTCAAATTTGTTGCCGTGATTACTGCCTGGATTGTTTTGAATATTCTGTGCAAGCGCTGCAGCAGATAAGGTTCCTGTAGCTGCCAATAAAAGAGCCAAACGTTTCATCTTATCGTTTTTTTTAATTTGAGAGGTTGAAAAGCATGTCTTCAAAACTAAGGGAATTGCAGTAAAATAAAAGCCGCCCATGATGAGCGGCTTTTATTAGGTGTAAACACCGAATTATCAGAATCCTTTCTTTTCCATCGCCTTCTGCATGGGGTTGGGGGGCGGTGCCGGCGTTACGTTTTGTTTTTGCTTGAAGAGTTTGAACCTGCTGGGTTCTTTGATATCACCGTAGCTGTTGTTGCTTTCATCAATATCGGCGGTCTCTTTGTAAGGATCCAGTTTAACGGAAGCCACTTCCTTATCCTTCATAAAAGACTTGACCACTTTCTTTTCATTCTTGCGCCATACCTGGGCGGGTATACGTTCGATTTCCTTACTCCCGTCCTTATAAGTCCATTCAAGTATGATCGGCATTACCAGCCCGCCTTTGTTGGAGAAGGTGATCTCATAGAAATTCTTGTTCGCATACTTCTGTTTCCCCTCCTCATCAAGCGGCTCCAGTTGCGCCTTTATCACTACAGGGTATTTGGCGGAGTCATATTTTTCAATACCCCTGTCATACCTCCAGTAAAAGTCACGGAGACTGGTGTCCTTGTCGGTTTCAAAAACAATATTCTTGTCGGTCCGGTTGCGGATCTTGGACAGGTCCTCGAATTCGTTCACACTGGGACGTGCCAATGCCCGCATCACGGTGGTATCATTCCGCTGGGGAGGAATCGCATTCAGATCCGGTTTCGCGTGTTTTACCGTGTCGATGGAAATATCACAGGCATCGGTACCGTAGAACCAGCCTCTCCAGAACCAGTCCAGATCCTCGCCGGTGGCATCTTCGATGGTGCGGAAGAAATCGGCCGGTGTGGGCGATTTGAATGCCCAGCGGCGGGCATATTCGCGGAAAGCGTTATCAAATAACTCTCTGCCGACGATAGTTTCGCGTAAAATATTCAATCCCGTTGCCACTTTATCATACGCGTTGGCGCCGAAATTGTTGATGTTCTCGGAATTGGTCATGATGGGTTCCAACTGCTCTTTCGGCAGTTTCATATAGTCGGTGATTTGAGAGGGAACACCGCCGTCCGAGGGGAATTTATTGTCCCAGAGTTCCTGGGTGAGGTACTGCAGGTAGGAATTCAGTCCTTCATCCATCCAGGTCCATTGTCTTTCATCACTGTTAACGATCATGGGGAAGAACGTATGACCCACTTCATGTATGATAACCAGGATCGCAGCATTTTTAGCTCCTTCCGAATAAGTGCCGTCCGGGTTGGCTCGACCGGGATTAAAGGAGATCATCGGGTATTCCATTCCCTGGTTGCCTTCCACACTGATGGCCACCGGGTAAGGGTAGGGGAAAGAGAATTTGGAATAGGTACGGAGTGTATGCGCCACGGCCTTTGTTGAATATTTGCTGTAAATGGGATAGGCCTCCTTTGCATAATAACTCATCGTCATAATCTTTTTCCCTTCGATCGTCACCGGCATGGCATCCCAAACAAAGCGGCGTGAAGTGGTCCAGGCGAAATCCCGCACATTATCCGCCTTGTAGATCCAGGTCTTTTTGGCGGGGTTACTGGTTCTTTTTGAGGCGGCCAGCGCCTCATCCAGGGTTACGATCTGCAGGGGTTCTTTGGCCGATTGGGCTTTTTGCCACCTGGCCATTTGCGTGGGAGAAAGTGTTTGCGCGTAATTCTGGCATTCGCCGGTGGCGCCTACGATATGATCGGCCGGAACCGTCATCGCCACTTTGAAATTTCCAAAATTAAGGGTGAATTCACCCGTTCCGGTGAACTGGTGATTCTGCCATCCCTGGTCATCGCTGTAGCGGCAGAGACGGGGATACCACTGCGTCATCGTGTAATTATTGTTGCCATCCTCCGGGAATTTCTCATACCCCCCCCTGGCCCCGCCAAACCGGATGAAATCGCCGCGGTTGGCAAGCTTATAATTCCAGTCCACCTTAAAAACAAATTTTTGACCGGGTTTGAGCGGAACCGGCAGGTCCACTTTCATCATCGTCTTATTGATGGAGTATTTCAGCGGTTTGCCGGCCGCATCGGTCATTTTGGTGATATTGACACCATGGCCGTTATCGGTTCTTCGTTCTTCGTACCGATCCAGTATTCTATCCGTCGATACGTTATTGGCCGGCATGGGGTTGGCGGTCTGGTAATTGGCGTTGTTGACCGAACTGTGTTGGTTTTCGTCCAGCTGCATCCAGAAATAAGAGAGTACATCGGGTGAGTTGTTGAAGTACGTGATCGTCTCGCTCCCGGTGAGTTTATTGTTTACTTCGTCCAGTTCACATTTGATATCATAATCCACGCGCTGCTGCCAGTATTTCGTTCCCGGCGCCCCGCTGGCGGTGCGTTGTTCATTGGGCGTGGGCAGAATGGTACCCAACTGCTCAAATTTATTTCCGTGATTGGAGGCGCTGTTATTCTGGATCTGGGCCCCCGCCCATCCCGTGAGCAGGAAGAGGAAAAAGCTCACTGTACTGATTCTTTTCATGGCTTTTGTATTTGTATTTATATATTTCATTTTTTCTAAAAAGGTATTCGCTCCAGCACTATTTTGAGTGAGAGCCCGAAAACCGCGGTTGACAGGAAGATCACCCACTCCCTCCGGTTGATCCGGAAAAGGCTGATGAGCGCCGCGGCCAGTAGCAGCAAGACGGTCACTACCACGATCTGGCCTACTTCCAGTCCCAGGTTGAACCCCAGCAAACCCCACCCGATACTCTGGTCGGATGCCAGCATAAACCGGATAGTGTTGGCAAACCCCATTCCATGCACCAGGCCGAAAAACAGCGCCAGGAAATAATTGATGCGTACCGACCGGGGTGTGAATTTTTTCTGGAAAAGGTTACTGATGGCCGTGATCACGATCGTGAGCGGGATCAGGAACTCCACCCAGCGGCTGTCTAACCGGATCAGGTCAAAAACGCTCAGAACAAGCGTCAGGGAATGACCGATCGTGAATGCCGTGACCAGGATCAGCACCTGTTTCCAGTCTTTCAGCAGGTAGATGGCTACCAATGCCGCAATGAATAGCTGGTGATCCAGCGCGTCCTTGCTGATAATATGTTCCCAGCCCAACCCGAAATAAAATCCCAAATCCTGCATCGTATTGGATAAAATTACCGTCCTGTTTACCGCCGGGTCGTAATTTGCACCGTTCGTAAAAACCGTGGCGCCGGGGTGTTATCGGGTGAAAATAAACCAGAGTTTTGTAAACCGGAAAATAATTGTGTCAATGGCTTTATTCTTCAATAAATGGTTCGGATTTTCTATAATCTCTGTCATGCTAATGTCCGGTAAGGGATCGGAGGCCCTCCATGCCCCGTTTTCCCCGCCACCGGCCGGCGCCCGGCACCCCTTTCATGTTAGCGTGATCGAGATCAACCATAATGCGGAGGAAAAGACCCTGGAGATCAGTTGCAAGATATTTACGGATGATTTTGAAAAATCGCTGGCTAAGAATTATAAAACGAAAGTGGATCTCATCAATCCTCCAAACAAAGCCGCGATGGACACCCTGGTGAAAAAATATATTTTCAGTCACCTGAACCTGAAAGCCGACGGAAAACCCGTTGCATTCAACTACCTCGGGTTTGAGAATGACCATGAAGCCGCTTATGCGTATATTGAAGTTACGAACCTGTCCTCCTTACGCGCTATTGATATCAGCACGAGCATCATGTACGACATGTTCGAAGACCAGATGAATATTTTTCATGTAACGGTAGGAGGGAAGCGGAAGAGCACCAAACTGAATTACCCGGATAAGGAGGTGGTTATTAGTTTCTAGACATGGAATTGAAGATCCAGAATCAAATACATTTAAAGGCCAATTGAAAAATCCAAAAAGAATCTCCGTAGGTTGAAACATAATAATACTGACAGCGACTTTTTTTGATTTTATATTTGGAGCTTATTCGGATATTGGGTTCCTGGTATTTATTCTTTAATCTCTCCTTTCAGGTCATTACTCAAGGTCACCAGTAATTTGTCGATCCGGTGCCCGTCCATATCCATCACCTCGATTTTGAAACCCTTCCAATCCAGTTTGTCGCCGGGTTTGGGGATCCGCTCGAGTTCATGGAGGATGAAACCCGCCAGGGTGTCGAAATCGTGTTCGCCCTCATGCATCCATTCCGTTTTTTCAAACCGGGTCAGGAAGTCGTAGAAGGGGATCTGGCCGTCAACAAGGTAAGTGCCATCATCGCGTTTGCGTATCTCGTAGTCCGAAACATCCGGCTGCGGCATATCTCCCACGATCGCTTCCAGGATATCGTTGAGCGTGAGCAGACCGAGGATGCTGCCGTATTCATCCACGATAAAGGCGGAGTGGATCTTGGACTCCTTGAATTTTTCGAGTACCTGGTAAGGAGAGTTGTTTTCGGGTATGAATAGGGCGGGTTTCATGAGGTCCCGGAATTTGGTGGTATCGGGCGAAACGTACAGATCCTTGATGGAAACCACGCCCTTGATATTGTCGATATTCCCGTCGCAGATCGGGTAGGAAGAGTGCGGTTCCTGCAGGATCTTTTCCTTGATCGCGTCCTCGTTATCGTCGAGCCCGAACCAGATGATGTCGCTGCGGTGCGTCATCAGCGAAGTGATGTTGCGATCGCCGAGGTGAAACACGCGTTCGATGATCTCCTGCTCGGCTTCGGCGATGGTGCCCGCCTCTGCACCTTCTGTGATCAGGGTCTTGATCTCCTCTTCCGTTACGGCGTCCTCTTTCAGCCGGCGGATATTGAAGATCCGGAAGAAAAGATTGCTGGTCTTGTTGAGCAGCCAAACGATGGGATGAAAAAGCCGGGAGAAAAAACGCATGGGTCCGGCCACCGTTTTGGCGATTTTTTCCGAGCGAAGCAACCCGATCCGTTTGGGGATCAGTTCACCAAAAATGATGGACACAAACGTGACCACGATAACGATCAGGGTGGTGGAAATAGCCTCTGCGTAAGGACGCACAATACTTACCTTTTCAATAACCGGCTGCAGGTCCTTGCTGAACCGTTCGCCGGAATACACCCCCGTGATGATGGAGATCAGCGTGATGCCTATCTGTACGGAGGAGAGAAAGGTTTCGGGGTGATTCGAAAGTTCCAGCGCCAGCCGGGCCTTGCGGTCGCCCCGTTCCGACTGGCTTTCCAGCCGGGCCTTACGGGCGGATACCAGCGCTATTTCAGACATGGAAAAAAGACCGTTGAGCAGGATAAGAAAACCCAGTATGATGATATCCATTAAGAGGGACCGGTTGGTTGTTTATCGAAGATAGCGAATCCGAACCGCTTGTTGAAAAGGGTGCCGGTAACAAGACCCGCAAGGATTCCCAGTGTGGCGCCCCCCAGCACATCACTGGGGTAATGTATGCCCACATATACCTGGGAATAAGCGATCGCCGCCGCCCAGCCCAAACCCAGCCAGGCCCAGTGGCCGATAATGCGCCGGAACGTAATAAAAAAGAAGACCCCCATCCCGAAATGATTGGCGGCATGATTGGATGTGAAACTGTACCCACCGGAGCAGTTATCGAGCAGCAGCCTCACGTGTTCCATGAATTCCGGGTCGCGGCAGGGACGGAGCCGCTCGATATTGTGTTTAAAAACATAGGTGCCGGTCATATCGGTTAATGAAACGGTGGCGATGAAAAGCAGGGCCCACCATAATCCCTTCACTTTAAAATTATACAGCACCAGCACGAGCAGGAAAAGATACAGCGGGGCCCAGTTCCAGGAAATACGAAGAAAGGGCATTACTTTATCAAACAGGGGATTGGCCCATTCGGAATTGATCTTTTCGAAAAGGGCCCTGTCCCATTGAAGCAAGGAATGCCAGATAGACGATAGTATGCGATTCACCCTGCAAAAGTAAAGGGAACCCGGGTGATGCCGTTTTGCTGGTATCATCGGTTTAATTTTGCTCCTATCCGTCCCGTAAAATCCTTCCGTTATTATTCCCTGTAGCAGCGTTTGCCGGGGGCCCGGTTGACCCGGATAACCCGGCTGCCGGTTTTCCGTTGTCTAAAACACGGATGGAGAAACTAACTGAATTGATTTATTTTGCAGGATTCGCCAGGTACATGCTCACCCGCTTTAAAATACCGAAAACGATTCTCTGGGTTGTCAACCTGCTGCTCATTTTCCTGCTGATATTCACCCTGTACCGGTTGGCGACCTATATCGCTTTTCATCCGAAAGGGGTGTCGTTCGGGGAGGCGATCCCTTCCTTCCTGATGGGTATCCGGTATGACCTGCGATGGATTGCATTTATCCTGCTGCCCGTTATCCTGGCGAGTCACTGGCCCCGGTTATCTCCCTTCTATTCTTCCCGGAACAAAAAATGGTGGACCTGGTACCTGGCCATTGTAACATTTGTCGTTTTTTTCTTTTTCGCCGCGGGGTTTGGCAGTTTCTCTTATAATAAAACGCCGCTGGATGCGGGCGCGATGAACTTCGCGGAGGACTTCAGCATCTCCTGGAAAATGATGCGGCAAACCTACCCTCTCTTCTGGATGATACTGGGTCTGGTGGTGGCGGTCCTTTTTTTCAGGTGGATGTACCACCGCAGCCACTGGCAGGTGATCAACCGCACCGATGGGAGGGGCATACCGTACCGGAGAAAATATTTCGTGGTGGCCGCCCTGTTTCTTTTTCTCTTTGCCTGGGGCCGGTTTTCATGGCCCCCGCTTAGCCGGAATGATTGTTTTCGTTTCAACAGCAGCTTCAAGTCCTACCTGGCCATTAATCCCCTGCAGAATTTCTTTGCCACGCTCAAATTGCGCAAACCGGAATTTAACGAGGCAAAGGCCAGAGCGGCGTTCCCGGTCATGGCCGAATGGATGCAGTTACCCGACCGGTCCCGGTTTTCCTACCGGCGCCAGATCGGTCCGCGCAGCAGTTCGTTTGAAAGCAGGCCCAATATCGTGCTGGTGCAGTGTGAATCGTACAGCATGTACAAAAGCAGCATGAGCGGTAACCCGCTGGATGCCACTCCATATTTTGATTCCATTGCCATCAAGGGAATCTTCTTTGAAAGATGTTTCACCCCGCATTTTTCCACAGCGAGGGCCCTGTTTGCCATCCTCACCGGCATACCCGACGCGCAACTGTTTAAATTTTCCAGCCGTAACCCGAAGGCGTTGAAACAACATACCATCATTGACAACCTGGTGGATTATGAAAAACATTATTTCCTGGGCGGCGACCCGGAGTTCGGAAATTTCGCGGGATTATTAAATAATATCGACGGACTTCAGATGCATACCGGAAAACGACCCGGCATACCGGAGGTGAATGTATGGGGCATCAGTGACAAGGAACTTTTCCTGGAAGCCAATTCGGTTTTCCGAATTGCGCAAAAGCCGTTCTTCGCCTATATCCAGACTTCGGGCAACCACCGGCCTTTCGATAAAACCATGGCCCGGTCCGATACGGATTTTGTAAAGTTGAAAGTGGAGGAGGAGGAATTGAAGAAATACGGATTTGAATCAGTGGATGAATTTAACAGTTTCCGGTATTTTGATTACTGCATACGGCGATTCATTGAAGCCGCTCAAAAGGAATCCTATTTTCACAATACGATCTTTGTGTTCGTGGGTGATCACGGCGTGGCCGGCAACGCGGAGGCGATGTACCCGCCGGTATGGACCGAACAACGGCTCACTGATGAGCATGTGCCCCTGCTGTTCTACGCCCCCCAGCTCCTCACCCCGCAGCGTCGTTCGGAGGTGGTTTCGCAGATCGATATCCTGCCCACCATCGCGGGCATGCTGCACCAGTCTTATGTGAATACCACGCTGGGACGCGACCTGCTGGATCCCGGCAAAAAGAATAATTACGCGTTTATCACCAATACTTCGGATGTGATCGGCATCGTTACCGATGATTTTTATTATTCCAAGAACATCAATTCAAAGGAAGACCAGATCCATCCCATGCATTACGCGGCCCGGCAGGCGCCAAAGGAAAAACAGGATTCGGCGCGGGGGAAATTATCTGTTTTCGCGGATGCTTTTTTTGAGACCTCCCGTTACCTGCTGATGCATAACGCCAGGGATTAAGCGCTTTTCCGGGCGATCAGGATCAGCCGCGGCGCTTTTTTCACGTCGTAGTTTCCCAGTTGATAATCCCCGAACACTTCCTGCACCTGCAGTCCCTGGTAAGCCAGCATGTCGGTGAAATCGCCCAGGTTGAATTTGGCCACTTTTTCGGTAAATACCAGGGGGCTTTCCAAAGCCTCATCGGCTAAACTGATCTTCTTATAGAAATGGGTGTCGTCGTCCCAGCGGCGGATCGTATATACGGTATTCCCGAGATGCCGGATCTCTTCCTGTTTCAGGTTTTCCTCCGCGTAATGTACATTCAGGTAATCGATCACCAGCGTACCCGGACTGTGTGCCGGTGGATGACCGGGCTGCAGACTGGCGGAAATGGTCCGGAGGCTGTCTTCATGCTCGCGACGTGTCCGGAAATATCCGAAGCTGGTGAAAAAGTTAAATGCGTAGTGATAATAATTGGTGCGGAAGGGGAGCCGCATATCGTGTACAAAAAATTCGAGCTGATCCGATTCATACCGTTTGGCCGCTTCAATGCTGCTTACCGAAAGGTCAATGCCGGTAACATGGAAACCCATGGCGGCCAGGATCCGGCTATGTCTCCCTTTTCCGCAAGCCACATCCAGCATGCGGCTGCCCGGCAAAGGTTGCAGGTAACCGATCAGTTTTTGAATGAATGCTTCCGCTTCCCGCTCGTCTCTTTCAAAATAGAGTTTATGATAGAATGGGGAACTGAACCAGTCTTTATACCAGGATGTTTCGGGCATAGGCAAATGTAAGTAGTCGGTGCAAGTCCGAATAACGTATTTTTGCCGCCTAAACGAACCATGTGGCATTAATCAGGAGTATTTCCGGTATCCGGGGAACGATCGGGGGAAAACCCGGCGACAATCTTACGCCGGTGGATGTGGTCAAATTCACCGCCGCATTCGGAACAATCATAAAA
Source organism: uncultured Chitinophaga sp. (assembly GCA_964424155.1). Classification (GTDB taxonomy): domain Bacteria; phylum Bacteroidota; class Bacteroidia; order Chitinophagales; family Chitinophagaceae; genus JJ008. The sequence continues at coordinate 10,334 of CAYRHU010000038.1, forward strand.
GGGAAAAAGAAATCCGCGCGAATCATGGTGGGACGCGATGGCCGGATCAGCGGTGATATGATCAGTCAGCTGGTCCTGTCAACGCTCACCGGTCTCGGTATCGATGTAACCGACCTTGGGCTATCCACCACTCCTACGGTGGAGATGGCGGTGAAAATGGCCGGCGCCGACGGCGGCATCATCCTTACAGCCAGTCATAATCCCAAAGAGTGGAACGCGCTGAAACTGCTTAACAGCGATGGGGAATTCATTTCAGCGGAAACCGGCGCTGAAGTGCTCGCGTTGGCCGGGAATGAGGATTTTTCATTTGCTACAGTAGACCATCTCGGGATGGTGACCCCGGACGACAGTTACCTGCAAAAACATATCGATGCCATTTTGCATTATCCGCTGGTAAATGCCAGGGCCATCGCGAAGAAGCAGTTCAGCGTGGTGGTGGATGCCGTCAATTCCACCGGGGCTATTTATGTACCGGCTCTTTTGCGGGCATTGGGTGTAACGGATATGGTGCTTCTGAATGGCGTGGTGAACGGGAAGTTCGCGCATAATCCCGAGCCCCTGCCGGAACACCTTCAGGAACTTTCCTCCGAAGTGGTGAAACAAAAAGCCCATTTGGGGATTGCCGTTGATCCCGATGTGGACCGGCTTTGTTTTGTGAATGAAGACGGTAGTTTCTTCGGGGAGGAATATACATTGGTGGCCGTTGCAGATTATGTGCTGGGAAAAAGAAAGGGGAATACGGTCAGCAATATGAGCAGTACCCGGGCGCTGAAAGAAATTACGCAGAAGCATGGAGGAGAGTATTTCCCTTCCGCGGTGGGGGAGGTGAACGTGGTGAAGAAAATGAAGGAGGTAAAGGCCGTGATCGGGGGCGAAGGGAACGGCGGCATCATCGTTCCCGATTTTCATTACGGCCGCGACGCGCTGATCGGGATCGCTCTGTTCCTGAGTCACCTGGCGAATCATAAAAAAGGGATCCGGTCATTGCGTAACCAGTATCCCGATTATTTCATTTCCAAGAATAAGATCGAACTGAAGAATGGCACCGACCTGAATGCCATATTTGAAAAGATCCGGGCGAAATACAAGTCCCACCCGGTTAATACGGAAGATGGTGTGAAGATTGAGTTTGATAAAGACTGGGTGCACCTGCGCGCTTCCAATACCGAACCCATCATCCGCATCTATGCGGAAAGCGATCTGGAAACGAAAGCCTCCAATATGGCGATGCAGCTGATGAGGGATATCCGGGAGTTCAGTTAGGGGACCTGTTCTTTCAGCCCCTGATATCCTCCGGTTTGATGGGCAGCCTGTAGATTCTTTTTCCCGTGGCGTTATAAACCGCATTGGCCACTGCCGCCGCAAAACCCACGAGCGCGATCTCCCCCACACCTTTCGAACCCATGGCATTGATCACCGGGTCGGGCTTATCCGGGAAAAAGGTATCTATATGCGGTACGTCCTTATGCCGGGGCACCCGGTAACTTTCGAGATTATCATTGATATATTTCCCCGTAGCATGATCCACCAGCAGTTCTTCGGTGAGCGCCATGCCGATACCGCCCACCGCACCGCCGATCATCTGGCTGCGGGCGGTCTTCGGACTGATGATCTTTCCACCGTCGCCTGTCGCAACGATATTTTTTAATTGAATTTGACCGGTGGCAGGGTCCACATGCAGTTTGACAAAATGCGCTGAAAAAGAATTCATGGCATATTTGGCCGCCTCAGCCGATGCGCGGCCCGATTCCTGGGTCACTTCTACCTGCTCTTTTCCAGATTGGGATACCAGGCTGCCCAGCGAAATTTTCAGCGGCGCCTCCAGCCGGGAAATCAATTCTCCGTTGATAATATCAAGGTCACCGGCCGTATGCGATTTAAATCCCTCTGCCGAGGCGATGGCCATTTCCTTCAGGGTTTTGATCAGGGTGTCGCACACCATGCTGACCCCGTTCCCCAGTGTGGAAGTGGTAGTGGAGCCTCCCTGCGTGGGACCCGGCGGAAAATCCGTATCGCCCAGCATGAACCGGATCCTGTTTTCCGGCATTTGCATTTTCCCGGCCGCGATCTTTACCATGGCGGTGGCGGTGCCCGGTCCCATATCGCTTACGGCACTTTGCAGCAGCAGGGATCCGTCTTTTTTCAGAATAGCCTTAACGGCCGCGTTGCCGCGTCCCGCACCAAATACGCCGCCTCCCATTCCATATCCCACAAGCATCCCGTTATCTTTCAACGTACGCGGAACGGCCGGCCGGTTTGACCACCCGATCATTTCCTTTCCCGCGGCATAACATTCTTTCAGGAACTTGCTCGACCAGGGCAATTTACTTACCGGGTGTGTGTCGGCATGATTGATGAGTCGGAGTTCGACCGGATCCATATTCAGTTTGTAGGCAAGTTCGTCCAGCGCGCATTCCAGCGCGAGGGCGCCTGAGGCTTCTCCCGGCCCCCGCATCCAGGTGGGGGTATTCAGGTCCAGCGGAAGGATCTTATAACTGGTATTTACATTGGGACAGGCATAGAGGAACTGAGAAGCGTTGACGATCCCCTCCCTGAAATCTTCGTATCGTGAGGTATTGCTGACAGCATGATGGGTGATGCCGGTCAGTTTTCCGTCTTTACCGGCACCGATCGAGATTCGTTGCCATGACTGGGGACGGTAGCCCACCGTGGAAAACATTTGTTTGCGGTTGAGTACAATTTTTACCGGGCGCTTCAGCATCTTTGCTGCGATGCAGGCGGCGGGTACATGCGGCCAGCTCCGCAGGGCCGCACCAAATGCGCCTCCCACGTATTCGGTGATCACGCGAACATTCTTTTCTTCCAGCCCGAAGTTGCGCGCAAGTTCCAGCTGGGTGTTTCTGGGTCCCTGCGATTTGTCGTACACGGTCAGTTTATCTTCGCCTTCCCAGATGGCGATCGTGGCATGCATTTCCATCGGGTTATGGGTCTCGATGGGAATATGGAACTCCCCTTCCACATACACGTCGGCTTTTTTATAAGCATCCTCTTCACCTCTTTTGTAGTCGCTGATCTTTTTCAGTTTCGCTTCGTTTTTCCGCAACGACTCAAAATCGGTTTCAAAGGGTTCAGGCAGGTATTCGGGTTTGACCAGCCGGGCGGCCTGTACCGCTTTTTCCCAGGTAGTAGCCACCACCAAAGCAACCGGCTGGCCATAATGATAAACCATATTGCTTCCGAACACTTTCAAACCTCTCCATTCAAAACCCCGTTTGTTCAGTTCTTTATTATGGGGCTGGTATCCTGGAATGGGCGGGCAGTTAAGGTGACTGATAATACTTAGTACACCGGGTGCATTTTTGGCCTCACTAACCAGGATGTTTTTAATGGCACCCCGGGCGATCGTACTGGTTACAAAAACTCCATACACGACATTGTCGATTCGCTGATCGGCCGTGTATCTTGCGCGGCCGGTTACTTTCTCCACGCCGTCCACCCGGTCATCATCTTTATAAAATTTGTTGTCCATTTTACTGTTGATTGAAGCGTTGAAAAATAAAGCCGGAAAGGTTATACCTGTTTACCGCTGGTCTTAACTTCCTTTATGGCGGCTACGATATTGGGGTAAGCGCCGCAACGGCAGATATTGCCATTCATGAATTCCCTGATCTCCTGCTCCGAGCCGGCATGACCTTCCCGGATACAGGACACGCCCGACATGATCTGTCCCGGCGTGCAGAACCCGCATTGAAAGGCATCGTGTTTGATGAAAGCTTCCTGCAGGGGATGCAATTGATCGCCGGATGCCAGCCCTTCAATGGTGGTGATCTTTGTACCGTTGCTGTCTTCTGCCAGCGAAAGGCAGGAATTCACCCTTTTGCCATCCACCAGCACGATACAGGCGCCGCAATGACCCTGGTCGCAGCCTTTCTTGGTCCCGGTGAGTCCCAGTTGCTCGCGGAGCATATCCAGCAGGCTCATGGCCGGGTCGGCATTCAGGTTATACATCTTACCATTGATCTCCACCTGTATGGGAGTTTTTTCCAGGTAGGAAGCGATCGTTTCGTGCTTTTCTCCGGCCTTCAGCAGGGCGGGAGGGGTCATGCCCAGGGCGGTGAGGGCTGCGGAGGTCTTGAGAAAATTGCGCCGGCTGCTTTCACCAGCATTGTCTTTCGGGTTCTTTTCCATAAAATGAAATGTTATACAAATTACTTTTTTAAAGGGAGGGGAAAAAATTTATTGAAGGGCCGGGAACCCTTTTCTCCCAATGAAACCTGTACCCGCGCCCCGAACTTATTGCTTATCTTTGCGCCTCACAAAAAGAAAGACACGCTGACTATGGAAAGGATCTACCTCGATAACGCGGCCACCACCGCGCTGGATAAAGAAGTGCTGGAGGCCATGCTGCCGTATATGACTACGCATTACGGAAACCCTTCCTCTATTTACTCCTATGGACGGGAAACCCGCCTGGCCATTGAAACGGCACGCAAGACCGTGGCGAGGATCCTGAACGCCAATCCCGGCGAGATCTTTTTTACCAGCGGCGGTACGGAAAGCGATAACATGGCCATCTCCTCGGCGATCTATGACCTGGGTTGCCGTCATATCATTACTTCTCCCATTGAACATCATGCCGTCCTGCATACCGTGGAGCATTATGATCATGATGATGTGGTAACCAGCAGCTATGTAAAAGTGCTGCCCGACGGTCATATCGATCTGGCTGACCTGGAAGATCAACTCGCGTCGCGGACGGAACGTTGCCTGGTATCGCTGATGCATGCGAATAATGAGATCGGTAACCTGCTGGATATCTATGCGGCCGGGGAGATCTGTAAGAAATACAATGCGATCTTTCATTCGGATACCGTGCAGACCGTAGGTCATTACAAAATCGATCTCCGCAGCAAGCCCGTACATTTTGCCACCGGCGCGGGCCATAAATTCCACGGCCCGAAGGGAGTGGGCATCCTCTATATCAACGACAATATCAAAGTGCATCCGATGATCCGGGGCGGGGGACAGGAACGCAACATGCGGGCGGGGACGGAAAATGTTTACGGCATTGTCGGTTTCGCGAAAGCGCTGGAACTGGCGGATGCGCGGATGGAGGAGGACAGCGCCTATATTCAGTCACTCAAGACTTATATGATCGGTCAGCTGTCACGTCATATAAGCGGCGTTCAGTTCAACGGCGATTATGCGGGAAAAAGTCTGTATACCGTACTGAATGCTTCTTTTCCCAAGACGGAGAAATCGGAGATGATACTATTCAATCTCGACATGCAGGGCATCTGCGTATCCGGCGGCAGCGCCTGCAGCAGCGGGGCCGACGTGGGCAGTCACGTGATCCGCGCGCTGAACAATAATCCCAACCTCGTGCCCGTTCGCTTTTCCTTCAGCAGGCACAATACCAGGGAAGAAGTGGATTCCGTGGTGAAGTTGCTTAAAGAACTGATCTGATCGCCTTAACAATTTTTTATCAATTAAAATTGGGTGGTTTACGAAAACTTCGTAGGTTTACGAAAATTTCGTAGAAATGGAAAAGCTCACCCCCACCGAAGAAGAGGCCATGCAGGCCGTTTGGCGCACCGGCGAAGGAAATGTAAAATCCTTTATGGAACACCTGGATCCGGGCATCCCTTACACGACAGTCGCTTCCACGATCAAGAACCTGGAAAAAAAAGGATACCTGAGCAGCCGGCTGCTGGGCAATGCCTACCTGTACAAACCGGTGGTAACGGAGGATGAATACAAGAAGAAATTCATGGGTAGCGTGGTAAAGGAGTATTTCGACAATTCCTATAAGGAGTTGGTGAACTTCTTCGTGGAGCAGAAGAAATTATCTGCCAAAGAACTGAAGGAGATCCTTCGCATGATCGAAAAAGACGATCGTTAAAACATTAACCAGCCAATATGCCCTTCCTGTTGACATACCTGTTAAAGCTTTCGGTCGGTTTGGCCGCCGTCTTTCTGTTTTACCGGCTGGTTTTGCAGCCACTCACTTTCTATAACTGGAACCGCTGGTTCCTGCTGATCTACAGCCTGCTTTGTTTTTTTATACCTTTTATTGATATCAGCCCTGTGCTGGAAAGAAATAACTGGTCAGATACCGGGCTCTTGCAATGGGTGCCGGTAATAAACGAAACGGCCTCCGGAGAACCGCAGCAGCCGGTCGGCTCCGTATGGGGACTTTGGGACATGACCGTCCTTATTCTATTATCCGGGATGTCCCTGATGTTCCTGCGCCTTCTTTTGCAGTTCCTTTCGTATTTCCAGATGACGAAGCGGGCCGTCCTGGTTTCCACCGGCCCCATGCGGGTATACCAGGTGAACGAAGCGATCGCCCCCTTTTCCTTCGGCCGTTCCGTTTTTATTAACCGGAAACTGCATTCAGAAGCCGAACTCCGGGAGATCATTCGTCATGAATTCGTACATATCCGCCAGCAGCATAGCCTGGATATCATCTGGAGCGAGGTTCTTTGCCTGGTAAACTGGTTTAACCCCGCTGCCTGGTGGCTGAAAAAAGCCATGCGACAAAATCTCGAGTTCATTGCCGATAGTAAAGTGCTGGAACACGGCATTTCAAAGAAAGAATACCAGTACCTGTTGCTGAAAGTAACAGGTAACTATCAATACAGTATAGCAACCCCTTTCAGTTTTTCTTCACTAAAAAAACGTATAGCCATGATGAACAAACTCCAGTCAGCAAAAGTGAATCTGCTGCGATTTCTCATTATTCTGCCCCTGCTGGCACTGATCCTGGTTTCCTTCCGGAAACAGATCGGTGACGGCCTGTCGGGGCTAAGGGACCAGGTCCGGAACTCTCTTACTGACACCCTGCCGGGCGCCAAACCCAACACAAAAGGATATTTTCTTAAGATCACCGGTGATTACCGGAATTATGAAGTGGAAGTGCGTGATGCAAATGGCAAAGAGGTAAAACGCATTCCGCTCACCGAATGGGAAATGAATTCAGCGCATTACCAGGACCTTTATGGCAAGCCCGAATTTGATCCGCCTCCGGCTCCTTCCGTCCCACCGGTGCCCCCTGCGCCCCCGGCTCCGAAAAAATTGCCCGATGGAGTAGAAATGCTTAATGTGAACAACAAAAAGGTTACCCTTACCCTGAAAGATGGAACAAAAGAAACGTATGATCTTAACGTTCCAGCCGAGAAGAAAGCGTTTGAAAAAAAGTATGGCGATATTTTACCGGAACCCCCGGCTGCGCCTGCAGCGCCTGCCAGGCTGGGTACAACCTTTATTGCACCGGATGCGGCGGAATGGGAGATCAATGATAAGAAAGCCACGATCCGCTTCAAAGACGGAAGGAAGGAAGTGTATGACCTAAGCGATGCCCGGCAAAAAAAGGAATTCACGGATAAATACGGGAGCCCGGTTGTAACGGCTACCGTGGCTCCGGAGATTCCGGTGGTTGCCATCGGTCGACCTGTTACCACCACAGCGCCGGCGGCGTTGGTAGTAATAGGGGAAAAAGGCACCGCAGCGGAAGCACCGGTAATCGCGGAGGGCCGCCCCTTGTCGACGACCGTGGCCCCCGCCATAGTTCGTGAAGGCGGCGGTGTAACCGTAACCGCGCCTATGGCTGGTGATGAAGCCGTATTGATAGAAGAAGCGGAACTAACCGGGCATAAAATTACCGGCAAGGAAGATATCCTTGTCACCATCACCCGGAATACAAGCAGGTCGCAACTGGATCTTTATATACGTCAAATGAAGGAGAAAGGTATCGATCTCAGTTATGATGAGATCGAATACGACGATAACGGGCACCTGGTGAAGCTAACCGGTACGATGCGGTCAAAAGAAGGCCGTAGTAATTTTGTGGCTGTCGATTTTAACACGCTGACCCTGGCGATGGTGAAAAAGGGTGAAAAAAATTATTTCAAAGTGAGCGTGAAGGATAACAGGAAAGTGATCTGATGGTGAAT
>CAYRHU010000038.1:18349-32564 GCA_964424155.1 uncultured Chitinophaga sp.
GTGAATGGTGAATGGTGAATTAGGTTATCTACTTTCACCATTCACTATTCACCATTCACTTATAAATAATACCAGGGGTTGCGCTTGGCGGCCCAGATATACTTCCGCATATTTCTCCAGAAAGCCAGCACCATGTAAAGAATGATCGGGGAACCCATGGTGAGGATGGAAGCGTAGATAAAATACTGCCGGATTTTGCTGGTGGCGATCCCCATCCGGTTGCCGATGGCCGAACAAACGCCAAAGGCATTCCATTCCACAAAGCTTTTGAATTTGTTCATACCACTAATGTATAAAATTTGAACAATCCTTCCAATCCCGGGTTATTCAGATACCTGATTTACGTACTTTTGCGCAGAATTTTCAGGTCCCGGCCTGTCCTTAATTTGGTATAAGCCCCTCGGTTCAGGGTAGTCTCCTGTGGACCGTCGACCGGCTCTGTGGACTGATATCTGATTCAACAAAGTATTCAAATTCATACAACATGGTATTCGATCTCGACCTCATCAAAAAGACATACGCAGAAATGCCCGCAAAAGTGGAGGCTGCCCGGAAAGCGCTGGGACGTCCGCTTACATTGACGGAAAAAATACTTTACGCCCATCTCTGGAAGGGTACGGAAATAACTGATTTTCCACGCGGAAAGGCCTATGTTGATTTCGCGCCCGACCGGGTGGCCATGCAGGATGCCACGGCGCAGATGGCCCTTTTGCAGTTCATGACCTGCGGAAGGGACAAGGTGGCCGTGCCTTCCACGGTGCACTGCGATCACCTGATCCAGGCCAAGGTAGGCGCCAAAAAAGACCTGGAACTGGCCATTGAAACCAATCGCGAAGTGTATGATTTTCTTGCCAGCATTTCCAATAAATATGGGATCGGGTTCTGGAAACCGGGGGCCGGTATCATTCACCAGGTGGTGTTGGAAAACTATGCCTTTCCCGGGGGGATGATGATCGGCACCGACTCCCACACGCCCAATGCGGGCGGACTGGGCATGGTGGCCATTGGGGTGGGCGGCGCGGATGCGGTGGATGTGATGGCGGGATTGCCCTGGGAACTGAAAATGCCGAAGATCATCGGTGTAAAGCTCACCGGTAAGCTCAATGGCTGGACATCGGCCAAGGATGTTATTCTCTGGGTGGCCGGTCAACTGACTGTAAAAGGAGGAACCGGGGCCATCGTGGAATATTTCGGTGAAGGCGCAGACAGCATGAGCGCTACCGGTAAAGGAACGGTCTGCAATATGGGCGCGGAGATCGGGGCCACCTGTTCTCTTTTTGCCTATGATGAAAAGATGAGCGCCTACCTCAGCGCCACGGGCCGCGCAGAAGTGGCGGCCATGGCCGATGCGATAAAGGAACAGCTCCGCCCCGACGCGGAAGTGTATGCCGGGCCGCAAAAATATTACGACCAGTTGCTTGAGCTTGATCTCAGCACGCTGGAACCCTATGTAAACGGTCCTTTCACACCGGACCTGGCCACCCCGATATCGAAAATGAAGGAAGCCGTGGATCAAAATGGCTGGCCTGCCAAACTGGAAGTGGCGCTGATCGGCAGCTGCACCAATTCTTCCTATGAGGATATCAGTCGCAGCGCCTCGATCGTGCGGGATGCCGTAAGCAAGGGAATAAAGACAAAATCCGAATTCACCATCACCCCGGGGAGTGAACAGGTTCGTTATACTATCGAAAGAGACGGATTCATTAAAGAGTTTGAAAATGCCGGGGGAGTTGTACTGGCCAATGCCTGCGGTCCCTGTATCGGTCAGTGGGCGCGTCATATCGACGATCCCAACAGGAAGAATACGATCATCACTTCTTTCAACCGGAATTTCGCAAAAAGAAATGACGGACTGGCCTCCACGCACGCATTTGTTGCTTCGCCCGAGATCGTAACCGCGCTGGCCATGGCTGGCACGATCGCGTTTAACCCGCTTACCGATAAATTGAAAAATGAGCGGGGAGAAGAAGTGATGCTGGAGGAGCCCACGGGTTTTGAATTGCCGCCTAAAGGATTCGCGGTGGAGGATGCCGGGTACCAGGCCCCTGCCGCTGATGGAAGTGACGTTAAAGTGATCGTGGCGCCGGATTCCAAACGCCTGCAGTTACTGGAGCCTTTTGCCGCATGGGAAGGCACCGACCTGGAAGGTTTGAAACTGCTGATCAAGGCAAAAGGCAAATGCACCACCGATCATATTTCCATGGCGGGACCCTGGCTTAAATTCCGCGGCCATCTCGATAATATCAGCAACAACATGCTGATCGGGGCCATCAATTTCTACAATGAAAAAACGGATTCCGTCAAGAACCAGCTGACCGGTGAATACGGACCGGTGCCCGCAACCGCGCGCGCCTATAAGGCCGCGGGTGTGGGCAGTATCGTGGTCGGAGACGAGAATTACGGTGAGGGTTCTTCAAGAGAGCATGCGGCCATGGAACCGCGTCACCTCGGTGTACGGGCCATCCTGGTAAGAAGTTTCGCGCGGATACACGAAACCAATCTCAAAAAACAGGGCATGCTGGCGCTGACCTTTGCGAATAAGGAAGATTATGACAAGGTCCGGGAAGATGATACCATTTCCATACGTGGATTGACTTCTTTTGCTCCTGGCAAGCCGTTGACCGTTGTGCTCAATCATAATGACGGCAGCAGCGATGAGATCAGCGTGAACCATACCTACAATGAACAACAGATCGAATGGTTCAGGGCGGGCGGCGCGCTGAATGTGATAAGGGCGCAGTTTGCAGGGTGATGTGGGGTGTTGGTTTGAGGATGTGAAGTGGGTTGGGTAAATAAAGTAAAAAAGTATATAAAGTTAAAAGCAACTGATTCGATTTTACAATCTCTATACCCTATGTGCCTTTTAACTTTATATACCTTATATACTCAACATAAAGCTCCCGGTAAATAAACCAGTTTCCAGTCACATCACGGTATAACCGACGCAGTGGCAGCTTTACCCGAAACAATAGAAGCCAGCAACCTTCCCCCGGGTAGTTCAGTGGAAGAGTAATACAATTTCAGCTCCGTGTTATTTCCCTTTTTCAGGCTGATGATGTCCTTAACCCGGCAGCTCATCCCACCGAGTACATAATTTACGTCGGCAAAGCGGATTGCTTTAAGAACTTTGTCATTCCCGTCCTTAATGGTCAGCATCCTGTTTTTGGCCACTTTGCCGCAATGATGGTATTTGATCGTGAGTTCATCCGTGGCGGATCCTTCATCGAGCCGGATCGTCTGGATTTTCTCCATGCTCTTTCCATAACTCTGCAGGATCAGTTTGTTGTTCAGGTACACTTCAAATCCCTCTCCGCCGGCAGGGGAAGAAAAGGCGGACAAGGTGGCTGCCATGGCCAGCAGGCTGAATGTTTTTGCGATTAATGATTTCATGGTTTGACTTTTTTATTGATTAAAAAGATTGTCAGCACAAATAAACGGCGAGCGGTGGGCGGGGAGAAATTGCTTTGATGAAGGGGAGGGGAGTCTTGATGTAATGCAGCCTGGCACTCCGCAGTCTACAGTCGTCAGTTCACAGTCGGCAGCCTTGCAACCAGGCAGCCTGCCCGTTATAGTCTTTTCGAAGACGGGTCGGCAGACGGCAGTTCTTTAGCGGATTACGAGGTAAACCTTAATTTAGGTGCAACTTTAATTCAGATGAGACGGATACGACCGGATGTTGACATAATTATGGATGTTCTGAAGGCCGTTTTGGCAGCCAAACCCGGGTCGGGGTTTGTGCAAAGTTTGCACCTGCAATACCAGGAACGGGGAGGGTTAAGCAGGAGACAGCTTGAGGGCTTGTTTAAAATCGCGAAAGGACTGGGTACCATTTCCGCTCCAAAACTGGCTACCCTGGAAGCCATCATTTTGAAAAAGCCGCTTAAAACAAGATCAGACCGGCCCACGGCGGCTCCCCTTTATCAAAAGGACAAAGCGGCCGGAGAGCTGATCCGTTCCATCCTGGAAAAATATCCCGCCCATAAAAGAGTCCTGTATTATCAATCGAAGTATGATAATAATGAACCACTTACACCAGGCGACCTAGCTGAGTTACAGAAGTTTGCAAAGCTCCTGAAATAAACAATTAACTTTCGGATGAGGCGGGCAACCCGTGGTTGCCGGATCACGATATGTCAGGGAAATCTTACACACACTTGCTTTCTGCTGAAGAACTTACCCATCATGTTGAGGGCTGTGCCCGCAACAGCAGGGAGAGCCAGAAGATCCTTTACAGCTCTTTCTACGGGTATGCCATGGCCATCTGCGACCGGTATGCGGGCAACCAGGATGATGCCGTGGAGATCCTGAATGACGGGTTCCTGAAAGTTTTCCGGGAGATACATCATTACCGTCCCGCATATTCGGATGTGGTCAGTTCCTTTAAAGGATGGCTGCGGAAAATTATGGTATATACATCGATCGATCATTTCCGGAAGAACCAGAAACACCAGGTAGTTACACAACTGGATAATGTCGTGTACCAGGTGGGGTCGGTGAGCGAGGATGCCCTGGAGAAAATGACCTACGAAGAGATCATTCGTTCCGTGCAGTTGCTTTCACCGGGATACCGTACGGTGTTCAATCTTTTTGTCATTGAAGGCTGGAGTCATGATGAGATCGCCGAACACCTCGGGATTTCGGCGGGTACCTCGAAGTCGAACCTTTCCAAGGCGAGAAGACAGTTGCAAAAGATTTTATATAAGAAAAACGATATACAAATCACCAGAAATGTTGTCTGAAGATTTTGATAAGAAGATCAGGGAGGCGGCCGATCACCACCATCCGGCTTATGATGAGAAGGCATGGTCCGGTATGAAGAAGCTGCTCGACAAGCACCTGCCCGAAGAAAAGGACGACCGGCGCCGTTACTTTTTCTTCCTGCTGCTGTTCCTGTTACTGGGTGGCGGCGCGGCCTGGTATTTTTTGGGAACCGGAAGCGGGGGCCGAAAGAACCAGGAGGTGACATCGTTACAAACTTCTCCGGCAGACAAAGTGGGCAATCCGACCGCGGGAGTGGATGTTACGACCAGTTCCAGTGCGCCGGATGCAACCGGGGAAAGAACCGGGGATAATAAATTTGACAATGACTCTCCTTCGGATGAACTGAACATATCCGCTGAAGATAACGAACACGATAAACCTGTACGATTCCCGGGTGGAACTGTAGCAAAGACTCCGGCATACGCACCAGGGGGAATAACCAAAACGGGTAAACCAGGCAGGCTGAAATCCGGTAATACGTACAGGGACAAGCAACCTTCCGATAAAAGGGCCAATCCGGTTGTCGCGGATAAAAGATTGGTGAAAACAGAAGCGCCGGTGGAGAAACAGGATCCGCCCCCGGCACTGGCTAAAAAAACGGGGGATCCGTCTGCAAATAAAGACATTGCCGGTGTTCCTGTTAACCCAACCGAAGCGGCCCTGCCCGCGGCAACCGATCCGGGAAACAAAAATGTTGACAAGAACGCCGCTGCCGAATCCAAACAAAGACCGGCCGATGCGACCCGGAATGAGGAAAAGAAAACAGGCGACCAGATAATAGCGAAGTCAAAAAAGAAACCAGCTCCGAAGAGAAGCACGTTCTTCTTTGCCGTTTCCGCAGGGCCGGATGTCAGTTATACCGGCAACGACAAACTGGGAAAGATGAAGTTGCTGGGTGGGGCCGGAATCGGTTATACGTATAAGGACCGGTTTACCCTGCGCAGCGGTTTTTATACAGGACGTAAAGTATATACGTCTTCCCCGGGCGAGTATAATCCCCCCGCCATCTTTTACACCTATTACCCCAACCTGCAAAAAGTGGAAGCGGATTGCAGGGTTTACGAAATCCCGCTCCTGCTCAGTTATCATTTCGGCAGCCGGAAAAAGCACGGATGGTTCGCTACCGCGGGAATCTCTACCATAATAATGAAAGAGGAAACTTATGATTATTATTACAAGTATACCCCTTCGGGTCCTACGGTACACCGGCAATACAGCATGTATAACGAAAACAAACATTTCTTTTCCGTAATGACCTTATCCGCAGGTTACCAGCGTTCGCTCGGGAAGCGCGTTTCGGTTATGGCGGAACCCTACCTGAAATTACCCATGAGCGGGGTCGGTTATGGTAAGGTGAAACTCAACAGCGCCGGGGTACTTTTCTCCCTTTCTGTAAAACCGTTTGGCAGGACGGATAATAAATAGTTGCCGCGGGTTCCAACAGCGGGGCAACCCTCATCAGCAGTTGAACGATAGGGAATAAAACTGCAAATGATGAAAGCTTTACGATTCCCACTTCCCGCCACGTTTTTAATGGCTTTGATATTTTCTGGTCTTTCTTGCGGAAAAGGAGGAGGCAGCACACCGCCTCCCAATCCCTGTTCCGGTGTTACAGTTAATGTAACGGCAACCACTTCAAATCCGGGCGGTCCGGGCGCCACCAACGGCAGCATTACAGCCACCGCATCGGGCGGATCCGGATTTACTTACAGTATTAATAACGGCCCGTTCCAGACATCCGGAACATTTACCGGCTTGGGTGCCGGATCCTATACCATCGCCGCCAAAAACAGTAATGGATGTTCCGGCAGCGCCAATTTCACACTTACTGCACCCAATCCCTGTGCAGGGGTTACCATCACAGTAACGGGCACTCCTACTAACCCGACCGCACCCGGCGCCACGAATGGAAGTATTGCCGCAACGGCATCGGGAGGAACCGGACCTTACACTTACAGCCGCGACGGGGTCAATTTCCAGGCATCCGGCACTTTCAGCAATTTAGGTGAGGGCACTTATACGGTCACTGCCAAGGACGCCAACGGGTGCACAGGCAATGTCAATTTTACCCTCAATGCTCCCAATCCCTGCGCGGGTGTAACGATCACCGTAGGCGGTACCTTCACTAATCCCTCAGCGCCGGGCGCCAGCGACGGAAGCATAACCGCTACGGCATCCGGAGGCACCGGACCGTATAACTACAATATCAACGGGGGCGCCTTCCAGGCTTCGGGTACATTTGCCAATCTCGCGGCTGGCACTTATACCGTTTCCGCCAGGGACGCCAATAATTGCACCGGTTCCGCGAATTTCACACTCACAGCGCCCAACCCCTGCTCGGGGGTCACTATTACAGTTACCACTACCGTAGTTGGAAATACGCCCTGCACCTCTCCCTCCACCGGATCTATTTCAGCCACAGCAGCCGGGGGCACCGGCCCGTATATGTACAGCCTCAACGGGGGAGCCTTTCAATCATCGGGTGTTTTCAATAACCTCGGCCCGGGCAGCTATACCGTTTCGGCACGGGATAATAATAATTGCACCGGCGGCACCAACGCAAGTGTGACTAACCGGCCGGCGGGTCCGTTGTTCACCGCGGTGCGTTTGCTGATCCAGAATAACTGTGTTTCCTGTCATAATAATACCATACAGAATGGCGGTATGAACTGGGAAGTGGATTGCAATATCGTCACCTTTAAGGACCGGATCGTGGCGAGGGCGGTTAACGCCAATCCTTCGTCCATGCCACCCACCGGGTTGTTGCCGCCATCAGAAAGACAGAAGATCACTGACTGGGTCAATGCGGGGGGAAGATATACTGATTAAAAGTTGGTGTGGTGTGTGTAAATAGGGAGGCCGGCGTGGGTGCCGGTCTCTTTTTTTTGGCTAAGAGGGTGAAGGAGAGAAAGAGAAGTTCACCAGGATGTAAATATCATTACTTATACATTTAACATAATGAGTATTACATAAAATAGTTTATTCCCTTTATTCACAAGTAATGAGGATGTATTTTTTGTGTCTTTCTTTATTCTGCATGCCATAATCCTTCAGACATTATTTGAAATATGCCAAAAAGGGGGAAATCAAACCATCAAAAAAACTCTTTTTCTCTTTCCCTCTTTTAACCTCTTAACTCCCCCAGCGAAATGACCGTATATCAAAACCCGCCAAATCAAGCACCCGGTCCACGACCGTACCCGCGAGGTCATCCAGTGTTTTAGGGAGACTGTAAAAAGAAGGGGAGGCGGGACAGATGATACCACCGGCCAGGGTTACGGTTTCCATGTTGCGAATGTGAATGAGATTGTACGGGGTGTCGCGCACCACGCAGATCAGTTTTCTTCTTTCTTTCAGGATCACGTCGGCGGCGCGGCTGATCAGGTCGTTGGAAATGCCGCCGGCGATACGGCCCAGCATGCCCATCGAGCAGGGAATGATGATGAGCGTATCATATTTCCCGGAGCCGGATGCGATGGGAGCGTGAAAGTCGTTGGCCGCGAAAAATTTCACGGGAAGTTCTTTCCATTCCTCATTTCCGAGTTCCGTTCTCCAGACTTCCCTGGCGTTCTCTGTCATCACCACGGCGAGTTCATCCCACTGGTTCTTTATTCCCTGCAGTTTGCGCAACAGGTTTTGCGCGTACAGGGAACCGCTTGCTCCGGTGATGGCGACGGCGATTTTTCTCATGATTTCATTTTTCATTTAACCCGGGATCCCCCAAAAAGTTGGTTGGCCGGTTGAAAATAGGCAAACGTTTGCAGGGCAAATTTGTAGAATTTCCACTACAATTATCTTTCGGTTTCCATGACAATTTTTTCTCCCCTGGATTGAGTGGGGTCAACTATTTCCCCGGGGGGACCCAAAATGCCCCGGGAGACCAAAAAATGACAGGCAAATATTTTGTGTTATGGTATTATTAACGATATTAGCCGTGAATTTTCATAGGATAAGGTTTAATGGTTAATGGTTTTTGATTAGGGCCCCCCGATCTTTGATCGGGGGTTCTTTTTTGGGGCCAGAAAGGCACACGAAAACACACGAATAAAATAACAGATGAAGTTTCTCTAAAAATCAGGGCAAACGCTTTCGTGTGCTTTCGTGTTTTTCGTAGTTTATTTATTTTGCCACGAATTACACGGATTACACGAATACAGAGCGCTAATCTGTGTAAATCCGTGCAATCCGTGGCAAACCCTTTTTTGTGCTTTCGTGGCAAAAAAAATCCCTTCCCGCAGGGAAGGGATATCAAAGATTTCTCCGGCAAATCAAAAACCTTTCGGCTGTTTGGAAGGACCATTTAGCATTTGCGTATTGGAATTGCCCATGTTCTCCAGGATCCAGTTGGTCATCTTGCTCCAGAGGTGGAAGGTGGTATTGTCTACCTGACCGCCGATTCCATGATTCTTATTAGGATAATAGGCGCTTTCAAAGTCGATATTGCTTTTCACCAGCGCGGTGATCATCTGGGTGGCGTTCTGGAAATGCACTTTGTCATCCGCCGTGCCGTGAATGATCAGGTACTTGCCCTTGATCCGGTCGGTGAAATTGATCGGCGAATTGTCGTCATATCCCCTGGGATTCTCCTGCGGGGTGCGCATGTATCTTTCGGTGTAGATATTGTCGTAATACCGCCAGGAGGTGACCGGCGCCACGGCTACCGCCGCGCTGAACACTTCGTTTCCCTTGGTGATGGCCAGCGAACTCATGAAGCCACCGTAGCTCCACCCCCAGTGCCCGATATTCTTTTCATCGACAAAAGACATTTTGGCCATGTATTTGGCGGCATCGATCTGGTCCTCGATCTCGAACTTGCCCAGTTGCAGGTAGGTTTTCTTTTTAAACTCTTCACCCCGGAACCCGGTACCGGTATTATCCACGCTCACCACGATAAACCCTTTTTGCGCCAGCAACTGGTGCCAGGTGCTCACCGCGCCAAAACGGTTACCCACTTGTTGTGAGCCGGGACCGCCGTAATTGCAGAACAACACTGGATATTTTTTAGCGGGATCGAAATTGGCGGGTTTGAGCATCCACCCGTTGAGTGTATCCCCCTTGCTGTTGGGCACCCGGATAAACTCCGCCTTTCCATAACCGTATTCGGTCATTTTTTCTTTCAGTTTGGCGCTTTCATTCACCGTCTTTTCCAGCCGGGCGCTGATGTTTTTCTTTTTGTCCACCACCACTTCGTTCAGGGTTACTGTTTGGGGAGTATTGATATCGGTCCTGTAGCAATAGAATTTCGTAAAATCATCATTAAACACCGCCCTGTGCCATGCTTCCCCTTCGGTAAGGGGGAAGGTTTTCTTTCCTTCAAAATCGGTAACGAATACATTGCGGTCCATGGGCCGCGGGTAGGCCATGGTGAAATAGATCCTTTTGTTGGCCTCATCCACCCCGTTCACGTCGGTCACTTCGTAGTTGCCTTTGGTGACCTGGATCTTGGTCTTGCCATCGAGACTGTAGAGATAGAGGTGTTTAAAACCGTTCATCTCGCTGGTAAACAGGTAATGTTTGCCGTCTTTGAGGTACCACCAGTCATCGTTTATTTCCACGTAATATTTGTTCTTTTCCTGGTATAAGAGGTTCGCTGCGCCGGTCTGCGCGTTGGTGGCCAGGAGTTTCAGGTCGTTCTGGTGACGGTTCATCCAGTATACCACCAGTGTATTGTCATCCTGCGTCCATTTGATTCGGGGGATATAGACATCACCCTGCTCGAATTGGGCATTTACCGTTTTGTTATTGCTGATATCGTAAATTTTGATCTCCACTTTGGAATTATCGTCGCCCGCCTTTGGGTATTTATAACGATAGTCTTTATTGTGCGCATCATTATAGATCGTCATGTTGTATTCCTTCACCGCGGATTCATCAAAACGGTAGAAGGCGATGAAGTTGCCTTTCGGGCTCCACTCATAGGCGCGGGTGAATTCAAATTCCTCTTCGTACACCCAGTCGCAGTTGCCGTTGATGATATGGTTCCATTTGCCATCGGTGGTGACGGCAAGGCTGCTTTTGGTCGCGATATCAAAAAGATAGAGGTTATTGTCCTTAACATACGCGATTTTGCTTCCGTCGGGGGAGAGGGTGGGATGGAGCACTTTTTCATCCGCCAGTTTGGTGAGTGAGCCGCTGGTGACATCATAGTAATAAACCCATGCTTTTGACGACCGGCGATAGATCGGTTCAGTCCCTTTTTTCAGCAGCGCTCTATTGGGGTATTTCGCACTGATAATGATATCGTCCGCCTTCCCGAAGGGTTTTCCGTTCTCATCCTTCAGCTCATCGGTTTTTATTTCGGGGTCATTTTTCGTTTCCCCGAAATCCGCGCGTACAAATTCCCCCCGGAACGTGCCTTTTTTATAAATATCCTCGAGGGTGATGGATTTTGTTTGCGCCAGGGAGGCCAGGGGCAGTAGTAGAAACGCCGCTAAAAATTTCCGCATAGTAAAGTGTTTTTGGGTTCGTAAATGTAGGGTAAACGGGGGAATATGGGGTACCGCGCGTGTAATTGTGTGGGTATTGAAGTATAAAAAGTAAATAAAGTATATAGGTATGAATAGTGTGACGTCTTGCAGGCCGGGTAAGTTGGCAGGCAATAAAAAGACGGCACTCCGGGTAGAGTGCCGTCATATAAAAAGTTAATAATTGGCAGTACGGCCCTATGGGACTGTTGCAAACGGTTATTTAGAATCTGCCATATCCGGTATCGCTTCCACCTTGTAGGCGCCCGCATCGAGTTTTTTCTTGGTCTCGGAAAAGGCCTGCAGTGTTTTTTCGATATCCTCGTCGGTGTGTACCGCGGAGGGAATCAGCCGGTAAATGATGTGGCCTTTCGGGATAACGGGATAGACCACGATGGAGGCGAAGATGCCGTAGTTTTCACGAAGGTCCATTACCATCGCCGTGGCTTCGGGTACATCGCCTTTCATGTAAACGGGGGTCACCACGGAATCGGTATTGCCGATATCAAAGCCTCTTTCTTTCAGCCCTTCCTGCAACTTTCGTGCATTACTCCAGAGTTTCTCCTTGTATTCGGGATGGTTACGGAGCAGTTCCAGCCGTTTCAGGTTGCCCACCACCAGCGGCATGGGAAGGCTTTTGGCAAAAATCTGCGAGCGGATATTGTAACGGATATAATCGATGATCTTCCGGTCGCCCGCCACGAAGGCCCCGATGCTGGCCATGGATTTTGCGAACGTAGAGAAGTAGAGATCTATCTGGTCCTGGCAGCCCTGCTCCTCGCCGGCACCGGCTCCCGTTTTACCCAGGGTGCCGAAACCGTGCGCATCATCCACCAGCAGGCGGAAGGAATATTTTTCTTTCAGGGCGGCGATCTCTTTGAGTTTGCCCTGGTCGCCGGCCATACCGAATACGCCCTCGGTGATCACGAGAATGCCGCCGGCATTTTGTTTTTCGATCAACGCCGTGGCTCTTTGGAGTTGCTTCTCGCAATCGGCTACATCGTTATGTTTGAAAACGTAGCGGTGACCGGGATGGAGGCGGAGCCCGTCGATGATGCAGGCATGACTCTCCGCATCGTACACGATCACATCGTGGCGGCTGCAGAGCACGTCGATGATGCTGACCATGCCCTGGTAGCCATAGTTGAGCAGGGCGGCGTCTTCCTTTTGCACAAAGGCGGCTAGTTCTTCCTCGAGTTGTTCGTGGAGGGTGCTGTTGCCGCTCATCATCCGTGCACCCATGGGGTAGGCGAGACCATATTGCTTAGCGCCTTCCGCGTCGGCCTTGCGCACTTCGGGATGGTTGGCCAGTCCGAGGTAGTTGTTCAGGCTCCACACGATCACTTCCTTGCCCCGGAATTTCATGTGACTTCCGATATCTCCTTCCAGTTTGGGGAAGGCAAAATAACCATGTGCTCTTTCGCGGTGCTGGCCGATGGGCCCGTAGTGTTTGAGAAGACGTTCAAAAATATCTGCCATACGATGGGTGTTTACAGGTTCGGTTAGCAGAGTAGACTGACAGTCAATGGTATAAGCTGCTAATCAATAAAATAAATCGTGCAAAAATAAGGATTTTAAGAGAATGCTGCGAAGCGGGATGTTCCCGGGAAAGAATGGTTTTAATAAGGTACTGCGGGACAACAGTTTCGCCGTACACATTTAATCTGCAAATCCGCCGGAGTATCTGCCCGTTATTGCAAACCGTTTTAAGCAGATGCCTTTTTTTTACATGCTATCTCAAAAAGTCAATTACAATAAATGTTACGAGGAAATCAGGAAGGCAGAAAGAATTGAATTATCAGGTGATTTATTCCCGTCCTACCGCCATACCGGCGGAAAAATACTTGTGAAATGACTTCTAGTTTATCGGGATGCGATTTTTCCGATACGAATTCTTGACTGCTATTTTGCCGTCCTTAAAAGTAAACAGATCGCATCCGGTTACTTCAACCTTTGTACCATCTTTTTTTGTTCCGGTGAATATCCACTCGGTGAAACCCCTGTCTTCAACAATGAAATGCCTGGGGTTATTCCAATGTGCGTCGGGATAAGTTGTAAATACATCTAAGAACGCCTGTCGTACCTGTTCCTGGCCTGTATATTTTTGCCCGTTAGCATAGGGTCCTGCTGATGCTTCAAACACACAAGTTTCAGTCATATGTGACATTATCGCATTAATATCATGAGCATTAAAGGCGTCAGCAAATGACTGGAGAAAATCTTCTGTGATTTTTTTATTTGATTGCGCCATAAGAAAAATGGGTAAGAGCAGGAAAAATAGCAAAGCTCCTTTTTTCATATCGGTTATTTAAATACGCGGGCGTTAAATGGCCGGTGAACCCGTAAGTTACAAAAAGTTCAGCCCTTGTTCCGGACGAATATTATTTCGCGGATGGTAAAATATCTTTCTACGGATTACACAGGGGCTGAGATAACTATTTACATGAACAGGCCTGTTTAACAGGGCCGTGAACCTGCGCTTTGAGGCAAAACCGGAGAAGGCATGGCTTCTTTGTTCTTTCGGTTTCAGTCATCCAGGCCCTTTTTCGCAAGTATTTTTGGAATATATTTTTCAATTCTGTTTTCTCTTGTTTTGAGTTGTTTGGCTGATGAAAAATACAATATGTAACCCCTTTGTCGCCCCGGTGTTAACCCTTCAAAGGCCGTTTTTAATTTTTTGTCACATTCGAGTCGCTTCCGGAATTCTTCGGGCATAATAAATTCGGATGTCTTTTTGAACTCCACTTTCAGGCCGGATTTTTCTAATTTGATGGCTTTTTTGATATATTCCATTATAACAGACCTGAGTCTTACAATTTCGTCAATGTTTTTGAACCTCATTTGTCGTCTGTCCTGAACGTTTTCGGTTTGCTGAATGAGGAGGCCTTTCGTATCTTCTATCAAGACGCCTTTAAAGAAAAGCAGGGCGCAATAGTCCTTAAATCCGTGAATTAAAACAACATTGCTGTTTTGGTAGGTATAACAGGGAT
>CAYRHU010000039.1:0-31639 GCA_964424155.1 uncultured Chitinophaga sp.
GCGCCCAGCAGCACCCCGGCGATCGGTAACCAGTTATTTATGACCCAGCTCTTCATATTCGATGTTTTCATGGTTAACAGTATTTTTTTTGGGGGCCGGCGCAGCGCATCCCCCGGCCGCGAAACAAACCCCGTCGGTAAACAGGGAAAGTAGGGTAAACAATCCTCCCGCGATCATTCCCGCAACATGCCCGGATTGGGCGGAGGAGTACAAAATTAAGCCACCCAGTCCAACCCGGATGAACTTTAACAGGGTCCATCCGTTTTTGAGCCTTTCGATCAGCATCATGGTAATAAATTTTCAGGCAAATGTCCTAATGCAGACCGGGTCTGGCGGTGACCCAGGTTACAAAAGAAAGGCGGCCGCCATTGCAACCGCCTTTCAGACCAACAAAACACCATACACTACATTCTGCCCGGCAGGATCATCAGCCAGTACAGCCGGGGCAGTATATATTTTTTCAGGACCCACATAGTCCAGCGAGGTTTGCTCTGGTCAAATGGAAATGTTTCCATCGGGTTGTTGTCATAATCAAATTCGGCCAGGATCAGTTTGCCGTAACCCACCACGATCGGGCAACTGGTGTAACCGGTATAGCGTGCTTTCATCTCTTTTCCGTTCATCAGCGCGACCAGGTTTTCTACCAGTACCGGGGCCTGTTTGCGCACCGCCGCGCCGGTTTTACCGTTCGGCGTGCTGGTGGCGTCACCGATTCCGAATATATTCCGGTACCGGGTGTGTTGCAGGGTGTATTTGTCCACCTCCACCCAGCCTTTTTCATTGGCAAGGGGGCTGGACGAAATAAAATCGGGGGCGCATTGCGGCGGTGTTACATGAAGCATGTCGAAATGCTTGGTTACTTCCGTGACATTCCCGTTTTCATCCGTTACCTTGAAAGTGGCTGTTTTCCCGGGACCGTCAACAGCCACCAGGTCATGCCGGTAGTGCATGTCCACCTGCAGTTTGTCCACTACCTTTTGTAACTGCACCGCGTATTTTTTAATTCCGAAGATCACTTTGCCCGCAGTGGAGAAATCCACCTTTACCTTTCCCTGCAGCCCGTGCTTTCTGAAATAATCCGCCGCCAGGTAAGTGATCTTCTGGGGCGCGCCGCCGCATTTCAAAGCGGTGGAAGGACTGGTGAACAGGGCCGTCATGCCCGGTTTCATGGATTTAATGCATTCGTACGTGTAAGGGGCAAAGTCCACGGAGTAATTGGTGGTGACACAGTTTTTGCCGATTGTATCCCGGAGACCCTTCACTTTATCCCAGTCGAGTTTGATACCGGGGGCCACGACCAGGTATTCGTACTGGTACACATCCCCGCTTTTTGTGGTAACGGTGTTTCTCTCTGGCTGGAAACTGGCAACGGCATCCCGGATCCATTTGGCACCTTTGGGGATCACCGAAGCTTCGCTCCGGATGGTATCCTTAATATTATAGGTGCCGCCACCCACGAGGGTCCAGGCCGGCTGGTAATAATGCTTATCCGAAGGCTCAATGATGGCGATGTCCAGTTTCCTGTTTTTCCGCAGCAACCGGGCTGCCACGGAAATGCCGGCATTGCCGCCTCCTACGATGATGATCTGGTGTTGGTTGGTCATGGTGAAAAATTTATACCGCTAAAGTAGCACATAGGCAGCGGGTGACTTCGTGATGGCTGTCACATAAATCGTACTGCGCATTACAATCATTTATTATGGCCTGCCGGACTGATCAGTGTCAGCCGTTTCTGTGACTTTTGTCATTCAGGTCCGTGACCCTCGCAGGGAAATTTGTAATGAAAATTTCTTTGCCGGCAAGCTAAAGGGTGGGGTATATGCCTCTTTAGTTTCCGCTGGATTTTCCCGGACTAAAAAATAATTCATCACCCAAAACATTCAACCATGAAAATTGAACAGATTTATACCGGTTGCCTGGCGGAAGCCGCCTATTATATTGAAAGCAATGGCGAGGCCGCCATCATCGACCCGCTACGCGAAACGCAGCCTTATATCAGCAAGGCGGAGAACAACGGAGCCCGGATAAAATATATTCTGGAAACACATTTTCATGCCGATTTCGTAAGCGGTCATATCGACCTCGCCAAAAAGACCGGCGCAAAGATCGTTTTTGGCCCTACGGCCGCCCCCGCTTACGAGGTGCATGTGGCCAATGACGGAGAAGTGCTGCAACTGGGTCATGTACGGATCAAAGTGCTGCATACACCCGGGCATACGATGGAATCCACCACGTATTTGCTGATCGATGAAAACGGGAAAGAGCATTGCATTTTCACCGGCGACACCTTATTCATTGGTGATGTAGGTCGCCCTGACCTTGTTCAAAAAGTAAAAGCCGAGATCACACCTGAGATACTCGCAGGCTACCTGTTTGATTCTTTACGCAATAAGATCATGCCCCTCCCGGATGAGGTGATCGTGTATCCCGGTCACGGGGCCGGCAGCGCCTGCGGCAAGAACATGAGCCGGGAAACCACCGATACCCTGGGTCACCAGAAAAAAGTGAATTACGCCCTGCGCGCGGACATGACAAAAGAGGAATTTATTAAAGAAGTGACCGAAGGACTGGTGGAGCCCCCGCAATATTTTCCCTATAATGTGCTGATGAATCTCAAGGGAGGTATAGAAGGGATCGATGAGATCATCGCCCGGGGAAAACGCCCTCTTTCCGCAAAGGAATTCCAGACCGTATGGGAAAGCCTGGAAGCCCTTGTGCTGGATACCCGGAAGAAAGAAGATTTCGTGAATGAACATATCCCGGGTTCGATATTTATCGGGCTCGACGATAATTTCGCTCCCTGGGTAGGCACGCTGGTCACCGACCTGAAGCAACCGATCCTTTTCCTGGCCGAAGAGGGCAGGGAAGAGGAAGTAGTGGTTCGTTTATCCCGTGTAGGATATGACAATACGGTTGGGTTCCTGCAAAACGGGATGACCGCCTGGAAAGAAGCCGGTTTTGAATCAACCCGGTTACACGAGATCAGCGCCGACGAGTTCGCCACACTCTATGAAATGGACGCTCCGAATGTAAACCTGCTCGACGGGCGCCGCCGGAGCGAGTTTGAATCAGAGCATATCATCGGCGCGGTCAATTTCCCGCTGGATTTCATCAACCAGAACATGGCGCAGCTGGACCGCAACAAGAAATATTATGTTCATTGCGCCGGGGGTTTCCGTTCGGTGATCATGTGTTCGATCCTGCAGGCAAGGGGATTTGAAAAACTGGTCAACATCCGCGGCGGGTACAAGGCGCTGAGCCAGACGGGGCTGAAGAAAACGCATTATGTCGAGCCGACAACGATGCTGTAGACGTTAGAGGCCAGAATGCTATCTGTTTGGATTGGGATTGAACATGGAGCATCGAACATTGCTCATTGAATAATTCAGTTTTAATTGCCGAAAAATATTCAATGCTCAATTTTCAATGTTCAACGCTCATCCTGAAATAGTATACATAGTGTTGCGGGATCATCTTAGCGGTCTGGTTTGACCCGGTAGGCCGTTTCATGTTTTATTTCGGTCATCACGAAACTGCTCTGCACTGTGCCGATATCGGTCAGTTTAGCCAGTTTGTTGACGATGAAGTCCTGGTAGGCCGTCATATCTTCCACCACGATCTTCAGCAGGTAATCATACACACCCGTCATATGGTAGCATTCCATCACTTCCCCGAACCGCACGATCGATTTTTCAAAACTCTTCAGGATACCATGTGAATGCTGTTTCAGCTGCACATTGGTGAAAGCCACCAGGCTCTTGCCGATCCTGTTCTTGTCCACGATCGCGCAGTAGCGAAGGATATAACCTTCTTTTTCAAGCCGCCGTATCCGTTCATATACGGGCGTGACCGACTTCCCCAGTTTGTCGGCCAGTTCCTTGTTGGTCAGGTGGGCGTCGGATTGGAGCAATTCGAGTATCGCAGCATCCGTTTGGTCTAATTGCATAAAGAATAAATTTCTAAGATTTATTAAAATTACAGATAATATATCTGAATAATTAACTAAAATGAAGAAAAATAGATTTGTTTTCTATTGTAACCAAAGTCATTGTAAAGCGGGGAACTAATCCCCAAATTGTGGTTCAAATGCAAGCGTATGAAACAGCCAAAATTGTCGCCCGAAACCCAGATGATGGGTTACGGATACAACCCTGAGTGGAGCGAAGGCGCCGTGAAGTGCCCCATTTACCAAACCTCCACTTTTGTATTTAAGAGCGCGGAGGAGGGAAAGGCCTTTTTTGAAATGGCGGCCGGCAAACCTGGACATGAGGGTGAGCAAATGGGACTGATCTACAGCCGGATCAACAACCCGGATATGGAGATCCTGGAGGAAAGGCTGAAACTTTGGGATGGGGGTGAAGCCGCCGCGGCTTTTTCCAGCGGTATGAGCGCCATCTCCACCACCCTGTTCAGTTTCCTCAGCCCGGGTGATGTGTTATTGTACAGCAATCCACTTTATGGCGGCACGCATAAATTCGTGCATCATATCCTCACTCATTTCGGTGTGGAGGTGATCGGTTTCAGGGCGGGGCAGGATCAGCAGGAGGTGGAGCGGTTGTTGCGGGAAAGCGGTCACGCCGGCAAACTCAAAATGATCTACGTGGAAACGCCGGCCAATCCCACCAATGATCTCATCGATATCGGTATGTGCGCCCGGATCGCCAGGAAATATTCGTCGGGCGGGAAAAACGTGCTGGTTGCCGTGGACAATACCTATATGGGTCCGCTCTGGCAGCACCCGCTCAAACATGGCGCCGACCTCGTTTTGTATTCTGCCACCAAGTATATCGGAGGGCACAGCGATGTGATCGCCGGCGCGGTGGTGGGAAGCCGGGAACTGGTAAAGAAAATTAAGAAGACCCGCACTTATTTCGGCACCATGATCGATCCGCATACCAGCTGGTTGTTGATGCGTAGCCTGGAAACACTGAAGATCCGGATGGAAGCGGCGGCGGCCAATGCGGAAAAAGTGGCGGAATACCTGTCGGGGCACCCCAAAGTAGAGAAAGTGTATTACCTGGGATATACCGGAAAAAATAACCCGGAGCAGGAAATGATTTTTCAAAAACAATACCGGAGTAACGGCGCCATGCTGAGCTTTGATATCCGGGGTGGCGAACACGAAGCATTTACATTCCTGAATAACCTGAAACATATCAAGCTGGCGGTTAGCCTGGGCGGTACCGAAAGCCTGGCCGAACACCCGGCCACGATGACGCACGGGGATGTGCCTTTGGCGGAAAAACAGGAGCTGCATATCACCGAAAAGATGATCCGGCTGAGTGTGGGTATTGAACATCACCGGGATATCATTGATGATATCGGGCAGGCCCTGGAAAAAGTTGCGGTTCCGGAGGCAGAGGCCGTATTGTGATATACATCACACGCGGGTAAACCGGTTCATTTTACCTTTGTACAAATTAATTTTCATGGCTACAGTTAAAATGACCACACAGGATTTCAAGGACAAGGTGTTCAATTACGATACGGAACAGGACTGGAAATACCAGGGTACCTTACCGGCGATCATTGATTTTTATGCCGACTGGTGCGGTCCCTGTAAGATGGTGGCTCCTATACTGGAAGATCTGGCAAAGGAATACCAGGGCAAACTGGTTATCTATAAAGTAGACACTGACGCCGAACAGGAACTGTCGGCGGTTTTTGGCATACGCAGCATACCGACCCTGCTGTTCATCGGCTCCGACGGAGAACCCATGATGCAGCCCGGCGCTTACCCCAGGCATGTGCTGAAGAAGATCATTGATGAGAAACTGCTGGTGCCGGTCAAGGAAGCGGAATAAATAAATTCGGAACAGTCAAAAAACTGCCCCAAAATTTTGGGGCAGTTTTTATTTTATGCACTTATTAATTCATGCGAGACAATATGTCTTGCAAAGCGGGGTGTTTATTGCACACATTGGGAATATTTAGTCCGGAATGACAGATTATTATGAAGCTCCAAGAACCGAAGCCCCCTGCCTACCGGCCGGCAGGCAGGCAGGCTCCAAATAAGCTCCAATCAAAAAATTAAAACCAGTCTCCGTAGTCATTACTCTCACTATCCTTAAATGGATCCGTTATTTTGCAGTGACGGCAAGTCACTAAACACCGTTCATCATCAGTGCACCGCTCCTGATCATACTTTATATACTTTATTTACTTTTTATACTTTTATACACCCCCCATTTACCTAACATCATCAATTAGTCACCTTAATATACCCGTACCCTTTTGATTGCAACGTAATGATCTCATAAATGGCATCAGGCACGGTCTCCACACCGCTGATCAGCATATCCTTCTTCACTTTATGCACTTTCATGGCCTGTTCGCAAACGGCGAATTTCACATTCGGGCTTTTGACCAGTTTCTCGATTTCCGAAAAAGCGGTTGACTTTTCTTTTTCCACCAGGGGTAATGATTTTCCGTAGAACACCACTTCGAGCTTTGCGTCGGGGTGTGAAGCAATGATTGAGGTGATCCAGCGAAGCACCCGGTGGTGGGTGGCCGTGTCGCCCGTGGTCAGGTCAAAGACGGCGTTATAGGGAGTTTGCTGGGCGGAGGATGTAAGCCCGGTCGCAAATAAAAGTGTGACAATTAATGCAATACGTTTCATATTATTTGATTTGGGACGCATAAGTTACAAAATAATCCGGTCAATATTTTTTAACATGGATTCGATGACTTTTATTTTATCGTACCTTATCAGGTGCAAAATCCAGCAATAACGTAAATTTTATTTTTATGGGAAGCAATGACAATTCGGGCAACAATGGCCGCCGCCGTTTTTTGGGAAACCTGGCCGCCGCCGGGCTGGTGTCGATGACACCCGTTATGGAAGCATGGGCCGGTAATCCGGCGCATAACACCGGTACCAGTTCCGACCCTGAGGAAATGTTCAAAAAGATCACCGGGAAGCATCGTGTCGTATTTGATGCGCCCCAGCCCCACGAAATCTTTCCGTTCGCCTGGCCAAGGGTTTTTCTGCTGACAAATGAAATGACCGGAACGAACGGGAAAGATTGCAGCGTGGTGGTGGTGCTCCGGCACAGCGCCATTGGGTATGCCATGGAGGATGCCTTGTGGAGCAAGTACAAACTGGGTGAAGTATTCCAGGCCAATGATCCTGCCACAGGAAAACCCGCCCTGCGTAATCCATTCTGGAAACCAGGCCCCGGCGCTTTTAAAATTCCGGGTGTCGGTGAGGTGATGATCGGGATCGATCAACTGCAGCAAAACGGCGTACTGTTCTGTGTTTGTGAAATGGCGGTTACGGTGTACAGCGCTGCAGTGGCCGCATCCACAAATGGAGACGCAGCCGAGATCCGTAAGGAATGGATGGCCGGTTTGTTACCGGGCATACAACCCGTGCCTTCGGGTGTATGGGCGTTGGGAAGGGCGCAGGAGAAAAAATGCGCGTATGTGTTCGCGGGTTGAGTGGAAAGTGATGAATGAAGGGGGTGGATGAAGCGAAACAGGGTTGAACTTGATCTGACCGGAGCTGCCTACTTGCCAGGCCCGGTTCGGGATGAGGATTACACGGAGGGTATTTAATATCCCCTGCATGCCATATGTTTTCAAGCCGGGAGCCGAAAGTGGCCGGGGAGTGATCTATTGGTCACTGCGTTCTCCGCGGTCTTATTCCACATCGTCTTCCCATTCCAGTTTATAATCGCCGATATGCTTTTTGCTGTCCCGCAGTTTTCTTTTCTGTCTGTAGAACTTCAAAAGCCCGATTACCAGGATGACCACGCCGCAAACCCAGAAGAGTATTTCCGCCCAAAGACCATAACTGATCTTCAGCAGGCTGTTTACGGTCATGCCGGCGACTGCGAAATAAAGAGAAGTGCGGATGAATGATAACAAGGTACGGTCGATGGCCATATCGGTTCGTTCGATGGCCAGTTTTTCGCGGAGGATGAGGTCCTTGTTGATTCTTTTTTCCGTTTCGTTCATGCATTCATTTTTTCGGTTCTGCAAAACTGATGTGCCAGGCACCCCGGAGATCGCCCTCTTTATATCCGAAAGCCGAATCCCCCGGGTACTTTTGTTGCAGGATCTCCCATGTATCCGGTTTGATCTCTGCGTTTTTTTGACCGTGACAGTTCAGGCACATGGACTGGATGAGTATGGGTTTGAAGTAATGAACCTTTTCTTTATTCCGGAAGAGGATATCAGCCAGGGGTAGATTATTCTTTTTCTGGTCTTCCCACATCGACAGGATCCTGGTTTCCATGGTATCGGGTGCATTTTGCGGATTTCTTAACCTGCCGGATGTTCTTTTAATAAGCGTTCCCTCCTCAGTAAAGGTATGGGTCAATGCGATCGCCCGTGTATTGCAAAAATCTACGGCCCCGGGAAATCCTTTTTCTCCTACGGCCCGGAGCAGGGTGTTCCGGAGCGTGTCGAAAGTATGGGCTACCAGCGTATCGCCACGGGCTTTCCAGGAGGAGAGTTCCTCCGGTTCTTGAGTCCCAACACAGGAAACAAGTACAGGGAGCAGGAGGATAGGGATCAGAAAACGCGGCATCATCCCTCAAAAATACTGAATTCGGCAACAGTACCCCCTCCTCCGGGTTCTATTCAATAATTTTGTATAATACTTGAAAAGAAGCTATCTTTGTGTCTCAATTGAATAATACTATGGCCGGTCAGTCCCATAAAGAACAGGTTTACCAGGAACTTTCCCGGGTTACACATGCCCTGTCGCACCCCAAGCGGATGGAACTGGTGGATGTGCTTTCCCAGAAGGATTTCTCCGTTGAAGAGCTGTCAAATGAGATCGGGATGACGGTGGCCAGCACGTCCCAGCATCTGCAGGTATTGAAATCCGCCCGGCTGGTACGCACCCGGCGTGACGGTAATTTTATCTTTTACAGTATTGCCGATGAACACGTATTGAAACTGGTGTCCCTGGTCAAGGATTGGGGATTTCGCAAGTTCGCGGAGGTGGAAAGGCTGATCAGCGATTTCCGGTCGGACAAACAGGTGCTCGAATCCTATACGGTCGAAGACCTGCTCAACCGGTCGAAAAAGGAAAAAGTGATGCTGATCGATGTCCGCCCCGAAGAGGAGTACAAAGCCGGTCATATACCTAACGCCGTATCCATTCCCCTGTCACAGCTGAAAAAAAGACTGCATGAACTTCCGCGGAACCGGACCATTGTGGCCTACTGCCGCGGTCCACTCTGCGTGATGGCCGTTGAAGCGGCAAAGATCCTCAAACAGAAAAAATTCAGGGCGATCCGGATGGAAGACGGATACGTGGAATGGAAACTGAAGCAGCCGGAAAAATCACACCGTAAACCGGAATCCATTTCAACACACTAAAATATAAGCTATGACACCAGAAATGACTATGATGTCTCCTGCGGAGATGATCGAAATGTTTTCGCTGCAACTGACCAGCGATAAGCCAATTCAACAAATAGCCGACCGGGTTCCGGCCGCCTGCGAGCAAAACAATTTCGCCCTGCTGCAAACTTATCATTACCATGAGATCGTGGAAAGCAAGGGTTTCCCGATCCGGCGTAAGGTCTTTATCTATGAGATCTGCCAGGCGAAAGTGGCTGCCATGATGCTGACGGCTCACCCTGAATTTTCCATTTTCATGCCCTGCCGGATCGCCCTGTATGAAAAGGACGGGCAGACGATCATTTCCACCATGAACATGGATCTGCTTCTTGGCGCGGTACAGGAAGATAAGGAATTGTACAGTGAGGCCGGCGCCCTGTTCGGAAAACTAAAAGCCATCATGGAGTCAGTGGCCTGAGCCGATGACCGCTTTCCCGTTCCTGTACTATGAAGAATTCGGATATCCCTGTAAACAACTATATGGGGTGAGCGTAATGAATTGGGTATCCACCACAGTATTAAATGCAGTACTATGAAAGTATTATTCATCATTAATGATGCTCCATACGGCAGCGAAAAAGCCTACAACGCCCTGCGTATCGCCAACCAGCTCAACAAGGAGCATCCGGGCACGGAGGTGAGGATCTTCCTGCTGGCCGACGGGACATTCTGCGCGCTGGCCGATCAGACTACGCCCTCCGGGTATTATAGTATCGAGCGAATGATCAGGTTCTCACTGGGCAAAGGAACCAAGGTGAAGATCTGCGGCGGTTGCGCCGAAACGCGCGGTCTGCAAAAGCTCCCGCTGATCGAAGGCGCCGAACTGAGCAATCTCGCGGAACTCACGAACTGGGTAGCCGAAAGTGATAAGGTATTAACATTTTAAACGGGTATGGGATCATGACAAAACAGGTTCACCTGGGTTTAAAGGAGAACTGGAAACAATTCACTTTGCTCGTCATCGTAAATGGCTTTGTGGGCGGTATGGTGGGGATGGAACGGTCCATACTTCCCCGGATCGCCGAGCAGGATTTCCATATCGCGGCAAAAACCGCAATCCTTTCCTTTATTGTGGTGTTTGGTTTCGTGAAAGCGCTGACCAATTATTATACCGGGGCGCTGGCCGACAAATTCGGCCGGAAGAACCTGCTGGTGGCGGGGTGGTTCATTGCGATCCCGATCCCGTTTATGCTTATGTACGCGCCCAACTGGAACTGGGTGATCGCCGCCAATGTGCTGCTGGGTGTGAACCAGGGTCTGACCTGGTCGAGCACGGTGGTCATGAAAATAGACCTCGTAGGGGATAAACAACGGGGTTTTGCCATGGGTCTGAATGAATTCGCCGGTTATATTTCTGTGGCGCTGATCGCTTTTCTTACCGGCTGGATCGCCGGGGAATACGGCGTGCGTCCGTACCCGTTTTATACGGGTGTGGTCCTTGTGATCCTGGGTATTTTTTTCAGTTTTTTCCTAATAAAAGATACGCGGCATCATGTGGCGAAGGAAACGGTTACCAATACAGTGCCGCGACTGAAAAATATTTTCCGGGACACCACCTGGAAAGACCGGAACCTGGGCTCCGTTACACAGGCCGGACTGATCAATAACCTCAACGACGGCATGGCCTGGGGCATTTTTCCCATCCTGCTGGCGTCAAAAGGTTTTTCGATCGGAGAGATCGGTATCGTTACCGCAGTGTACCCTGCGGTATGGGGCCTGGGTCAGTTATTCACCGGGAAAATGGCGGATTTCTTTTGTAAAAAAGACCTGTTGTATACCGGGATGCTTTTGCAGGCTATCGCGCTGATCGCGCTGGTGTGGGCTCAAAGCATGACGCATTTCATAATTCTGTCTACCCTGCTGGGCTGGGGAACCGCGATGGTATATCCCACGTTCCTGGCAACAGTCGCGGAAAACACCCATCCGCTTGACCGGGCGAAAAGCATCGGTATATTTCGGTTATGGAGGGATCTTGGCTATGCTGTCGGGGCCATTCTTACCGGTATGATCGCTGATCTTTTCAATATAGGTGCGGCTATTCTTTTCATCGGTGGACTGACTTTCCTTTCGGCCCTGATCATACGTTTCAGGATGAAGTGTAAGACCGGCGGTGCTGTGAAATTATGGGATTGGATAACCCGGAAAAACAAACAACATGACGGAAATGCAAACCCGGGAGTGCTTTGCACCGGCAAAGCTTAAAGAATTAATGCAGGAGCCAGTTGACCGGTTCCTTCTTATTGACGTGAGAGGCGCGGAGGAGTATGATCAATTACACATACGCGGGGCCATTAACATTCCCCTGGAGGATCTGGAATACCGTACTTCGGGGTTATCGAGGGACATCCTCATCATAACGGCCTGCGGCAAAGGAGGCGGCCGGTCGGAGAAGGGAGCCGCTTTATTACAGCAACTGGGGTTTACAAACGCTTATTTTCTTTGCGGGGGTACCTTTGGCTGGTTTCCCTGAAAAGGGCCCTCCGGCGATCTTTATCCTTTATTGTATTTTACGGAGGCACTCGTTAATCCATAAACCGGAAGAAAATACTCTATGAGCAATCTTCAATGAGCAATTCTCAACCCGATATCCTTAAGGGCTGAAAAAAAGGAAGGATCTATTGTTTAAGATCCTTCCCCAATTTAATTTGGATGCGGGTTATTTTCAGTTCCATCCGTTCCGGCCCATACCTCTTCCCCTGCCCGCCCGGTTGCCAGTACCTGCAACGATCTTATCGTATGCATTCTTATCCAGGAGCACGGGTGTATAATTAATCCACATGCGTTCCAGGCGGCGGACAAAAGCCCTCAGGTGGTTTTCGGAAGCCATTTTCAGGTATTCATAAGTGCTGATAATATCCGGACGCCGGCTTTGCTTTATTCTCGCATCCAGGTCGGCGATATCCAGTTCTTCGATCTTCGCCCCGGCTTTCAGTGCGTCCGCCAGCGATCGGCTGCCTGAAGCAGTAAGCTCATTATATTGCTGCTGCAGGAAATTATTTTTAAATACCCCCTGCTTATCATCGGTGGCTGCCACCGGGTCTTGCAGCCCGTAGGTATCGATCAGCAATTTCATCCTGTCCATATGCGTTTGTTCGCTTTTCCGGATATTTTCGAAGGGGTTTGCATCCCATTTTTCATACAAAAAATTGTACACATCCCGGGCCAGTTTTTCTTCTTCGCGCATATAGAGGATCGCGTCCTTTTCGGGCTGGTTGACGGGAGTGGATTCCTGGGCTCTTATTGCAGGGAGCCATCCCAGAACCAGGATCGGTATCAGTAACTTTTTCATTTTATCTTTTTTTATTGTTATCAATCAGGATCGGCCGCTTATTCCGGTCAGAATCCTGTTTCCATCGGGCTGTTCACGATCGCGTCAAATTCGGCCTGGGTGATATATTGCGCCACATAGGTTCCACCCAATGCCAGGAGGTTGCTGTAAAAGGAGCGAAGGTGGTTGCGGCTGCCTTTCATCAGGTTGTTATACACGAAAGTGATGTCCTGGTTGTCCACTTTTTCAAGGATATCCTGCAGATCGTTAATATCGAGATCCTCAATGGTGCATCCGACTTTCATCGCTTCAATCCTGCTCAGGGAGCCCTGCGTGGTCAGTTGTATGTACAGATCCCGGAACAGCGGGTTGGTAAAAACACCGGGTCCGTTAGCACCCACCGGGTCGGGCAGGCTGTACCGGGTAAGCAGGTGCAATACGGCATCCATATGGGTTTGTTCGCTGTTGGAGATATTTTTGAAAATAAGCGAACCCCATTTGTTGTACAGGAATGTATAGACATCGCGCGCGAGTTTCTCTTCTTCGCGCATAAAAGGAAGGGAGGTGAGTTCATCCGGGTTAAGTGGCTCGATGGGGAGGAGATTTACCTGGGCCGCCCATTCGCTGTTGTTATAATTATTATTATTGTTTGCGTTGTTGTTTTCCTTGTCTTTTGAACAACCGGCGAACAGGAGTGCCAGCGACAGAAAGGCAACGGGGATCGTTTTCAGAAGTTGCTTTTTCATGATCGTAATTTTTAGGGTCAACAATATTGTGAAAGAGCGCGGTGATCAAAGTCACATTCACTTGTGCCGGCGGCACCCGTTAAACCAATTGTTCAACCGCCATTAATTATGACGTAAACGCGAAAACCGACTGTTGGATTTTTGGGAAAATAATTGGAGGCGCTGAATTTTACTTTCGTGTGAGCAGTACTTTCCAGATCACGGGGGAGGCGCGGCTGGGTTCAGCCTCATTACTCCAGAACACATTCCGGGCGCGGCTGTCAATACCGCCGACGATATAACCGGCGAGAAAGGGTTTCTTTCCGATCCGCTCCGCCTGAAGGATGCCCGTAGAGGAATAATTTTTTGTATCAGCAGGAATAAATTCCGCAGCGGCCCCGAAATAACCCGGCATCGGTTCCGGGAGCACATATTCTTTTATGACCCCTCCCTTTCTTTCCACCACGCTGATCGTTTTTACAAAAGGGATATCATTGTCCGTTATTATTTTCCCGGCGCTGTCGGGGTACTGCTGCGCGATGCCGCCAAAGAAAACGGAATACAGCGTGTTGGTTTTTTGGCTGAACACCGGCAAAGTCGCCGTATGATAATGGGCAAACTGCTGGTTGAATCCCTTTACTTCTGCGTGTGAATTTTCGGTGATATCAACGAGGGTAGTGAAGGGTACATCTTTCCCATACCGGAAAACACCTGAATAAATAGTCAGCATGGGCTTCCCGCTTCCATCCACCTGGGCCAGCAGGTTATAATCCCTACGGTGCAGCAGCAGGGAATCGGTGATGGTCTCATACCGGGTAATTTCCGGTTTTTCCACGTTTAAGGCCAGTGCGAATTTCCTGACCTGGTTGGTGTATTGCTGGGAAAAACCGGGACCGTGATCGGGTCCATGCGGGTTATATCGTCCATCAAACCGCTGACCGCCCACGAGGTAATAGCGATCGCCCAGTTTGCTGAGCCGGCCGCCGGTAACGGCCATTCTTTCATCGTTCAACTGATAAATGTATGGCGCTACATCCCCGTCGCTTATGATCGCTTCTACCAGTTCATCTACGCGAATAAGAACCAGGGAAGGATAAGTGATATGATCTTTTTTAGTTTCGCTGTAACCATAGCCGCCCGTAAGGATCAACTGATTTCCCTCCTGGTAAAATTCCATATTGGTGCTCTGTAATTGTTCGGCCAGCGGGGCGGGGAGTGAAGCGATACTTTTTTTCCAGGACTTCTCTTCATCAAGATCAATTACGATCAAAGAGGTATTATTATACCGTTTGGCAAATGAAGCAAAAGGTTGACGGCGGTGAAGCCCGTCGGTTCGGCCACCCACCAGCAATACCCGGTTTCCGCTTTTGGCCCAGGCAAAGGATTGCAGGCCGCTGAATCCTGCCGGAATAACCGGTTCAAGGGATACACGGTAAGGAAATGAATCCTGCGCTGTTGTGGTAACGGAGATCAGCAGGGAAAAAATGACAGCCTGGATTAGTTTCATATTGGACGATTAGGAGTGCGTAAATTAAGCCGGATGTTCATATTGTGAGGTGATTTTTATCACGTACCCGCCTATGCGTAAATCAAAAGCCGGGAAAACTCCCGGCCCTGTTAAAACGTATCGTATGAAATATCTTTAATGCGGCAATTTGTGCCGGAACCGCCCGTATACCCAGGTGCCGGCGATGGCGCTAAGCAGGGTGACGAGGATCACGGTGGCGCCGGTTCCGATCTGGGCGAAGAGGGGACCCGGGCAGGCGCCGGTGATGGCCCAGCCCAGTCCGAATGTGAGACCGCCGTAGATCTGGCCCTTGTTGAATTTCTTGTCATCGAGTTTTATCTTTTCACCTTCGATGGATTTGGCATTATAGCGTTTGATCAGGAAAACGCTGAGCATGCCCACCGCAATGGCCGAGCCGATGACGCCGTACATGTGGAAACTCTGGAAACGGAACATTTCCTGAATACGGAACCAGGATACGATTTCGGCTTTTACAAATACGATCCCGAAAAGGATGCCCAGGGCGCCGTATTTGAGATTGGAGACGAGCGGCTTGTCCAGTTCGCTTTTATTGACGCACATGGCATGGTCTCTTCTGACTTCAAAGTCCGTATCTACCTGTTGCTGCACGAAGGGTTTTTCACTGTATGTTATATCTTTAACTGACATCGCGATTGTTATTTTAGAGTTTTAAGATAAAGGGAAGGATCAGGTTGGCCATGATGAAACCGCCGGCCATAAAACAACAGGTAGCCACCACCGAGGGCCATTGCAGGTTGCTGATGCCCATGATGGCGTGCCCGGATGTGCAGCCTCCGGCATAGCGCGTGCCAAAACCTACCAGGAAACCGCCCACGACCATCATGATGATGCCACGGACGGTAAGCAGTTCGGGCCATGAAAAGATATCCTTCGGAACAATGTTTTCATAATTGGTTACACCATAACCCGCCAGTTCCGCTGTTAATTTAGGATGTACCTGTATGGGTTCGGGATTGGCGAGCAACTGGGCGGCAATAATGCCCCCGATGAGGATGCCTCCCACAAAAAACAGGTTCCAGATTTCCTTTTTCCAGTCGTACTGGAAAAATGGAATTTTCGCTGGCACACAGGCCGCGCACACATGACGCAGCGAAGAGGAGATACCAAATGATTTATTACCCAGCAGCAGCAGCGCCGGCACGGTTAAACCGATCAAAGGTCCGGCCACGTACCAGGGCCAGGGTTGTTTCAGCCATTCTAACATAAACATTCTGTTTTTTAGTGATACAAAGGTCCTCCCGTGAGTGTTGTCACTCCGTGATATTTGTCACAGGAAGTAAGTTATTAATTTTTTTGGGCTTCCTGTTTTTTAGCAATGATGGGGGGGAAGGGACCGTATTTATGCTGTTCTTCCGAGAATCCGTCGGTATAGGGCCCGAATGGATGATCAAAAGGTTTTTTGGAAATATCCGGCCAGTCCCTGCTCAGGTCCCTGGCGGGTCTTGGCTGACTGTTTACAAAGGCCGCCACATCCCAGGCCTGTTCGGTAGTCAACAGCGGATTATCGTGCGTAGCCTGTTTAAAAGGCATGTTGCTCTTGATATAACCCGCAAAATTGCTTAGCCGGAAAAGACCTGCACCGTTGTTGTAACTGTTGGGTCCCCAAAGTGGCGGATATTCATAACTCACGCCATTCAGGCTCAATTGACCGGCTCCGTCGGCGCCATGACAGCTCTGGCATTGTGCGATATATACGGCTTTACCTTTCACCGGGTCGGCCGCGCGATCGAGGTACTTCAGTTTTTCAATACCGCTGCCAGCCGGTTTTTCTCCTTTTTTTACATCCTTGCCCAGCCATTGGATATAGGCATGAATAGCTTTGTATTCCCGGCTGTTGCTGTCGGGCGCGGTGCCGTTCAGGCTTCTTTCAAAACAGTCGGTCACCCTTTTGTAAATGGTTTCCATACCACCGCTGCGGTCGCGGAATTTTGGATAAGTGGAATATACCGCGCTGTAATTATTCCCCCAAGTCTTTTTACCGGCGTTGAGATGGCAATTCTGGCAGTTCATGCCGTTGGTAATCGGGGCAACGGATCCATGCGGACCGAAATATTTGGAGGTGTTCGCAATGAGATCCTCCCCGTAGATCACCATTTCCCTCTCATCTCCTTTCAGTTCTTTGTCAAGGAACAGGCTGGGGGCGATCCATGCACTGTCGGTTGATATGGCCGCTGCAGACCTGCCGCCCGATGACCGTAACGCTTTCACGATATCTGAAACGGCGATCACAGATATGACAGCGATAATGATCGCAACCGGCCAGTTATTTTTTATCATCTTCCACATGGTTGCAAAGCTTTAATTTACCTGAATTCATAGGTGGTTCCCTGCAGCTGCGTCAATAAAGTATGCGGCTGGTCGGTGGCGGTAGCCCTTTTTTCCAGTTTGGGTGATACGGGAGAATGCACCGCCAGGTATTCTTCGATCACATCATGCATCAGCACCCCTGAACGCCGGGGTTTCTTTACATTTTCGATCCGGCAAAGCGTATCATCCGGGTCGCCTTCCCGTTCACAGGCCACTATTGTATATTCTTTTTTAAGATCAACCGGTTCTCCTTTTACTTTGATCCAGTTCACCCGCTTGCCGTATTCATTGCCGATAGTGAAATTCACTTCCATCCCCGCAAACCGGACGAACCATCCGCCGAATCGCTTGGAAGGATTTTTGGCAAACGCGTTCTGCAGTTCCTTTTCCTGCCATTCCCAAAGCTGTTTGCCGGTTATGATCCCCAGTTTGGCCTCGCTGTCCACCGGCAGCATGTTCCACAGGAATTCGCGGGTGATCTCGGCCTTTCCTTTTTTAGGATCCACCGCCAGCGGCTGGCAGAACCTGAATCCGTTGCTCAGGGCGATATCCGTTTTGAACTTCCAGTGAATGGCATCGGTGATCAGGTTGTCCATGGGTGATTCCATGACAAAATAACGAACCAGCGGGGTGGTGGTGGATCCGATCACTTTGGAGAGATCATCCTTAAATGGTGCGGTGGCCTTTTCAACCAGGGCGAGCATTTGTTTATCGGCCGGGTACTTAACGGGATCCACATCCAGTAACTGGTATTTGTAACTTTTCATTTTTCCATTTTCCACCACAACGTCCAGTTTGCCCAGGAAGGAACCGAAAGCGCCGCATTCGATCACCCTGGTATATTTTCCTTCAATCGGCACCCGCACCCGTTCATGGGTATCGGCGCCTAAAATAAAATCCGCCCCTTCCACTGCGGGATTGTTGGCCAGTCCCACCTGCTGGGCCAGTCCCATGTGCGTGACGATAAAAATGATCCCGCATCCTTCCACTTCCTTCAGCAGTTTGATATAGCGGGCCACATTGAAATCGGCATGTTCAAACCGGATGCCTTCGCTGTAGGCGGGCGACTGGCGTTTCGGGATCAGGTGATCGGTATACCCGATGAATCCCACTTTAGCGCCTGCAACGTACTTGATCCAGTAGGGCGGGTAGATAAGTTCACCATTATCCTCTTCTTTCGACTTGTGCCACATATTGGCGCACACTTTGGCGGCATTGGCATGCCCCATGTCATAAAGCATTTTCTTTTTCTTATAAACCACTTCCCAGTTGCCGGGGAGTAAAAGATCATAATTGAAATCGTTCAGCAGCGGTATCATCGCTTCGCCTTCCGTGAGCGAGGCCACGGCGTGCCCGTGAAAGTAATCGCCCCCGTCGATCAGGATCGTATGGGCCGGATCCTCCCCCCGGAAATGATTGATCATCGATTTCAGCACGGCCAGTCCGCCTCTTTTTCTATACATCGGCTGATTATTTTCCCAGAAGAATTCATCATGGGTATGGAGTTGCGCATGGATATCGGAGGTATAAAGAATCGTAAACCGCCCGGATCCATCGGAGGGACCCGAACCCGAAACGGGAATGTCCGGGGATCGGGAGAATCCTGTACCGGCAAGGGTGGTGCCCAAACCGGCCAATGCGGTTTTTTTCAGGAAGTCGCGACGGGAGTTGTTGTTTTCGTTATGATTTGTAGTTGACATGGCAATCGTTTAAAAAAAGGTGTACGGGGAAGTAAAATTCCGCTCTATTCACAGGGCAGATAGTGATACAAGTCACATTTTCCGGGATTCAGGTTGTTAAAACTGGTAATTAAGCACCAGGTTCCATAAACTCATATCCACCTTGTTGATCACAAATTTATCCTCCAGGTATCCATTTCCGGACCTGTTTTTGTAAACATATAAAAACTGCGCATCCAGTCCCCTGAGCAGACCTGCAAACCGGTAGCGAAGATCGATATTAAGCTGCTGATAGGAAGGGAGCCCGTATTTGTTCATGGCAAAGTTGGTAACGGCCGGGAGTTCATAGTGACCAAGGGCCACCGCTGCGCTGAACCGGAGGGTCGGGATCTTATAATTCAGTTTCGCCGTCAGGGCCTGCACATCCCCCAATCCTTCATTTCGCTCCCGGGGCAGAAAAGTGTAGAAGGGGTCACGTCCCCATTCCCTTGGCATAAGGTATCTTCCCAAAGCGGTGATCCGGTTGTAATTCAGCGAAGTCTCCCATCTCTTGTTTTTCCAACCGGCCATGGCGCCGAATGTAAGGGACTTCGCCCCTTTTTCCATATAGACTTTGGAAGGGTCCTCGTGTCCCCCGTTATTCACCGCATCCTGCCGGATCAGTTGCGCGCCGGCCATCAGCCGGTCGGTTTCAGAAACCGGGTACTCGTAATCGGCCTGTAGCAGGGCGCTGTTGAATATGTTTTCCGTAAACTGGTTCCAGAAACGGAATTTAAGATTCGGATGGAACTGGTACTGCAGGCCTGCCAGTAAGATGCCTTTGCTTTCAAGATGACCGGCATAGGCGGATTTTATTCCGTCCGTATTCACACCCGATGGATAAACGCCGATCGATTCTCCCACCCGGAACCACTTTACGGTGCTGCGGGGAGAAATACCGTAGAGGTAACCGGCCT
Source organism: uncultured Chitinophaga sp. (assembly GCA_964424155.1). Classification (GTDB taxonomy): domain Bacteria; phylum Bacteroidota; class Bacteroidia; order Chitinophagales; family Chitinophagaceae; genus JJ008. The sequence continues at coordinate 19,842 of CAYRHU010000039.1, forward strand.
GCAGCTTAATTTTTTTGGAGGGCTGGATATCCGTCAAGAGACCTTCCACTTCCGTAGGCCGCATCCGGCCATCCTGCAGGTTGATAAAGGGCGTATTGATCAGTTGCTTTCCGAACGTGAGGGTGGCTTTTTTAAAATGATATTTCAGATACAGTTCTTCAAGCCGGTCGATATCCGATTTATTGGCCGGGTCCTCTATATCGAACAAACCGATCTCGTAGCGGTTCACCTGGCCGGTCGACGGGTCGGGCACAGCCAGGTTGGAGGAACCCACATTAAAAACGAAAAAACCGCTGATGCCCAACTGGAAATTTTTGAAGCGCCCCGTTTCCAGCTTGATGCCGCCGCCCACGGCATTGGCGTAATAATCGGTCAGGCTGCCTTTATTTTCCGTCGCCATGAAAAAATACCGGAAATGCCCGCTGAACGTACTCCGCCGGAACGCGGAGAGTATGGACGTGCTGTCGCCGTCGCTCTCTTTTTCCTTCCACAGGGAGGGTTTTTCATTGAGCTCCTGGTGCTGAGCGTACAGGTGCTGCATTGCAGGGAATGCCATTGCAACAAATAAGATTTTTTTAAGCATAGCCGAACTTTCCGGGAAAGGGGTGGGATTGACTATTTTTCCTTGCTGCCCGGCCAGGCCGTGTACCCGCCTTCCAGGTCATAAAGTTTTTTGAAACCGGTCTCGCCCATGATGGTCATGGCTGTTTTGCTTCTTTTCCCGCTGCGGCAATACACCAGGTAGGTTTTGTTTTTATCGAGCGACGCGATCCGGTTACGGAAAACGGTTTCCTGTAACACATCGATCTGCTCTGAGCCGGGGATATGGCCTTCTTTATATTCTTCCGGTGTACGCACATCCAGCAGTACGGCATTCTTCTTCTTCATCAGGCGCTGGAATTTTTTCGCCTCCACGGTTTTGCCGGCAGCCGGCTCCTGCGCCTGTGCGCAGACGGTTCCGCAGAGACCGGCCAGTACGAGTACACCGGCCAGGAAGAAGTGGCTGTTCTTTTTCAGGTTTAATTTCCAGGTATTCATAATGATAAAAAGTTTAACCCAGTTTCCCCGCTGCACAACTGACCAGCGAACGCGCCCTGTGCAGGAGTGAATTATTCCCTTTTTCGGGATAACCCAGGGATGCAAGTTTTTCAATGATCGCCGTGCGGGAGAGTGCCTCCCCTGTCACAACGAGTTTCTCTTCCTCTTTGAACACGTCAACACCTGTAACGCCGGGTATTTTTTCGATCGCCCCCTTTATGCTTTTCATGCAACCGCCGCAACGGATATTATCCACGAATATGGTTTCCGTGCGGTTCATGCGATTTTCTTTTGCAGGCTGTTCCAGGGTCCGCCGTTATAAGCCTCAATACCCGCGTTGTTCAGGATCCGTTTGGCTATGCCGCTGCGGGCGCCGCTCCGGCAAACGGTGATAACGGGTTTGTTCAGCTTTTTCAGGTCCTTCAGTTTTCCCTGGAGCGAATCGAGGGGGTAATTTTTTGAGCCCGGGATATGCCCCGACCTGAATTCGGCAACTGAACGCACATCCATAATGAGCGCGCCTGTATTCACCAGTTCCCTGTAGTTGACGGTCTTGCCACCGAATATTCTTTTCAGTACTCCTAACATAGATCCGTTTATCAGTTTAAAAGAAATTGCATGTCTTCCAGTCCGCCGCCATTGTACACGTCGGCCACCCCACTTTGTTTGAGAATGCTAAGGGCCATTCCGCTGCGGGCACCGCTGCGGCAATAGAGCACAACGGGTGTTTGGAAAGATTTGAATTCGGCCACTTTCGCGGGCACTTCTTCCAGGGGAATATTCTTTGCGCCCGGGATATGTTCCATTTCGAACTCCCAGGGGCTTCTTACGTCCACTATCACGGTGGAGGGGTTCTTTACCAGTTCTTTTATTGTTTGCATTTTTTTCGTTTTTGTTTTTAATAATACCGGGAGTAGAAACTCCCGGTATAAATCTTAACCATTAAACCTAGCCATGCCGGCCTGCGCCGGCAAGCATTTTTATAATAATGTCGAGGGACAAACGTAGTCGCTGACCTTGAATTTTCCGCTCTCCTTGATGGCTTTGAATCCGCCTTTCACGTCGATCAGGTTATCATACCCTCTTGCCCGGAGGATAGAATTAAAGATCATGGAGCGGTACCCGCCGGCGCAATGCACGTAATAGGTCTTGTTCCTGTCGATCTGCGCCATGGATTCATTGATGAAATCCAGCGGTGCGTTCTCGGCACCGAGTACGTGTTCACTCTGGAATTCGCTTTTCTTGCGTACATCCAGGATGTTCAGGTTTTCTTTTTCGGCGATCGCCGCCAGTTCACCGGCATCGATGGAGGTCACCTGGTCGATTTCCTTGCCTGCATTTTTCCAGGCGTTGAATCCGCCCTGCAGGTAGCCGATCGTATAATCATATCCCACACGGGCCAGGCGGGTGATCACTTCCTCTTCGCGGCCTTCATCGGTAACCAGCAGGATCTCCTGTTTGATATCGGGGATCATCGCGCCCACCCAGGGAGCGAACTGTCCGTCGATACCGATATTGATGGAATTGGGAACAAATCCTTTGGCAAAGGTCTGCGGGTCGCGGGTATCCAGGATGAGTGCGCTGGTTTCATTCGCTGCCGCTTCAAACGCCTCGGGACTCAGCGCATGCTGGCCTCTTTCCAGCACCTTGTCGATGCTCTCGTAACCCTGAATATTCAGCATTACGTTCAGCGGGAAGTAGGCGGGAGGTGCTACCAGCCCGGTCGTCACTTCTTTAATGAATTCTTCCCGGGTCATATTGGCACGGAGCGCGTAGTTCGTTTCTTTCTGGTGTCCAAGCGTGTCCGTCGTTTCCTTGCTCATGTTCTTTCCGCAGGCACTGCCGGCGCCGTGGGCCGGGTACACGATAATATCATCGGCCAGGGGCATGATCTTGTTGCGAAGAGAATCAAAAAGATATCCGGCCAGTTTTTCCTGGGTAAGATCGGAAGCCACTTTCTGGGCCAGGTCGGGGCGTCCCACATCTCCAATGAAAAGGGTATCGCCGGAGAACAAACCTGTTGCTTTCCCGTTCTCATCCATGAGCAGGTAACAGGTGCTTTCCATGGTATGACCCGGAGTATGCAGCACTTTCAGTGTCACTTTACCCACTTTGAACTCCTGGCCGTCTTCAGCAATCAGTGCGTCAAATGCGGGTTTGGCATTGGGGCCGTACACGATGGGGGCGCCGGTTTTTTTGCTGAGGTCGAGATGGCCGCTGACAAAATCCGCGTGAAAATGGGTTTCGAACACATACTTGATCTTCGCGTTGTTCGATTCCGCTTTGCGGATATAGGGTTCTACTTCGCGGAGCGGGTCAATAACCACGGCTTCGCCTTCACTTTCGATGTAGTAGGCACCCTGTGCCAGGCAACCGGTATAGATTTGTTCAACTTTCATTTTTTTTATTTTAGTTGTTTTTATTGAAGATCAAAATTCGTAAGCAGAAAGGCCTTACACAGTGACCTGTATCACAATCAATGGCCTCCCCCGGGAAAAAACAATTCCTTAACAAGTATATAAACACCCATCACCAGCACAAACCAGCCGAATCCTTTTTTCAGTCCTTCGGCGGATACTTTTTTGCTCAGGGCGTTCCCGATGAAAATGCCGACGATGGCGAGACCGGTTACCGTCAGCAGCAGGGTCCAGTCCATTTGCTGCTTACCCAGGTCGCCGGTAAAACCGATCAGGGATTTGGCGGCGATGATGAGCAGGGAGGTACCTACGGCCTGTTTCATCGGCAGTTTACTCAGCAACACCAGCGCGGGAATGATCAGGAACCCGCCGCCTGCACCCACGAGACCGGTGAGCACACCCACCACCACGCCTTCGAGCAGGATCAGCGGGTAATTGAAATGTTGTTCCCCGGTTTCCGTTGTTGTTGTTTTTTTCTGGCGGATCATGGATACGGATGCCAGCACCATCAGGATGGCGAACAGGATCATCATCAGCAGGGATTTGGTGATCACCAGGCTGCCGATCGTAAACACTTCTGCGGGGATGGCCGGTACGATAAAGGCGCGGGTGGCATACACGGCGGCAATCGAGGGCACGCCGAAGATCAGCGCCGTTTTCAGGTTGATCTCCCCGCTTTTATATTTTGGAAACGTGCCCACCAGGCTGGTGGCGCCGACGATGAACAGGGAATACGCAGTGGCTAAAACGGGATTAACCCCGAACAGATAAACCAGAACAGGAACGGTCAGTATCGATCCGCCACCTCCGATGAGTCCGAGTGAGGCGCCGATCAGCAATGAGGCTATGTACCCGAGTATTTCCATGCAAAAAATTTATGCAAAGGTGCACGGATCCCGGTTTACTCACTGTGACAGATATCACAGGTTTCGTCAGTTCAGTTCAATCATGTTCCGGTGCAGTTTCAGCAGGTTGCGTTGTTCCATTTTCTTCAGCAGGCGGGAAATGACCTCCCGCGAACTGTTCAGGTCATCGGCGATCTGCTGGTGAGAGGTCTCGATGGTTTTTTTACCGGTGGCATTTACATGTCTTTTAAGGTAGAATTCCAGCCGTTCGTCCATATTGCGGAAGGCAATGTTGTCGATCACGGAAAGTAACTCGTCAAAACGATTCCGATAGGTCTGGATCACGAACTGGTACCAGCTTTTGTATTTATTCATGAGGTCGTCCATCAGCTGGATGGGGATCATCAGCACTTCGGTGTCTTCTTCGGCTTTGGCCATGATCTCGCTGGTGTGCGACTGCACCGCGCAGATCATCGTGAGCGCGCAGGCCTGCCCGGGTTCGAGATAATACATCAGGAATTCGCTTCCTTCCGGGTTTTCGCGGTAGATCTTGATGCGGCCTTCGAGCACCAGCGCGGTGGATTTGATATACTGCCCCGTGCGCATGATCACTTCACCCGCCAGGAAGGTTCGCTGCACGGCTTCCTTTTCGATGGTTTCCACGAGACCAGGTTCAAATTGGGGGAAGAGCTGTTTCCAGTTCATAAATTATATTTTAGGTATCCAGGACTTTTTCCATCTGCATACTCCGGCTTCCTTTAATAAGCAGGTGCGTGTTTTCAAAATGCTGTTGCTGCAACCATTGCCGGGCCTCCTCCGTATTCCTGCAGGAAATATACGGATGACCGACCTCTAAAAAATCACCACCCACCAGCACCACCGCTTTCCAGGTATGCCGCCCGATCAGTTCCGTGATGGCCTGGTGTTCGGCCCGGCTGTCAGTACCCAGTTCGGCCATGCCGCCGAGCATGAGCACTTTGTTGTCTGCATGCAGGCGGGCGAAGTTCTCAATGGCGAGTTTCATGCTGCTGGGATTGGCATTATAGGCATCCATGATAATTTTATTTGTGCCTTTGACCAGCAGCTGTGAACGGCTGTTGGACGGCTGATAAGCTTCTATGGCAGCGCGTATCTTATCCGCGGTTACGCCAAAATGATCCCCGATGGTTACCGCTGCCAGCACATTGGGCAGGTTGTAATCACCGACCAGCTGAGTTTGGATGATCCCGGTACCGGGTCCTTTTGTAACTGATATACCCAGGAAAGGTTCACTGTGAACAACAGTTCCTTCCACATCGGCGCCGCTGCTGCCATAGCTGATGACAGTAGCAATACCCCTGCTCATCTCTGCCAGGTAGTCGTAATCCTTCATGATGAATGCAGTGCCCTTATTTTCCCTGAGATGATCGAACAGTTCGCCTTTTCCTTTGCGTACCCCTTCCAGGCTCCCGAATCCTTCGAGGTGCGCCTTTCCGCAATTGGTGATCAGCCCGTGGGTGGGAAGGGCATAGCGGCAATAGGAAGCGATCTCGCCGATATGATTGGCGCCCATTTCGATGACGGCCATTTCGGCATCGGGTCTTATTTTCAGAATGGTAAGCGGAACACCAATATGATTGTTCAGGTTTCCTTCCGTGGTATAAGTGATAAAAGCGGAGGAGAGTACGGCATGTACCAGTTCCTTGGTGGTGGTCTTACCGTTGCTGCCGGTGATGGCGATAAAAGGTATGCTGAACTGACGCCGGTGATAGAGGGCCAGTTGCTGCAATGTTTCCAGCACGTCATCCACCCGAATGGTTTTTCCTTCTATCGCATAAGCTTCATCATCAATGACCGCATAAGCGGCGCCGGAATCAATGGCCTGCCGGGCAAAACTGTTCCCGTTGAAACGGTCACCCTTTAATGCAAAGAACATATCTCCCGACTTCAGCCGGCGGGAGTCTGTTTGAACAGACGGATGCTTTTTGTAAAGGGCATACAGTTCTGGAATCTTCATCCCGCAAATGTACAGTTGATTTACCGCCCATTAAAAAACCCCGGTGTTGCCCGGGGTTTAAATATGATGGGAGTTATAAAATCAACGTTTCTGCCTGCGTGTCTTGTAGTGCTGGCCGGTTTTGCGCTTGTTGCCTTCGGGGCTACCCATCCGGTCCATGGCGCAACGGAACCCGAGCGTGCTCAGCGACTGGTCTTCTTCGAGGAAACGGCGGCTTCCGGGAGTGAGCCAGTAGGCGCGGTCGTTCCAGCTTCCGCCTTTGTACACTTTTGATTTCTCCGTATGGATCATGGTGGTTACGCCATATCCGTAAGAAGACTGGGAGAGGGAGTCCCCGTCGAGGAAGTCGATCACGTTACCACGCTGGTAGTTCCTGCGGTTCTTGCTTTCAGCATCTGTAACGTCCGACATTTTCACGCGACCGGTGCTGTCTTTCTCATACCGCGTAGAGGGATCCATGGATGAGGAGTCGGCAACATAAAGTTTTTTATACTTGTTTCCGCGGAACGGAGCAGGCATATCATCAAAGTCGAGTGTGGAAAGCGGACGGTAGGTATCTTCCACCCACTCATTTACGTTACCGGCCATGTTATATAAACCGAAACCGTTGGGGTAGAAAGACTGAACGGGTGCGGTATAAAAAGCGCGGTCGTTCAAACCACCGGCCACACCGGCGTTGTCGCCCGAACCTCTTTTAAAATTGGCGAGGAAGGTTCCCTGCCAGCTTCCGCGGCGGGTATCGCGCAGTCCATTGATATTTTGCGCCCAGGGATACATCTGCTTGTTGCTGGCCAGTTCCTCTCCGCGCTTACCCTCCTTGGTGCTGGGGCGGGGGTTCTGGTTAATCAGTCCATAAGCGGCATATTCCCATTCGGCTTCAAAGGGCAGTCGGTAATCGGGCAGCAGTACCCCGGTTTCCATGGAAGCGGTGGTAACTTTTTGTTCGCCTTTTTTGGTCTTGATCTTGCCCGGAGGAGCTGTATAAAGTCCGAGAAGATATGATTTGGTTGTGAAATTATTGTCACCCTGCTGGGCACCCGGTTTCAGGTTGCTCTTGTTGACAAAACCATCCTTCATCAGGTTTTTTTCATTGACCCGGTCGCTGCGCCAGAGACAGAAATCCTTGGCCTGTCTCCAGGTTACACCTACTACGGGATAATCATTGAAACCGGGGTGACGGAAATAAAATTCTACAAGCGGTTCATTGTAGCTCAACTCACTTCTCCAGCAAAGGGTATCGGGTAACGCGCCTTCGATGATCTTGCTGTTGGCCGGATCGGTGGGGTCGAACACCCGGTATAACCAGTGCAGGTACTCACGGTAATGCACATTCGCCACTTCCGTGCGGTCGATATAGAAGGAAGGAACTGAAACCCGGCGGGGGATATTGTTCCAGTCGCCCATCACGTCCTCTTCGGTTTGTCCCATGGTGAAGGTACCACCCTGAACAAACACGAGACCGGGGCCGAGGCCCTGTTCCTTGGCTTTGGAAACGCGGTAGCCTCCCTCGTTCTTGTCGTTATAATTCCAGCCGGTCACATCCGACTTATCTTTCTTTTTCTTGAAGAGGCCGCCGTTCTTACAGGAAGCCAGCAGCACCATGCAGGATAAAAGGATTGTCAAGTTTTTCACGCTCATAGTTTTTTGCATAAACCTGTGAATTGGAATATTTTTAACGCCCGCGGAGGTAATATTATTGCACCGGCCCCCCGGGATTTGCGAATATATGGACTTTCGTTAAACGGGACCACGCAGAAATACTTTTTTTGGGCTGTAAAAACCCGGGTCGGGGAAATGATTAACGCATGATAAAGAACCGGTTATTGGCAGTATGGGCAGGGCTGATGCTGACTGGGGTTGGGGCCCTGGCACAACGGAATTACAGTGCCCGATCCGTACTGGCAGGTGGCAACTGGTACAGGATCGGGGTCGGCGCCCCGGGGGTGTACAAAATTGATCTGGGCCTGCTCAACAGCCTGGGAGTGAATACCTCCAACCTGGTCTCCTCCACGGTGAGGCTATATGGCAACGGGGGCCGGATGCTGGAGGAATCCAACAGCAGCCTGCCCATCGATGATCTCAGGGAAATCGCGATCCAGGTGGTGGACGGGGGTGACGGAATTATCAGCGGTTCGGATCATATCCTGTTTTACGCGCCCGGTCCGGATGAGTGGGTGAAGGATTCAGCCGCCGGGTTATTTCATCACAGGAAAAATATTTACTCCGACAAATCGTACTATTTTCTTTCCGTGGGGGGTAATGGCAGGCGGGTAGCGACGGCCCCGTTACTGTCCGGCCCGGCAGTGACGGTTACGCATTTTTCCGAACGGTATTTCCATGAACTCGATTCAGTCAATTTCCTGGGCAGCGGAAAAGAATGGTATGGTGAGGAGATGGCCAATCTCCCCGGCCGGTCACTCACCCGCAACTTCACGGTGGATCTGCCGGGTGCGGAACCCGGCGCACAGCTGTTGCTCAGGGCCCGGTGCGCCGCCCGGTCGGTAAATGCGGGAAGCCGATTTGAGTTCCGGGTCAATGGCCAGTTGATCGGGCAAATGCCCCTGAATCCAACGGGCGGTGGTCCTTATGATCCGTTTGGACACGAGGCTACGGTATTGCTGACTGCGGCTGTCGCGCAAAACAGCAATTTGATCAGTTTTACTTTTGCGCCCGGCCAGGTAAATGCCCAGGGTTGGCTGAACTGGTTTGAATTGTTCTCCCGCAGGAGCATTTCGATGAATAACGCTTCACAACTTCATTTCAGGGATTGGTCATCCGTGGGGAACAGCAGGGCGGAATTCGTAGTACAAAATGCCGGCACCGGAACGCAGGTTTGGGACATAACCGATCCATCCGCCCCGGAGCGTTTACAGGGGGATTTGCAGAATTCGGAGTTCCGTTTCATCCATGACGCACTGCGTTTGCGGGAATATGTCGCTTTCGGTACAACGAATCTGCCGGCGCCCACTGCTGAAGGTGCGGTTTCCAACCAGGACCTGCATGGCGGCGGCCCTGCGGATTACCTGATCGTTACTCATGTATCATTGCTGGGCCAGGCGCAGGAACTGGCGGATCTGCACCGTCAGCGCAATAATCTCAGGGTAACGGTGGTCACCACCGCGCAGGTGTATAATGAATTCTCCGGTGGCAGCCCGGATCCCACCGCAATCCGGGATTTTGTAAAAATGTACCGGGACCGGTTTGGAGCCGGTAATGACAGGCCCCGGTTTCTGTTGCTTTTCGGGGACGCGTCGTTTGATTATAAAAACCGGGTTGTGAACAACAGCAACCTCGTGCCGGCCTGGCAAAATAATTTTTCGCTCGATCCGCTCTCCACTTATACCTCCGACGATTTTTTTGGATTTCTGGATGACAATGAGGATATCAACTCCGGTATAGTGACCAACCTGCTGGATATCGGGATCGGCAGGATCCCCGCCAGAACCCCCGAAGAAGCGAAGAATTTCATTGAAAAGCAAAAAGCCTATTATTCTCCCGAATCGCTGGGTCCGTGGAGAAACAATCTTACTTTCCTGGCGGATGATGAGGACGGGAACCTGCATTTCCAGGATGCGGAGATCATCAGCGCCACCGCCGCCGCGGCAGGACCGGTCTATAACCGGCAAAAAGTTTACCTGGATGCCTTTCGCCAGGAAAGCGGCCCGGGTGGGAGCCGGTATCCCGGGGCCAACCTGGCCAACCAAAATCAGTTGTTTAACGGTACTTTGATCTGGAATTACAATGGACATGGCGGACCAAAAAGGCTGGCAGAGGAAACGATACTTGACCAGGAAATAGTTGATAACACTAACAATGTCAATAAATTACCACTATTTGTAACCGCTACCTGTGATTTCGCGCCTTTTGATAACCCCCTGATCAGTTCGCTTGGAGAGAATATGCTGCTCAGACCTAAAACGGGTGCCATTGCCCTGATGACCACCACCCGGCTGGTCTTTGCCTTTAGCAACCGGGTCATGAATAACAATTACACCCGGTTTGCCCTGGAGCCCGCCCCTACCGGTGGATACCGTTCCCTCGGGGATGCCATTAAGGAATCCAAGAATTTCACCTACCAGTCCCTGGCCGATGTCGCCAATATCCGCAAATTCACCTTGCTGGGTGATCCTGCGATGACCCTGGGTTTTCCGGGTTTCAGGGTGAGGACCACCCGGATCAACGGAATGCCGGTTTCGCAGACGGATACTTTGCAATCTACCGAGAACGTCATCATGGAAGGGGAGGTCACCGATACCTCGGGCCAGCTTCTCTCTGATTTCAACGGGTATGTTTACCCCACGGTTTTTGACAAGCCACAGACCCTGGTCACCCTGGCCAACGATCCCGGCAGCCAGGCGGTCCCCTTCCAGGTTCAGTCAACCGTATTGTACAGGGGCAAGGCGACTGTATCGAACGGACGGTTCCGGTTTGAATTCCGGGTTCCGAAGGATATCAATTACCAGTATGGCAATGGCAGGCTGAGCCTGTATGCCGAAGACGGCAACCGGGACGCGCATGGTTTTTTCACCGGGTTTATCATTGGCGGCGCAGGCAATGATACAACGGGAGATAAGGAAGGACCGGGTATCCGAATGTATCTCAATGATGAACTTTTTGCCAATGGCGGGATAGCGGATCAGCACCCGGTCCTGATCGTCAAACTGGCTGATTCATCCGGCATCAACACCACCGGTACGGGGATTGGTCACGACATCGTGGCCACGCTGGATAATGACAACCGGCAGTATTTTATTCTCAATGATTTTTACCAGGGTGACCTGAACAGTCACCGTCGCGGAACCGTACGTTTTCAGCTACCGGAACTGGAACCGGGTCCCCATCATCTGCGGGTGAAAGCCTGGGATGTGCTCAACAATTCCAGTGAAGCAACGCTGGAATTCACGGTAGCCAAAAAAGAAGAGCTGGTGCTGAGCCATGTGCTCAATTATCCGAATCCTTTTACCGGTAAAACGAATTTCTGGTTTGAGCACAATAAACCGGGGCAGCCACTACAGGTGCAGGTTCAGGTATTCACTATTTCGGGCCGGGTGGTAAAGACCATCAGCCGGCAGCTCATCACGGAGGGTTTCCGTTCGGAGACGCTCGAATGGGACGGCAGGGATGAATTCGGTGATAAACTGGGCCGGGGAGTTTATCTTTACCGGCTGCGGGTTACGGCACCCGACGGGGTCCGCAGGGAGGTGGTGGAAAAACTGGTGATACTTTAAATTTCAGTCATAATGCTGTACATTTGCGGAAATCCGTACCGGCAGGTTATTCCGTAACCTGGAGATGCAGAGGCTGACCCAGATCATTGTTTTTACCAGGCGGGTGACCGTTTTTGCACATTTTACAGATAAAGTTTTTTTTTACAATAAAATTCAGAACATTGCGTTTTTTCTGAGCTTTGCCGGCCGGGTACGATCCGGAATGGGCCTCCCAAGAGACGGGAAATCAGAAAAAAACACATTTTTTTGGTTTAAGATAAAATTTTCTATTTTA
>CAYRHU010000040.1:0-10882 GCA_964424155.1 uncultured Chitinophaga sp.
TGGCGGGTTAATTAGTTAATTGGGTCCTGGGTGCAATATTTCCTTAATAATTCCTTGACACCTATTTCTGTTACCCCCCTGCAGTCATTGAGATTCCATGCATTGTAAAGCCTAATCACCCAATTACTAATTGGCGGGTTAATTAGTTAATTGGGTCCTGGGTGCAATATTTCCTTAATAATTCCTGGATACCTATTTCCGTTACGCCCCCGTAGTCAGTGAGGTTCCATGCACTGTAAAGCCTAATCAACCAATTAACTAATTAACCAATTAACCAATTCCCAATCAACCAACCCCCACCTCATACCCCACATCCCGCAGCAGTTTATGATGATGCCCGTCGGCGGCTTCGGTGGCCAGTTCATCGCACCGGTTATTAAAAGGATTGTCGGCATGCCCCTTAACCCATTTGAAGCGGATATGATGTTGCTGCGCCAGGTCATAAAACTCTTTCCAGAGATCAGGGTTCTTCTTCCCGCCTTTAAAATCCGATTTGATCCAGTTTTTTAACCAACCCTTTTCCCAGGCATTCACCACGTACTGGCTGTCGGAGTGGATCGTTACATGAAGACCCGGTCGCTTCAACGCCTTCAGTCCCGCAATCACGGCCATGAGTTCCATCCGGTTGTTGGTGGTGCGTTTAAATCCCTGCGATAGTTCCTTCCGGTGATGACCGTACATAAGTATCACCCCGTAACCGCCGGGTCCGGGATTGCCCCGGGAGGAGCCGTCGGTGTACATAGTGACCGTGTTGTTCATGCGGGAAATAACTTTACAGAATGCTGTTTCCGGAAATATTCAATTAGATATTTTCAATACTCCGTTTTCTGCGATCTATCGTATATCTAATTCTCAATTCCCAATTCTATATACTAAATACTAAATACTAAATACTCAATACTCAATACTCATCATCTTCATTTCACACCTGGAAGACCCCGGTTTTCAGGCCGGGTATATCGGGATTGTGGTTGGCCGCGGCGATTCCTTCCGAGATCAGTTTTCGGGTATCGGCGGGATCAATGATCGCGTCCACCCAAAGCCTTGCGGCTGCATAATAAGGGGTGGTCTGCGCATCATAACGGCCTTTGATCTTTGCCAGTAATTTTTCTTCCGCTTCCGGCGTAATCGTTTCTCCCTTGGCCTTCAGGGAAGCCTCTTCGATCTGTAGCAGGGTCTTAGCCGCCGCATCGCCACCCATAACGGCGATCTTTGCCGTGGGCCAGGCATAGATAAAGCGGGGATCATAGGCTTTCCCGCACATGGCATAGTTGCCGGCCCCATAGGAATTGCCGGTGATAAACGTGATCTTCGGCACCACCGAATTGGCCACCGCATTCACCATCTTCGCCCCGTCTTTTATGATCCCCGCGTGCTCGCTGCGGCTTCCGACCATGAAACCGGTCACATCCTGGAGGAACACAAGCGGTATTTTTTTCTGGTTACAGTTTAAAATAAAACGGGCGGCCTTGTCGGCGCTGTCGTTATAGATCACGCCCCCCATCTGCATTTCGCCTTTTTTATTTTTTACGATTAGCCGCTGGTTGGCCACAATGCCTACGGCCCATCCATCCACGCGGCCGTAACCGCATACGATGGTTTTGCCATAATCTTCCTTGAACTGCTCGAATTCGGAATCGTCCACGATCCGTTCAATGATATCCACCACATCATAAGGTTTGCCCTCAGACGGGAACAGTCCGTATAATTCTTCCGGGTTTTTTTTCGGCGGTTTCGCTTTTATCCGGTCAAATCCCGCCAGCGGTTTCTCTCCGAGCAGGCTCATCATCTTTTTGATATGATCCATGCAGGCCTGTTCCGTATCGAATTTATAATCCGCGATGCCCGAGATCTCCGTATGGGTTACGGCGCCTCCCAGCGTTTCATGATCCACCTCTTCCCCGATAGCGGCTTTTACCAGGTAAGGCCCCGCGAGATAGATCGATCCGTTGCCCTCCACCATCAGCGTTTCATCGCTCATGATCGGCAGATAAGCGCCTCCCGCCACACAGGGACCCATCACCGCGGCGATCTGGGTGATGCCCATTCCGCTCATACGGGCATTGTTGCGAAAAATGCGCCCGAAATGCTCCTTGTCGGGAAAGATCTCGTCCTGCATGGGCAGGAACACCCCGGCGCTGTCAACCAGGTAGATTACAGGCAAATGATTCTCCATGGCGATCTCCTGCATCCTTAGGTTTTTCTTCCCGGTGATGGGGAACCAGGCGCCGGCCTTAACAGTCTGGTCATTGGCCAGGATTACGCATTGCCGCCCGCTTACATACCCAACCCCGGCCACGGTACCACCGGCCGGGCAACCACCCTGTTCGGCATACATTTCAAAACCGGCGAATGCGCCGATCTCGATAAAGGGCCTGTCCTTATCAATTAAATAGTCGATCCGCTGCCTCGGGGTCAGTTTATTTTTCTCCTTTTGCCTTTCGGTCGCTTTTTTACCGCCGCCTTCAAAGATCTTATCCAGCCTGCGGCGCATTTCGCCCAATGAAAGTTTCATCAGGTCTTCATTGCGGTTGAATTCGAGGTTCATATCGCAAAGATAGGGAGGGGCGCTTCGCATTGGGCAGTGGGCAATCGGCCATGGGTTGCCTGCGGAAACAAATCCGTGGCTGGGGTATTTACGGGTGTGGGACCGGAAGGAAGGGAGGTGAACCTGTAACCTTTTTACGCGGTGGGTCGTCGGGTTATATTAGACCCCGGTTACGGGCGGGGTATAATTTTATCCGACCGCTAATCATAATCCGGCCCTGGTTGATTTGGTATTACAATAACTTTCTAAAAACAAAGCCATGAAATATTTCATTTTATTCCTGTTTTGCGCGGCCGGGCTGTTACCTGTTGCGGCACAGCCTGATCATGCCCAACCGGCGGCCAGTGTAAAACCGGTTGAATTGTCCGCTGCCGACTGGCAGTCGGATCTGCGTTTCCTCCAGCAAAAGATCCATAAGGAGTATTCATTCCTGTTTAAGAAAGTAACGGCAACCGATTTTGACGCGGAAGTCGACAAACTCTACCAGGCGATGCCATCCATGCGGGAACATGAACGGCTCGCGGGACTGGGCCGGATCGTGTCGCTTTTCAAATACGGCCATACCGATATAGGCTGGCGGCAAAGCAATGTGAAATATCATGTGGTGCCTATTAATTTTTACTGGTTCAACGACGGGCTTTTCGCCGAGGGAGCCGACAGGAGCCTTTCCGCCCTGGTAGGGGCCAGGCTGGTAAAGGTGGAAGGCCTACCCGTGGCGCAGGCACTGGAAGCAATAAAACCACTGGTGCCGGCGGAAAATGAACAATACTTTAAAGCCTATGGTCCCGATTTCCTGGCTATACCGGAGGCCCTCCATGCACAGGGGGTTTGCCGGGAATATAAAACGGCCATTACATATACATTCGAAAAGAACGGGAAAACATTCGACTATACCATATCCGCGAAGGAAGCATTCCGGTTGCCACGCAGTTATGGTTTTGTAACGAAAGGCGCCGATTGGATTTCCGCGCGGGATACCAGCACAACGCCGCATTATCTCAAGTATCTCGATAAGATCTATTACTATGAATACCTGCCGGCATCCAAAACGGTATATGTACGGCACAGCCAGATCCAGGACGACCCGCAGGAAGCGATCCCGGAGTTCTATAAAAAGGTATTTGAATTCATCGATCAGAATGATGTGGAGCGGCTGGTACTGGATGTAAGACTCAACGGCGGGGGCAACAATTACAAGAACAAGCCGATCGTAACCGGGGTCATTCAAAGCAAAAAGATCAACCAGCCCGGTAAATTTTTTGTGATCATCGGCCGCCGCACCTTTTCGGCCTGCCAGAACCTGGTCAATGAACTGAGCAATTACACCAATGCCATTTTCGTGGGCGAACCCACTTCCGAGAATATTAATTTTTACGGGGATAATCACCGGGTTAATCTCCCGAAATCCGGTGTTCCGGTTTACCTGTCCTTTGCCTGGTGGCAGGATAAACCCCAATGGGAGAATGCCGATTTCCTGGGACCTCACCTTTCGGTTGAACTGTCGTATACAGATTATATACAGAACAGGGACCCCGTGCTGGATGCCTGTCTCCGTTTCACCGCGAAGGATTATGTTTTGGATCCCATGTCGCACCTCCGGCAGTTGTTTATGGCCGGGAAACTCGAGGAACTTGAAAAGGAGGCCCGGCGCCTCGTCGCCGACCCGATGTACCGCTATGTAAGTTTTGAGGAAAAGTTCAACAGTGCCGGTTACGAACTCCTGAATAAGCAACAGGTGGAGGGTGCGTTGTTTGTATTTGAGCTCAACACCAAACTTTACCCCGGTTCGGCCAATACCTGGGATAGCTTTGCGGAAGCGAACTGGAAGGCCGGGAACCTGGATAAGGCCGCGGCGCTTTATAAAAAAGCGATCGAAATGGACCCGGAAGGAACCGCGGGACAGAACGCGAAGACCATGCTGGCCCGCCTGGAGGCGGAGATGAAGAAGAAATAAATGTTTGGGCGGTGGACTGAAATACTTTTTTTATTCATGACCGAACCTGTATCTTTCTCCGGCAATCGATCCGGATGAAGAAATATGTACTGCTTATTCTGATTCTGTGCCTGTCGGCCCCCACTGTGCTCCGGGCACAGGACATAGAGAAGGATACGGTTTATGTAGGGATCTACATTACCAGTATCCACAATATTGATTTCAGGCAGAAGGAATTCGTGGCCACTTTCTGGCTCTGGCTCAAATACCGCAACAAGGATTTTGATTTTGTGAACAACCTCGAAGTGCCGGCCGCCAAAACGGTGGAAAAATCGTTTTCCACCATCGACACTTCCGGCGGAAGGGTTTACCTGCAGATGAAACTGCAGTGCGTGATGAAGGATTCCTGGAAGATCGACAATTTCCCGTTTGATGAACAAAAACTCCGGATATCGATTGAGAATTCACAATATGATGCCCATTCACTGGTGTTCATGCCGGATACATTGGGGGAACATTTCGACAAACGGTTTACACTCCGCGGGTGGACGATCGACAGTTGCATTATCACGTCCGGAAAAAAAGTATATGAAACCGCATTCGGACTGGAAAATGCCGAAAAACAGCAATCGGAGTACAGCGCATTCCGGGTTAGACTTTCCATAAAAAGAGATGCCAGCGGGTTGTTCTGGAAAATGTTCCTGGGCATGTACCTGGCCTTTTTTATTTCCTTTATCTGTTTCTTTATTCATGCCGACGGGATGGATTCCCGCTTTGGACTCAGCGTGGGTTCCATATTCGCTGTCGTGGGTAATAAATATATTATCGACTCCTCGCTGCCGGAATCCTCGTCTTTCACCCTCGTGGATACTCTTCACGGAATGACGCTCTTTTTCATTTTGGTGATAGTCGTAGCCAACGCCTACTCCCTGCGTCTTGTCAAGAAAAATCAACTGGCACGGGCTATCCGGTTTGATAATATTATGGCCTGGACCTCTTTCGGGGTTTACCTGCTGCTGAATGTTTTTTTTGTTTGGAGTGCAAAAACGGCCGCGGGGTAGTGATTGGGGAAAAGTATTTAGTATTGAGTATTGAGTATTGAGTATTTAGAATTTACTATAAAGTATTTAGTTTGGAGGAACAAGGGGTTACCATTTTACTATCCGGAATACGATCTCCCGATAATTATTTTTTTCGTACAACACGCCCACCTTTCTGTGCCCTGTTTTCACGAGGTCGGAATAGGCGGTCATATCACCCTTGTCATTTCCGGCCTGATTGTGGACGGGGATTTGTTTTCTCCAGGTTCGCCCTTCATTGAAACTGATGCGAAGGGTCAGGTTTTTACGAACGGAAGTATCCGCCGCGTTGCAAAATGCCAGTACTCTTTTTCCTTTCTTCCAGCCTAATTCCAAAAGGCTTCCCTGGCAAACCGGGTCCGGCAAACTCCTGTCGGCATAAATGCTGTCCCAGGTAGCTCCGCCGTCGCTGCTCAACGCAACGATCCTTGCCTTCGGATGGCCTCCCTGGTTTCGCATATTCATCATGAGTTTCCCGCCCGAAAGCGGGGCTGCCGTGGATTCATTACTGCCGGGCCAGCTGACCGTTTCACCTAGCCGGAATGTTTGACCATGATCATCGGTGAAATATCCATGTGCCGCATAATGCGCCGCGTTTGGTTTTGGCGCACCGGCTGAATGATTGGCGGCAACAAAGATCCGTCCCCTGTATTTCCCATTTCGGATCTGGGTGGCATGACCAGGTGTGTTGGCATAGGCTCTCCAGTCTTCCGGGAATTGATAACCGGGATGGATACCCGGTTTAAGCGGGCGATGCACCGATGTAGTGATATTGACCGGTACCGACCAGCTTTGGCCGCCATCGGATGATGTAATGAAATGGCATTCCCGGATACCTTTTCCGTTTAGGATCGCCGCTTCATGATCGTTGCCCGTATTATAAAACAAAAAAATCCTGCCGCCGGGAAAGGATGGATCCAGCCGATCCACCACCGGGGCCGGGTTGCCCGCCTGCAGCTGTTCGTGATCCACGATCACCGACAGGGCCGACCAGGATCTCCCATTATCGGGGCTTTTTTTCATCACGATATCAATATCGCCGAAATCAGCCGCGTTATTTTTTCTGCCTTCGCAAAAAGCAAGCAGGGTTCCGTCCGTTAAACGGATGATGGCAGGGATGCGGAAAGACCGGTATCCTTCGGCGCCGGCTACAAAAACGGGCACATCCTGTGCATGCAGGAATGCATGCAATAGTAATAATTTTAAAACCAGTGTGGTATTGCGAATAATCTTTTTGCACAGCATTCTGTAAGATAAAAACAAATCACGGGCGGGGGTGTAGGCGGGCATATTTTGACAAAGCGGCCTGGTATTTTTTTCTTTAACTTTACTTTCTTCTCAATACAAACCGCCGTTTATGATACCTGAAGGATTGAAAAATGAAGAGCTGGACGAGAAGCCCGACCCCAGCGATATCACCCCGGTTGAAAAAGAAATGCTGGATAAGGCCAGCGGGATCATCGACCCGGATGATCAGCAACTGAAACGAGCGCAACTCGATACGGTCGACCTGGAGGGCACTCCGCTGGAGGAACTTTCCGGGGCGGAGGATCTTACCGGTTCCGACCTCGACATCCCCGGCACAGAACTGGATGATGAAGGGGAAGAAATAGGGGAAGAGGATGAAGAAAATAACAGTTACAGCCCGGCCGATACCGAGTAAACCCTCCTACGACCAGCATTAATGGAGGGTGTGAAACACATGTTTTTTTCAACCGGTTTTACCGAGATCCCTCCACTTGTCCAGGTAATCCATCACTTCTTCATCGCTTACCTGGGTGAAATCATCGTAGAACGCGCCAACGCCGTAAAATACCTCCGGAACATGGATCGCCACCACTTCGTCGACCACCTCCTCAAGTTTTTCTACGGCCTGCGCGGATGCAACGGGTACCGCGATCACGATTTTAGACGGCCCCGATTTTTTCAGCACCTGAACGGTTCCTAGCAGCGTATTGCCCGTGGCGATACCGTCATCGATGACTATTACGGTTTTACCCGCTATCGGTTCGGGTTCCCGGTCGCCCATGAATTTTGCATACATCTCCCTCAGTTTACGACGGATCCTGGATACTTCTTCCCGGATATATTCATCACTCACCTGGTCATGCGGGATCACAAAATGATCCTGGAGGCTGGCGGCCCCGATCGCGTATTCTTTATTCAGGGGATGACCGATCTTTTTGGTCAGAACGATCTCGAGGGGAAGTTCCAGTTCACGCGCCACTTCGTAGGCAACGGGCACCCCGCCCCTGGGCACGGCCAGCACCACCCCGGGCTGGCCCCTGTATTGCTTAAGCCTGGTGGCAAGCAGTTTACCCGCTTCCGAACGATCCCTGAAATACATCTTGATTTGTTTTAATCGATTAATGTCACGGGCAGCAGGAATTTTTCAAACCATTCCGCAGCGAGTTCACAAACGATATCCATTTTTCCCGGTTCTTCAAACAAGTGTGAGGCACCCTCCACCACTTTCAGTGTTTTACGGCAGTTTAGCTGCTGTAAAGCCTCTTTATTCAACAGGATCACCTCCTGGTCCAGGCTGCCGACGATCAACAGGGTAGGGGCACTCACGTTGGGCAGGTACTCCATCGCCAGGTCCGGGCGTCCGCCCCGGGATACGACCGCGTTGATCACGGGATTTTCGGCCGCGGCTTCCAGCGCAGATGCCGCGCCCGTACTGGCGCCAAAATAGCCGATGCGACAGTCTTTTGCGGCGGGGAGTCCTTCCAGCCACTGAGTCGCACCGGCTAATCTTTTTGTCAGCAACCGGATATTAAACCGGTTGTAATAATGTTCATCTTCCTCCTCGGTCAGCAGATCGAATAAAAGAGTTCCGAAATTTTTTTCCTGCAGGTACCGTGCCACATGACGGTTTCTTTTGCTATGCCGGCTGCTCCCGCTGCCATGTGAGAAGATCACGATGGCCCGGGCTTCCGCCGGTATGGTCAGTTCCCCTTTCAGCCGCACACTGCCAACGGGGATGTCCACTTCGGACTGAAAACGCGTTTTCATATCATTTCTCCAGTACGATCGGCGCCCGGGCGTTCCTGTTCACTTCGAATTTGGCCAGTTGCGAAAGCCGGTCGTCGATCTGTTTTTCATTTACTTCAGCTTCGTGGAACAACCCGGCAAATTCATCCATGCCGAGATCCTGTGCAAAGGCCGCAGCAGTTCCGTAGAGGCTGATCTTGTAATGGTTGATGCCCTGTATCCCGGCCAGGAGACAGGCATCCTTTACTTCATTGTCGCTGCACAAAGACAACTTCTCGTTGATGTCCTCGATAAATGCATGCATGACGCGGTCGCGGGTGATCAGCGAATTGATTTCTTCCGCTTCATAAAACTTATCCCATTTACCGATATGCTGGTCCAGTTCATCCTGGTATTTCAGCAGCACTTCTTTCAGTTTGATCGAAGTGGCGTGACTCAGCCAAACCGGCAGATTTTTCTTTAACTGGATCTCCGCGTTTACAAAACGGGCGGCATCAAAATCGAGCAGGTCGTGCAGGGTGATAATACGGGGTGGTGATATTTCTTTCATAGCTGTGATTTTTTTTACGGTTTCAATTTAAGGCGGAAAAGGAGCCTTATCTGGTGACCAATATCATCAGGACATCTGAGTGTACTCATTATGTTTCAGGGTAATAGGGATTTAATTTAGATGAATTCAAAAATATGCGACGCTATTTTACAAAAGAGGTCATGCTCAGTGAGCCGGAGGCCGTAAACAGCATCCGGCAATGGGCTTTTCCGTTAAAGGAGACAGCCGACCTCGCTCCTTTATTCCGGAGGATCGGAGATGCCCGGATCGTCATGCTGGGGGAGGCATCGCACGGAACCAGCGAGTACTATACCTGGCGGGCCCGGATCACCCAAAAACTGATAGAAGAAAAGGATTTCAACCTGGTTGCCGTGGAAGGCGACTGGCCGGATTGTTACCGGCTCAACCGTTATGTGAAGAATTACCCCGGCTCAGGGGTCAATGCAGTTGAGGTACTACGGGAATTTAACCGCTGGCCCACCTGGATGTGGGCCAACTGGGAAATGGTGGCGCTTGCAGAATGGATGTATCAGCGGAATAAGGGCCTGCCCCTTCAAAAGAGATGCGGTTTTTATGGCCTGGATGTTTACAGCCTGTGGGAAAGCATGGAGTCCATCATGCAATACCTGCGGAAAACGGATCCGGGCGCGCTGGAATTCGCCGAAGAGGCGTTCCGGTGTTTTGAACCTTACCGGAAGGATGAGGGAAGTTCATACGCCAGCGCGGCACAATTTGTACCCGAACTCTGCCAGCAGGAAGTGGTGCAGTTGCTTAAGGAAATTCAGCGACGCCTGCCGCTCTACAATTCCGACCAGGAGAATGTATTCAGCGCGGAACAGAACGCACATATTATGGTGAACGCGGAAAAATATTACAGGGCCATGATCAGGGGCGGAGCTCACAGCTGGAATGTACGTGACCGTCATATGGCCGAAACACTGGATCGCCTGCTCAAATTCCACGGGGAGGATTCCAAAGTGATCGTGTGGGAGCACAATACACATATCGGCGACGCCCGGGCTACGGATATGACCGATGAGGGTATGTACAATATCGGCGAACTGGCGCGGCTCCAGCATAATGACCTGGGGGTGGTGCTTGTGGGATTTGGTTCCTATGAAGGAACGGTGATCGCCGGAAGAAACTGGGGAGCCCCCATGCAGCGGATGAAAATGCCCCCGGCCCGGAAGGGAAGCTGGGAATACCTGCTGCACAAGGCGGGATCTGATGACAAATTACTCATGATGGACGATTTCATGAATGATACGTTCATGGAGAGCCATATCGGTCACCGGGCCATCGGAGTGGTGTACAACCCGGAGTATGAGAAATACAGCAACTATGTGCCAAGCATCCTCCCGTTCCGGTACGACGCGTTCATTTACATTGATCAAACCAATGCCCTGAACCCCTTGCATATTCAGCCCGACGGGCACCAGGTACCGGAGACGTATCCTTTTGGAGTGTAATGTTATTACCTAATATTCTTAATTACAGAAACATGGCAACAAAAAAGAAACCCGAAGCGCCGCCTGAATTTCCTTATCCCGGTAAGCGACCCGAGATAGACCCTGACCAGGTTCCTGAAACCCCCGAAATCCCGGATGAGGATCCGGATATCATCCCCGATGAAGACCCTTTTGAGCCCATTCCACCGGAAGAGGTACCCCCGCCGGGGGAGAAGCCGTGAGGAGGGTGAATGGTGAATGGTGAATGGTGAATAGTGAATAGTGAATAGTGAATAGTGAATAGTGAATAGTGAATAGTGAATAGTGAAT
>CAYRHU010000040.1:10982-31456 GCA_964424155.1 uncultured Chitinophaga sp.
GTGAATAGTGAATAGTGAATAGTGAATAGTGAATAGTGAATAGTGAATAGTGAATGGGATATACAGCGCCTGATATATAAATACCCTGAAGGAGCGACAAATTCATGAAAAGAGCACGACAACCATAAACCATAAACCATAAACCACAAACAATTAACGATAATGAAACATATTGAGAAAGCTGTCGACTATAAAACGCTGTCCGTTTCGAGTTCAGCATTTGAGGAGGGAGGTATGATACCCGCGCGTTACACCTGCGACGGAGAGAATATCAATCCTCCGATTGATATTGGCGGAGTTCCGGAAGAAGCAAAGAGCCTGGTCATTATCGTGGATGATCCCGATGCCCCATCGGGCGACTGGGTTCACTGGCTCGTGTGGAACATACCGGTCACCCATCATATCAAAGAAGATCATGTGCCCGGAACAGTTGGACTCAATGATTTCAACAGGAAACAGTATGGTGGCCCCTGCCCGCCCTCCGGCACACACCGGTATTTTTTCAAATTCTACGCGCTGGATTCCATCCTGGATCTGCCCGCCGGAACCCGGAAAAATCAATTGGAAAAAGCGATGAGCGAGCATATTATCGGATTCGGGGAACTGACCGGAACCTATAGCCGGGCCCGCTAAGTCAAGCCGGGTATCCCATAGTTATTGAGGCATGTGTATCCAGATGCTCCCTGGTGAATTTTTCCCGGGTTGAAATAAGCCTGACCGCCGGTTTCCCCTTTTCTGTTATTCTTTCCCTTTTCTTTTTTTAGCAAGGAAAATGACCAGCAACAGGATCAACAGCGCCCCGCCGCCGGCGAAATAAATAAGATTATTTTTAAGGAATGCGTTTTTCACTGCTGCCGGGCGCTCCATTGCAGGTAAAGAGACGGTGGTGGTATCATAGCGGGCTGTCACGGATCTGCTGTCGACATCCGCCATCAGCTCACGCATTTTATTGCCTTCACTTCCAGGTTCCATTGGTGTTACGGATATCCTTCCGGCTGAATAGCGAAATATGAACCCTGAGTCCGCTTCCGTTTCCCTGCCACCGGAAATCGGATGCATACTGATCCTGCCTTCAAAAACATAAACGGCAAAATTCGCGCCTGCACTGTCTGTCTCTGCCAGGAATTTTGTACCAAGAGGATTGATGGTAAAATCTTTCACGTCGACACGGATTTTTTTTCCCGTGCTCGTGTTACCGTTCACCATCAGCCTGCCTTTTACCAGCAGGAGCCTTATCCATTCTTTTGTATTCTCTATCACTTTTATTGCTGATTCCGGGAACAGGGTGATGACCGCCCGGTCGTTTCCCGGGAATGCCAATATGCCTTTCTGCCCCGTGCTGAAATTATCGCCTGCATGCATGGCTTTGAGTAGCTTCAGGTATTCCCCCGATTCGCTGTTTGTGGCTCCCGGGTTATTCAAAACAAAGCCTGTCATCAGCAAACCCTCCTCCATGACAAGGGCGCCTTTTATCAGCCATCCTTCCCCGCCGCAATGCCGGGTTTTGGACATGCCGGGTTTTGCAGCGGGTTTGCCTTCGATCAGCACTTCGGGATCACCACTGGTAATGACAAATGAATTATGTTCGCAACAGGCCGAGTGAATACCGCGATCACCCACCCTGGCCGCGGGGTATGGACCTGCAAAAACAAGAGCGCTTCCCGATACGACAGGGCCGATCACGGTATGAGGGCATCCGGGACAGCCATGAGAATCGGATAAGGATTTTGCCAGGCTTCCTGTATGCGCATAGTCAAGGTATGACACAGCTTCTACCGGAAATTCATTTTTGTAGGTCCTGCCCTCATATGTAGCAGAGAGTATGATACTGTTGGCACCCGGGTTGTTGAAAACCGGTCTGCACAGTTTACCTTTCGACGGGTTAAAGCTGCCGGTACCGCTCCATTCCACCTGGTCGGAAAGGTCCACCAGTTTCCCGTTCTTATCCATCAGGCGAAAAACAGCACCGAAAACCCAGCCCTGGTCAAACACCTTGGGACTCATACCGGCCGGATAGCTGAGTTCGGGCTTTTCATTCCCGGATTCGAAGACGCTGAATGGGATAATGAAAGGTTCGTCATCATCTTCTTCGCCGGCGGTCAGTTGCCCGCTGATTTCTTGACCGCTGACAGAAGCTTTGATCGCTGCGGGTGGATTGCTTCTGGTGATCACTCCCGCTTCATTTTCGATGACAGCCAGTGTGCATTTACCAGATAACTGATTCCCGATTATGGTTCCCCTGCAATTTCCTGTTATGTCGGTATAATCCCCGCTATGGTCCCGTTTATCATCAAACACCATGAACACTTTGTTCTGGCGTAAATGCAATACGGCAGTGAATTCATTGCCCTGTACCACGATCTGGATACTCTTTTCCGTTACCTGTTCTGCCTCACCGGATAGATTGAAGGATCCCGCATATCTTTTTTCCTGGCCGAATGATACCTGTTGAAGCAGGATCAGGAGGAGTGTGAACATTTTCCCGAGTTTCATGGTTGCTTGTTTTGACGGGTAAATTGCGCATAACCCCTGAGATTAAGGATGAGAAGGGTTAGCGGCTTGCTTGATAGTTGTCAGTGAGCCGGTTCTATACACTTCGTCCCCGTATTTTCCGTTTCCTGGGAATTGCCCCGGGACCTCCGCCAGGCCGGGATACACTCAATTCATCGGCCATTTTGCGGGTTCATCCGCCTTGGTCAACGGGGTTTAAGAAATATTCGGAAATCTTGCGGTATGAAACGCCCGCTGCTTATCATCTTTCTATTTCTTTTCCTCCAGGCGGGGGAAAGCAATGCCCAGTCCTGGAAACAATATGCCGACAGCGCCGCGGTGTTCCTGAAAAAAAGAGAACAGGCGAAAGCGCTTGATCTGTATCTGAAAACGGATGAGATACTGAAAAAAGATTCAGCGCTCACCCTCAGTTATTTTTTCAATCTTAATGTTATCGGGGATATCCTGCTCGACATGGGACAATATCCCAGGGCCGAGCCTTATTATCTATCCGGTAAAGAACTGATCGAAAGACTACAGGGGAAAGAAAACGCGTATTACGCGATCAGCGCCTATAATCTGGGACGCCTTTACCGGCTGATGGGACAATATGCGAAGGCGGAACCCCTCCTGACCGAATCCAGGAATACCAGGGCCCGGGTACTCGGGAAAGAAAACGTGGATTATGCCAACAGTTGTAACATTCTCGGGATCGTATATGTGGAAACAGGTCGCTACGCGGAAACAAAAGCGCTGTATGAGGAGACCCGGGAGATCCGTGAACGGATACTTGGAAGGGATCACATCGATTACGCGGCTATTTGCAACAATATCGCCATCCTTTATTATGTAACCGGCAAACCCGCTGAAGCGGAACCCCTGTTCCTCGAAGCCAAAAGAATACGGGAAAAAGTATTGGGCAGGGAACATCCGGTTTATGCCGCCAGCCTGAACAATCTCGCGATTATTTATCTCAGCCTGGGTCAGTATAAGAAAGCCGAACCCTATTATATCGAAGCGCGTCAGATCCGTGAAAAAACACTCGGGAAGGAACATCCCGATTATGCCGCCAGTTGCGATAACCTGGCAGTACTTTACATGGATACAGGAAAGTATGCCGAAGCAGAGGCCCTTTACAAAGAAGCCAGGCAAATAAGAGAGAAATCACTGGGCACGAAACATGTTGAATACGCGAAAGGATGCAATAACCTGGCCCTGCTGTACAAGATCCTGGGGCAGTATGAAAAATCGCTGGCCCTGTTTTCGGAAGCCAGGGATATTATAGGCGCGGCGGTAGGCCGGGAGCATTTTGAATACGGGATCTGCTGCAACAACCTCGGCGCGGTATACATGGACATGAGCGATTACGGCCGGGCGGCCGCGTTATATGAAGAGGCAAGACAGTTATACGCCAAAGTGCTCGGGAAAGAGCATAACGAATATGCCAAGGCCTGTCATAACCTGGCTCTTGTTCATCTGAAGAATGGTTCATTCGGGGAAGCTGAAACGCTATTTACAGAGGCCAACTTGATTCGCGAAAAAGTTCTGGGCAAAGAACACATTGATTTTGCGGAGGGATGCGATAACCTGGGTACTTTGTACACGGCCTGGGAGAAATATGATAAAGCCATTGCGCTGCACAGCCAGGCCAAACAGATTCGGGCAAAGGCGCTGGGTAACGCCCACCCGGATTACCTGCAAAGCTGCATCAACCTCGCCAATGATTACCGGCTTAGCGGCAATGATCAGATGGCGCTGAACCTGTATACGGAATCTTTCTCCGCGCAGCAGGAATTGCTCCGGAAGATCTTTCATTTCACTACCGAGCCGGAAAAACAGGCCTACCTGAAAAAAGTAAATGAGTACCGGGATTATTTTCTCTCATTCGGCGCATCCATGCCCGGAGATCAGGCAGCCGTATTTGTTTGCGAAGTGTCGCTGGCTAATAAAAACCTGGTGGTTAATGCATCGCAGCGGCTGCGCCGGATCATTGGCAACAGTCATGATACCACCCTGCAGCGGCTGTACGCCAGCTGGACGGAAACACGCGAACAACTTGCTTTCTGGTACAGCCGTTCCGCCACGGACCGGGCTGAAGAAATATCAAAGTTGGAGGAGAGGGCCGGGGATCTCGAAAAAGAACTGAACCGCTTATCGGCCGATTTTCGCAACGGGCAGTTGTCCGGGTCGTGGAAGGAAATACGGGAAGCGCTGCAACCCGGTGAGGCGGCGGTGGAGTTTTCAAGTTATGGACACCATGACGGAAAGGAAAGGGTGGACAGCATTTCATACCTGGCTATCATCATCCGGAAAGATAAACCGGCACCGCAGGTGATCCGGCTGTTTGAAAAGGAACAACTGGGGGCCCTGGCCGTAAGAGGAAGTTTTGGAGAGCCGCTTATCCGGAAAATGTATGCGGTTCCGGGCAAACAGGGAAACCCGCTGACCGGCAATTCGCTTTATTCGCTGATCTGGAAACCGATGGAGCGTTTCCTGGAAGGAGTCAATACCATTTATTTTTCGCCCGCCGGCGACCTGTATAAAGTGTCCTTCGCGGCCCTGCCGGTGAGCGGGACTCAACTGCTGAGCGATAAGTTTAAACTGGTGCAACTGAACAGCACGGCTTCCCTGCACCAGCCTGCGGTTTCAACAATACAGAAAGATGATGAACTGGCCCTGTTTGGCGGCGTACAGTATACGGCCGACACGAATAGTATCCGTCTTGCGGTCATGCAATACAAGCAGAGCGGTAAGCCCGACCCCGCCGCACTCCAGTATGCTTCACGCAGCAGCATCGGAGGGTTTAATTATCTCGCCGGAACAGAGCAGGAAGTAAAGGGGATTGGCCGGCTGGCAGCCCCGTTTACAAAGAATATACAAATTGCAACAGGAATAAAGGCTACCGAAGAATCCATCAAGGGGTTGTCGGGGAAAAATTCACCTGCCATTCTTCATATCGCTACGCACGGTTTCTTTTTCCCGGATCCTTCCTATCATGAAAAGAATGAAAACAATCCTGCTTTTAAACTTTCGGAGAACCCGCTGATCCGTTCGGGACTTGTGCTGGCGGGCGCCAATAACGCGTGGAGAGGGCGCCCGGTACCGGGAGTGGAAGACGGGATCCTGACCGCCTATGAAGTGTCAAATATGTACCTGCCCACCACCAAACTGGCCGTGCTTTCCGCCTGTGAAACCGGGTTGGGTGACATACAGGGAAGTGAAGGAGTGTTTGGTCTTCAGCGTGCATTCAGGATTGCCGGTGCGGAGAACCTGCTGATGAGCCTGTGGAAAGTACCCGATTCCGAAACGGCGGAGTTCATGCAGGAATTTTACCGACAGCTTTTCTCGGGGCAAACCATTCAACAGGCCTTTTATCTTTCCCAATCATCGATGAAGAATAAATACAGGAATGACCCGTATAAATGGGGGGCGTGGGTGTTGGTGAGGTGAGGCAGTCCACAGTCGACTGTCCACAGTCGACAGTCCACAGTCGACAGTCCACAGTCAGATCACTATGGTTTAGTATTCACTACTGATGTCTCGAGGCTCAAAGCTCAAAGCTCAAAGCTCAAAGCTCAAAGCTCAAAGCTCATAGCTCAAAGCTCATAGCTCAAAGCTCATAGCTCATAGCTCGCAGCTTTATAACAATCCAGTTCCCCTACGGGGATCTAACGGATAGTGCTTAAATTTAGCGGATGCAAGCCGCCGCTGAAAGAAATATCGCCCTGCTCTGCAATCCTCTTGCGGGAGCGGGAATGGCTGTCGGGCTGGCGAAACAGATCGAGACCATTCTTTTACAGAAGGAGATCCGTTTTTCATTATTTATCCATGGATGGCCGCCTGCCCTGCATTCATTCACGGATGCCTGGATCATCGGAGGAGACGGCACGCTCAATTATTTCATCAATCATTACCCCGGCATCCGGATCCCGCTTGCCGTGTTTAAGGGGGGCACGGGCAATGATTTTCACTGGTTGCTGCATGGAAACAGGACCCTGGATGAACAACTCGGCATTGCCCTGAACGGGAAACCGCAACCCATTGACCTGGGAAAATGCAATGAACGTTTTTTTATTAATGGGGTAGGGATTGGTTTTGAAGGTGAAGTGGCCCGGGCGCTGACCGGGAAGAAAAAGCGCCCCGGGCAGGCTTCTTTCATGGCCACCGTGCTGCGTAAGATATTCAGTTACCGCTGCGTCGACTTTACGATCCGGTCGGACGCCTTTGAGGACCAGGGAAAAAAACTCCTGATCGATATCTGTAACGGGCGGAGGGCGGGAGGCGGTTTTCATATTGCCCCCGAGGCCCGCGCCGATGACGGTTATTTTGATGTGGTGATCGCAAATGCACTGACACCGCTGCAGCGGCTGCGTTATCTGCCGGTGATTGAAAAGGGAAAGCACCTCGGCAAGCGGTTTATCCGTAATTTTTATGCGGTTTGGATCAGTATTGAAAGCGATACGCTGATACAGTATCACCTGGACGGAGAATATCATACGGCTGCCAGGATCTATGCGGAGATCCTTCCCGGCGCATTGTTGTTCAGGTGCTAGTTCTTTTCCTCTTCTTCCCTTTCTACGGAGATCGTGCATTCTCCTATCAGTGCCGCCAGCGCGCCGATGGCGGCGAGTACCGGCGCCAGTACCGCGCCCACCACACCGATCGTAAGCGGGAAGGACATGATCTCCTTACCTGCTTTATCGTGAATGGTGATCTTCCTGACATTTCCCTCCTCGATCAGTTCCTTGATCTTGTTCAGCAGTTGCTCCCCTTTAAGGGTGAACGTTTCACGGATCGTTGCCATATTCAGGTTATTTTATTTGCAAAGTTACTCATTCAGGAAACCTTACCGGTATGCCCGGGTTCACCCGCCTGTTTTGGAGATCATATGCTGCCCGCAAACCTTTTCCCGGCAGGGAAATCGCATGCTTACTTCATGGGCATCCTCGCCCGTTTTCCTTATGATAATGTCCCACCCGGGTTGTCCTTCCAAACGATCCAGCAGGGCATTATTGAGGGTCTCCAAAAAATGAAAAGTGAAAAATCCTCCGTACCAGCTATGCGAAGCCGCCACTTCTCCCTTACGTGCGGCCGCCATCAGGTAAGATTGGCGGGGCTCCAGGAAGAGTTGGGCGATTCGTTTGTGGTTCCAGGTTTTTTCACGGGGACCAAACACGCCCGGCAGGGTGGGCACGGTATGCTGTCTTCTCATGTCGATATAACTGTTACAGCAATCGCCGGTAACGATCCTGAGACGTCCATTCTTTACCAGGATCATTTTATAGATCTCTTCGAGGTTGATCGTATTGACCCGGATGAATTCCCTTTTGGCGGTCAATCCGTGCCAGAGGGCGAGTTGGGGGAATGGATATTGTTCATCATCCATGTAGCTGAAGCCATGTCCCGAGTAAGTGAATAAGATGATGTCGTTGTCACTTGTCTTCAATGATTGAATGGCGCGGGTAACTGATTTTACATTGAAGTCATTATCCCTGATCACGATCTTCCGGAACGGGATATTCATAAAGCGGCACAGGTCGCTGAAATAGACGCCGGTCGTTTCAGCGTCGTCCCGGCAGAGTTTTTCACCTGAATGCACCATTAGCAGGTGTAAAACAGGTTTGCTTTCATTTCTGGCTTTTATCAGTTGGGATGTAGTAAAAATGGATTTCACCCCCAACTCTCGTGGAGTAAAAAATAACCCGACCTTTTTTTTGGAAAGATTTTCTCGGGGCCATTTTTTGAAACCAACCACCTGGTTTTTCTGACCCGCGGCATAACCCGAAACGGAACCGGAAGAGTTGATCATCGGCATAACGGCCTGCATTGGGTTATCTCCGCCTGATTCGCCGGTGGAGGATTGAAATGGGATATTCCCGGCATGCGGTTCATACTGCCCGTTTAATTTGTTTTTTCGAAACCAGATGGTCAGCGCTGCCACCTCGCTGTCGACATTACCCGAAACCCTTCTGATATAACGGGCCCTGCAATACAAAAAACTGTCTTCGGTATAGGGATAATAGATCCTCTTCTCCGCATAATCCGATTGCCACTCGTCATCTCCCCAGTAAGGGCCCCATTCCAGGTCATAAATGGAATTTAAGCCGGTACGGGCAAGACGAATAAAGCCTTTTTCTGCACCTGTGCGCAGGAGCAGGCCCCTGTATGCGACCGGTTGATTTTGCTCCGTCAAGATTAATTCCAGTTCATATACCGGCTGGGCAGTTGCCAGGTTGCAAAAAAGATAAATAAAAAGGAAAGAGAGGCCCTTTTTCAATCGCGATACATTTGATCCGTACGGAAGTTACAGATTCTTGCGCAGGGGCCTGTTATTCGAACTACCCCCGATTATTTATTCGCTGCCATTTTTTTACGGACAACGGTTTCCAGGTCCTTATCCTTATTTTCTTCTGCCAGTTGAAGCGCTTTATTGAAATGTCCGGCAGCTTCGGCGGTATGGTTCAGCGTTAATGCATTTTCGCCGCTTTTGATCCACATGTAGGCCGATGCAGGAAATTTTTTCCGTCCCGCTTCAATAGCCGCCGCGGCCGCACGATGTTCACCCAGTTCGGTCAGATTATCAAATACCGCGTAGAAAAGGAATTCACCGGGTTCCGGAATATCCAGTTCCCGGAAAACTTCGGTATCAACAGGCGGAATGCGGTCCTGGTTTTGGTTCAGCAACCAGCCGGCCAGTCGGATACGCTCCGCATGCACGGGTGAGGCGGGGGTGATCCCGTTCAGCAAACTGAAAACTTTTTTGGTCAGATCATACCCCGTTCCGTACTGATTGCTGCAAAAAACCACGATATCGCCTTTATAATAATCAAAGTATACATCCGCTGAAAACCCTTTGCCTCCGCCGTTATGCCCGATGATAAAAGATTGCGGGGGTCTTTCCTTCAGCAGGGCCATACCAAACCGTCTGAATCCGGAGCTGCTGTCCACCGAGCCGTCATTGGTGATTTGAATCTCCATCCATTTGCGGGGGAGTAATTTTTCCTTTAACCAGGCACGGGCAAATAAATACAGGTCCTCCGCGGTCGACATCCAGCCGCCGGCCCCGCTGGCCTTTCCATCGCCATAACGGGTATTATCCGGGGCAAAGCGATCCGGTGTTACCTGGTAATAGGGCTGGGCCGCCTGGGGCGGCAACACGGAATCATTGAGCGACCGGGTATATTTCATTCCGGCGGGTTTGAAAATATGATCACGCACGGAGGATTCAAATGATTGCCCGTCGAGCTTCGCGATCATTTCCTCCATCAGTATATAACCGGAATTGCTGTAGTAGTTTCCTTCACCGGGCTTGTTAAAGATCACCGGGGCCTCTTCAATCATCTTTTTCAGTTCCGCTGGACTGTAAATCTTCCCGAACACATAATCAGGATGTTCCCACGGACTGCTCAGACCCGAACTGTGGGTAAGCAGGTGTTTAATGGTGATCGCACCGGCGTTGGGAATTTTCCATTCCGGCAATAATTCCGCGACGGTACTGGTCAATTGAAGTTTTCCGGCCGCGGCCAGTTGCAGGATCCGGGTGGCCGTGAACATTTTTCCGACCGACTCCGTTTTGAAAAGCGTGCCGGTTTCCATTGGTCTCCGCTGTTCCAGGTTTGAAAAACCGAAAGCCCGGTGGTAGATGATCTTTTCCGTATTACCCACGCAGAGTACGCCGCTCCAGTTCAGGGACCGGTATTGTGCAACAAGACTGTCGAAACTGGCCTGTCCCTGAACTGTATCCGAAATGATCAAAGGAACCAGGAACCGGGAAATGACTATTGCCTTCCGGAATTCGGAGTGACGGAAGATAGACCTTAAAATAGGAAGCATCGGTTTTTTGAATTTGAGCAAATCTTGGCCAATAAATCCAGCCCGGCAAACCGGGCCTGTATTTTAAGGATTTATTTAGAGCCGGGCAATATCCCCCGCCGATGCGGAACCTCTTAACCCATTTTGATATTTGCGTTTCCTTTTGGGAAATTTTAATACACTGATGTTCTGTTATTTCAGGACTTATCCACAAAAACCCGCCCGGCTGGCATTTTATTTGGTTTGATTAAACGGATCAAACCCTTTTTATATGAAAAGAATTGTCATAGGCCTGGCAGTAATTTTTGTATCGGCAATTGGATTTCCAGCGCAGTCGCAGGTGCGGCTGAACGTGAATATCAATATCGGCAGCCAGCCTGCATGGGGGCCGGCCGGTTATGATTACGTGGAATATTATTATATGCCGGATATCGATGTGTATTATCATGTTCCTACCCGCAGGTACATTTACCTCAGCGGCGGCAACTGGGCATTTGTATATACCCTTCCGTCAAGGTTCGGTTATTATGATCTCTACCGCGGTTACAAGGTTGTGATCAATGAACCTCGTCCTTACCTGCATCATCATGTATACACGGTAAAATACGCCAGGTACAAAGGCTGGTATGGCCGGCAATCGCTGAACAGGGGTAATGCCGGTTACAAGTCCTACAAGCAGGCTAATGGCAGGGGGAATGGTCATGTTAAGGCCAGGGGACGTGGTCACGGTCGGCATTAGCCATTCCGGGTTTTTCGTTAAACTCCCGTAGCAGAATGAGTTTTTTCAGGCGGTGGCCGGGGGTGAAACAGTAATCCTTTATATTTAGTTTTCAAAAACTGTTTCATGACAACCGCCGCCCGTTCCGTTTGTTATTTCGGATTTTATCTGTACGCCGTAGGGCTGACACTGATCATCGCTCCCAACCTGTTGCTGAGAACTTTTCAACTCCCGGAAACAAATGAAGTGTGGATCCGGGTGGTCGGCCTGCTGGTTGTATGCCTGGGATTTTATTACCACCGAAGCGCCATACAGAACAATACTCCGTTTCTCCGGCTCACCGTTCCGGCGCGCCTGTTTGCCTGCCTGGGATTTATTGCATTGGTGATCATCAAACTGGCGCCTCCCATGCTCGCTGCTTTCGGTGCGGTGGACGGGCTGGCAGCTTTATGGACCTGGATGGCTCTCAGAAAATAATAGTGAGATCATTTCACCGTTACATCCTGCTTGTCATAAGGGCCCCTGAATTCCTCCGTGTTGATCGGGAAGTGGCGGGTATAAATATTATTCTGCTGAAAAAGATTCCTTAACCAGGTGGCCGTTCGTTCAAAGGCCATTCCATCCTTCGGGTCAAAGTCGTTTAATACAAGCCCATTCGCCTCTTTCATCATGGCCTGTGGGTCATCGAGATAGTAATACAGCACGGCCAGGTTGTAGTAACAGGCATAACGGATTTTCCGGTCATGGCGGCTGGAGGATGAATAATTCCTTTTGATTCGTTCAAAGTAATCAATAGCGGGTTTCGCTTTCTCTTTTGCCCCGGTGATCGGGGTAGCGGCGTCCATGGAGAATAATACATCCTGTACTACACCCAGCGCCTTTTGCCAGTCGCTGTATTCCGGGTGTTTGCGGCTGTCGATCCTCCACATGTTATCATTTACGCTC
This sequence comes from uncultured Chitinophaga sp., assembly GCA_964424155.1. Taxonomy (GTDB): domain Bacteria; phylum Bacteroidota; class Bacteroidia; order Chitinophagales; family Chitinophagaceae; genus JJ008. The sequence continues at coordinate 22,948 of CAYRHU010000040.1, forward strand.
ACGGCCCTGAAACCAAATTGTTCATTCAGCCGTTCATCGAGCGCATGCATGGCCCTGTTCACCGATTCGCGGTAGAGTTCGCGGGTGATGGCCATCGAATTCACAATGAAATAGCCTTCCGCCAGCGCGCGAAGGGCGAACTCCGGGCTTTTATAGATCCTTTTGTAGTTACGGCCAGCCAGTTGCTGGTCCAGGATATGCTGTCCGCGGTAATCGGTGATCACGGCTTCGGCTTCGAAAGTGTACACCACTTCCTGGTAATAGAAAATTTTTGAACCTGTCGTCTGACCGTTCCCGTTACGGGTAGTCACCACCCGCTGTTTCACGGATACATCACCCGGAAGCAGGTCGCCCAGTTTCACATTGACGGACAGGTGCCCGTTTTGCGGCAGGCGGCGCCAGCCATCCAGCCTGACGGTATTTTCCGGTTGCAGTTCGTTGAAGAAGGGTTGCATCATTTTGGTAGCCTCCACTTCCATATGATAGGTACGGTAGGTGGAGTCAATGCGCATCGCGGGTAATGAGCGGAACTGAACGGTGAACCGGTATTTATCAAGGTCCACCGATTTCTGTGCGGCGAGCGCAAAAGGCAGGAGCAGCAGGGCTGGCAGGTAAAACTTTTTCATGGGTGGGATTTACTTTAATAAAACGATGTAAGAAAGCAAATATTTTCCGGTCCTCACATGTACATGCCGCTGAAAAGGAAAGATTTAGCTTTTATTTTTCACCGGGAATGTGCAGCCGGGGAAAATTCCTTCGTGAAATTACCTGCCTCTGAAATGCAACGGAAAAACTGCACCCGGTTTGGCAACTCATGACCCTGGAGGAAGTGTTCCTGAAAACCGTGGATGAAAAGGCGAATTTCTCCGAACCGGAGGAGATTATAAAAAGTTAGAATGACAGGAAAAAAAGAAATTGAGATGAAACCGTCGCCGTTAAAATGTACGGCAACTGGTGGGCATGGCTTCGTATATTTGCAGCAATGGCAGGTATTCCGGCAAAATTCTTCTGCACACTTTTATTGTTTTTCGCGGCGCTGCATCTGAACGCCGGGGAATACCGTTCCGCAGACGCATTCGGCCGGGAGAACAGCACGAATGGCTCATTCAGGGAACACCGGCATGGAGGAGGGGAACTTCACCGGATAAATCCACACACTGATATCCTTTGCACCTCTATATCCCGCGTTCATTTCCAGGCGGCACTCACCCAGCCGGTTGAAGACGGAATTTGCAGAAACCCGGTCATTGATAGATCATTCGGGTATCCCGGTTTTTTCCACGTCAGGAACTGCCTTTCCCATCTTTATCCCTCTCATTATTTCTGGTAACAGCTGATCATTGTTCCGGAAATCAACGCCGCTGATGCGGTGGATTACTCATCTTTAAAGCACAGGTTATGAACCCGGTTTTATTATTTGTGCTATTGCTGCTGGGGGGAATTTTCCTGTTGGTTTGGCTTGCAGTAGCGACACATGACCAGAAACAGAAAAAAAAATAAACGGAGACGAGCATACTGATCGCCAGGGAGACTATTATCAGCCATCCTGCACTAAATAGTATCCGGCAACAGTACAGCTGACGGAAGGTGCCGGTTCAGGTCGAAGTATCATGTCGATTTGCCTGGTATTGCTGAGGTGAGAAGTAGACCGGTGTATGGCTGTTACAGCGCTTATTTTCTTATATTCATACAGATCAGGGAAAAATGAAGTTTACATCCGAAAATATACTGTTACTGGGATCCGTTCTGTTGCTGCTGAGCATTATTGTCAGCAAAACCAGCGGCAAGCTGGGTGTTCCCGCCCTGATCATATTTTTGATTATCGGGATGCTGGCCGGTTCCGACGGCATCGGGGGGATTTATTTCAACGATCCCTATATCGCTCAATTCCTGGGTGCGATCGCGCTGACCTTTATTCTGTTTTCCGGTGGACTTGAAACAAAATGGGACAGTGTAAAGCCGGTTTTCCGGCAGGGACTGATACTGTCAACGGCCGGCGTATTACTTACAGCAGTTGCTGTGGGGTTGTTTGTGTCATTAGTTTCCGATTTCTCCCTGACCGAAGGGCTCCTGATCGGCGCTATCGTATCTTCCACGGACGCGGCCGCGGTATTTTCCATTTTACGATCCCGAAGTATCGGTTTGAAAGGAAACCTTCGCCCTCTGCTTGAACTTGAATCCGGGAGTAACGATCCCATGGCCTATTTCCTGACCATTGGAATCACGGCCGTACTGGTAAATAAGGACATGTCTTTCGCATCCCTGGTGCCCCTGTTCTTTCAGCAAATGATCATCGGTGCGATTATGGGATTCCTGTTTGGCAAACTCATGGGCTGGACGCTGAACAAGATCAATCTCGAATACGAAGGGCTGTACCCGGTACTGACGCTGGCCCTGTTGTTCCTGGCATACGGTCTGACCGCCTTAATTAAGGGCAACGGTTTCCTGGCCATTTATATTGCGGGAATCATACTGGGTAATACGAATTTTGTTCATAAAAAAAGCATTATCCGTTTTTATGACGGGCAAGCCTGGCTGATGCAGATCGTCATGTTTCTTACCCTTGGACTGCTCGTATTTCCCAAACAGATGTTGCCCTTTGTGGGGATCGGTATCATCATTTCCCTGTTCCTGATGTTTATTGCCCGGCCCCTGGCTGTATTCCTTTGCCTGGCTTTCTTCAAAATGAATAACCGGGAACGCGCCCTTGTTTCATGGGTAGGGCTGCGTGGCGCCGTGCCCATCGTTTTTGCCACCTATCCCATGCTGCAGGGAGTGGATAAATCAAACGGGATATTCAACATCGTATTCTTTATTGTTATAACGTCGGTAATGCTGCAGGGAACCACCATTCCTCTGGTTGCCCGGTGGCTCTATCTGTTTAAACCGGTGAAGTTTAAAACACGTTATCCCCTGGAACTGGAGTTGTCAGATAATTTTAAGAATGAACTTTTCGAATTGGAGGTCAAAGAGAATTCCTCCATCGTCGGACGCCAGATCTACCAGCTGAAACTGCCCAGGACTTCCCTGATCGTTCTGATCAACCGCAACGACAAATATATTACGCCCGGCGGAGCCACCACAATTGAAGAAGGCGACAAACTACTGATCATGTCTGACAGCATCAGTGATAAGGATGTTATACAGCAGATCATTTTATAACAATTCTTGTTTTACAGGGTACGGCGCCTGGCAGACCGCCCTTCACGGGTATACAGTTCGCACATATTTGCTAACTTTCCCTAAACTGTTCATCATGCGATTATATCTATCCCTTAGCTGTGTACTGCTTATGCTTTCACTTGATGCCCAGAACCTCCGCTCCGGCGGCCGCCTGAAACCCGAGCAGGCCATCATGGATATCCGGCACTACACGGTGGTGCTGGATGTGGACCCGGAGCAAAAAACGATCAGCGGTTATACCGAAATTGAGCTGATCCTGAAAGAACCCGCATCATCCCTGTTATTCGATCTCTGGCACGGGCTCAGCATCAGTAAGGTTTGGGTGAACGGGAAGGAAAGAAGTTTTACACACGGGGAAGATGACCTGGTCCGGATCCAAAATGGCGAATCATTGCCCGCGGCGCGGGTAAAAGTCAGGATCTCCTATGGGGGGAAACCCGGTATTGCGATCCGTCCGCCCTGGGTAGGCGGGTTTCAATGGGAAAAAGATTCGAACGGCAATCCCTGGATATCCATCAGTTGCCAGGGAGAAGGCGCCAAGATCTATTTCCCCTGCAAGGACCATCCCAGCGATGAGCCGAACGAGGGCGCCGATATGATCATAACAGTACCTAAGGGACTGGTGGTGGCCGCCCCGGGTTTACTGCAAAAAGTGACCACCAAAAAGAACAAATCCACCTATCACTGGAAAACCAATTATACGATCAGCAATTACTGCATCCTGTTCAATGCCGGTAAATACAAAGTCGCCCGCCGCACCTATACCACGGTCGGGGGGAATAAAGTGCCCATGGAGTATTATGTGCTGGAGGAGAATTTTGACAAGGCGGAAAAACTGCTGGACCTTTTCGAGCAATCGAGCCGCATACTCGAAAAATATTTTGGTGAATATCCCTGGGTAAAAGAACGGATCGCCATCTCAGAAACGCCCCACCTGGGCATGGAGCACCAGACCAATATCGCTTATGGCAACAAATACCGCTATGAAAAACTCGGGGGCAAGGACTTCGACTGGTTGCTGCATCATGAATACGGGCATGAATGGTGGGCCAACAAGGTTACCAACCGCGACTGGGGCCATATGTGGATCCAGGAAGGGATCTGCAGCTTCGGCGACGCCCTGGCCAACCGCGAACTGGCGGGCGAAGAGTCGTATATGCGATGGATGCGGCGTACGGCCCGGGCCACCGGGAATAAGTATCCTGTTGTGCGAGGGGATGAAGTGGATTCCGACAGCGCCTATTACGGGGATATCTACGGAAAGGGGGCTTTCTTTATGCATACCCTGCGTTATGTGACCGGGGATAAGATCTTCTTTCCCGCTTTAAAGAAACTCGCCACAGATCCTCAATACACATATGACAACACAGTGGTTACTTCGGATGTTGAAAAACTGTTTAGCGGCGCATACGGCAAGAGCCTCGAACCCCTGTTCCGTCTTTTTCTCTATACAACGGATAAACTCGAGATCCATGTCCGGCAAACTGACGAAAACAAATATTTCATTCGACTCCTCAACCTGGACATGCCCGTTCCGCTTGAAATCGTCACGGATGAAGGAAGTAAAAAATGGATGGTGGACAAGAAGGGGATCAGCGTAACGAGCAAAACACCGGTATCGGTAGACCCGCAGGTGTTTTACCTGAAAAAGGTGATTATGGAGTGAAGCTGCGAGTTCGCAGCTGCAAGCTGTGAGCTGCGAGCCACGGTTAAGAGCTACGAGCAGTGAGTTTTAAGCCTGGAGAAGTGAATAAATAATTTCAGGCTCTGTCTATGGACTGTGGACTGTCGACTGTGGACTGTCGACTGTCGACTGTGGACTGTCAACTATTTCCTCAGTTCCTTCGCCAAATTCTGAAAAGTTTCCAGCGGTCCTTTTTCTGCAAAGCTGTTGGCCAGCCAGGCGGGAAGGTTGCCGCCGGGATCGATTTCTACGATATATACGATCCGGACCTGGTGGGGGGAGGGCATGGTCACCATCCAGTTGGCTTTATAATGAGGAATCCGGGCGCGACCGGGAAGTTCGGGAAGAAAATCTTTCTGGTGCATCCCCTGGATCGTCATGAACCGGGGCAGGCTGTCGGTGTTGAGCCGCACGCGGATGATCACGTCCCGGTTGGAAAACGGAACGGGCATCTTCGTTTCGGAGTAATAAATGAAATCATGTGGACCGTTCTTCTGCAGCAAACTGCTTTGCTTGTTCTGGTAGATCCATTTATGAAACCCGGGCACATTGGTCAGCAAGGCGATCAGTTTGGCATAGGTGCCCTGGAGTGTGCATTCTACTTTAACCGCTTTGAATGAGGAGCCCTTCACTTCGGATAAAAATACCTGGATGCCGTCCTTTGATTTCTCCGGCTTCCAGTGGTACTGCGAGTTGACCGGTTGGATCAACAGCAAAATAAAGGCCGGGCAAAGAATTGGTTTCACCAGGGTGGGCCATTTCATGCTCATAAGCGAATTTAAGCAGGAGAAGGTTAAGGAAAACTGATTTTTTAAAGGGACAAGGTGGCGGATCTTTCACCGGCTGCGGGTTTGAAAATTCCTTATTTTTAGTCAAACGAACAGTTGTGAAATTCTTTTTACTGGACGGAGCGGGCGCCGGTATCCTCGTATTTATTTTCGCCCTCGGACTTCTTTTTATCATCAGTATCATTTTTATCGAGGCGGTGGTTATGTGGAAAATGAAGCTGCACCCGGTTTACGGCCGGTCCCTGCTTCATTCCCTGGTGGTAAACCTGGTTTCACTGGCTGCCGGGTTCGTCCTGGTGGAAATTGACAGTGATCTTTTTCACCTGGATAACATGGGGGGTTTGGGGATCATGTTTGGAATGACCCTCCTCGTGGAATACCTGTTGTTATATTTAATGAACAGGACGGTGCCGGTCAAAAGATTAATGACCATCTGTTTCCTGATGAACCTGGTGAGTTATGCGATCGCCCTGCTCATCATCATTGTACGGTAAAATACAATCGGCATGCAATTATATTTCCTGGATGTGGTCGATGCGGATGTATCCCGCTCGGTGGATCTGACCCTCATCATCGTGGTCGCCGCCACCATTCTGGTGGAAGCGCTGACGATGTGGTGGATCAATTATAATCCCTTTGGCAAATCCCTGCTGGATTCGGTCGTCCTGAATGGCGCCTCCGTGAGTGCCGGGTATGTGCTGGTGGAAATGGTTCCCTCCCTTTTCGGCGATTATGGCATGCACCGCCTCCTCATCCTGTGGCTGATCACGGTGGCCATCGAATGCCCGCTGCTGTACCTGTTGAACAGGAAAAAACCGTTCAGGGAGACTTTAATTGCCGCCATCCTGGTAAATGTAATTTCCTATTTCCTGTTCTATGTTTACTTACGGTTTACGCAATGATTAAAAGCAAAGCTGTCATCCCGGTCCTGGCTACCGGCCATGGTCTCAACGATATGCTGGCCGGGTACCTGCTGGGGAGCATGGCGGCCGGGGAATCCGTGTTGCAGGCGGGGATCGGGCTGATGATTTATAACCTGCTCGCCTTCGGCGGTCAGTATCCCGTGGCGATATGGCTGGAAAAAATCGGGGCACACAAAAAATTTTTAACGGGCGCTTACCTGATGAACCTCACGGCCATCGTGTTGTTTCCGTTGCTGCCACCGCTTTCCGTTGTGCTTACGGGGATCGCTTCGGCCGTGTACCATGTAGCCGGCGGATCGGTTTGCGCCAGGGAGAACAGGGCGGTCCATATCGGATTATTTGCAGCGCCGGGTGTGGCCGGCCTGATCGCCGGGGGGTATTTCGCGTGGAAGGGCCCGGACCTGAATTGGATCCTGCTTGCAGCTACGGGGGTATTTCTCCTGTTGTTGCATGTTACAAAACTGCCTGAGATAGGAAATAATAATCCGGCCAACCGGCAAAAACCGGACGTTTTACCTGACCGGCACGACCTGGTTATGATCATACTGCTGATGGTCATTACACTCCGGTCCGCCGTCTGGAACATCTTTCAACTATTGCATGAGCATAATTATACCTGGCTCCTGGCCATCGCGGGTTCCGCTTTTGCGGGAAAAATTATCGGGGGCTGGCTGGCCGACCGGATAGGATGGAGGCTGTATGTTTTCCTATCCCTTTTCAGCGCCGCGCCGCTGATCCATTTTTTCAGGAATGAAATGCTGCTTTTCTGCATCGGCATCGGGTTGCTGCAATCGGGGATACCGGCTACCACCGCTTTGCTGATCGGGGTGGCGAATGGAAAAACCGAAAGAGGGATCGCCCTTTCTTTTGGTACAGCGATCATCGCGGGTGCCTTTGTGTTTTCAATCCCCGCTCATTATTTCTCCGGTTCCTTTTCCTGGGTGATACCGGTAACTGTAATTATAACAGGCCTGATGTGGCTGTATCAATTGTTACAACCGTCCGTTAATACCCTTAAATAAATATCCCGGGTCAGGCGGTCACCCTTCCGGTATGGCCAGCAGCGGAATATTGGTGTGATACGACATTTTCTTCGTCATGCTGCTGTTAAACACACTGCCGATCAGGGTTCTCCTGTGTGTCAGCATCACCAGCCAGTCAATCCCGTTCCTGTCGATCCAGTCCTGCAGGCTTTTCCTGAAATACAGGCCGGCCAGGTGTACCGCATTAAACACCAGGTTGGGATATTGTTCCTTTAAATGGTCCCTGAAATGATTGATCTTTTTTTCGTGGATCTTGAAATCTTCCACATAATCATCGTCCGTATCGGTGAATATGGTGAGCTGAATGCCCGCATTAAAAAGCGAAGCCAGCCCGATGACGGGTTTCAGCAATTCCTCCGTTCCTTCAAAACGGTTGACGGCCACCAGGATCTTTTCGGGGACCTTCCATACGCTGAGCAATGGAATAGCCAGGACCGGGACGGGACTTTTCCCGATCACCACGGCCGTCCGGCTCCCGAATATCCGTTCGTTGAAACCGGTATTCCCCACCGTTCCCATCAGCACAAGGTCGGCCCTGTATTCCGCGATCGCATCCAGGATCCCGTTCACAGAGGAATCGGATACAATCCCGGCTGTGATTTCCAGCCCTTCCGATTCGAGGATGCTGCTGCGTAATAACGACAATTTTTCCTTTGCGGTGGCCAGGTCATCTTTTTCATTATACGTCTCCGTGGCATGTATCACAAACAATTCGGCCCCGGCCCTTTTGGCGATCTGCACCGCGAAATTCAGAGCCTTTTCAGCATTGGGAGAAAAGTCGGTAGGAACCAGTATCCGTTTCATAAGCTGTAATTTGACAGTGTAAACAACTACTTAATAAGATGGTATTCTTTGACTTTAATCAGCAGGCGGGCTGATTTTCCTGAC
>CAYRHU010000041.1:0-31311 GCA_964424155.1 uncultured Chitinophaga sp.
TGTGAATGCGGGGAAGTTTGGTGTCCTGAAGACTAAGTTTTACTATGGAAAAGAAAATGTTCAATGTTCAATGTTCAATTTTCAATTCTCATCTGAGCGTTCCTATTTGTCCGCGTACCTGAATATTGAACATTGATCGTTGAACATTGAGCATTATTTAAGGCAAAAATTAAACAGCAGAAATGTTTTTATTCTCAATATAGGCCACCAGTCTCTTCCTCGCATTCTGCTGTATCCTTCGCTTCATCCACCCCATCCATCCAAACAGTTCGCCCTTCCATCCCAGCGCCTGCGCGGCCCATCGGCTGAGTTTGAACCCATCGCTGTGTTCTATGATCTTCCCGTCTTTCAGCCGCATGAAGGCCTTGATATGATTGACGACCTTTCTGCCCGTTTTAGAAAAAGTATAGGTGGCGGTCCAGTTACAGGTCGCGTATTCCTCGTCCAGTAACTGGATGTTGGAAAAGGTCAGCGAGAAATCCCGGGCATTCGTACAAAGCATTTCCCACATATACCGTGCTTCGTCGCCCCGGAGCAATCCAAAAGCCGGATCATTAAAGACAATGTCTTCGCTGTAGCAACTGTTCATGGTAACATGATCCAGCTTCTGGAAAGCTGTATAAAATTTCGTAATGACATCCGCATTCGTTTGCATAAAATCAGGTTGAAGTGACCGGGGAATCAGTAAATTTAACCCATCAAAATCACTTCCATGAGAAAATTGCTTGTCTTCCTGCTCTGGCTGGCAGTATCGCCCCACCTTTTCGGGCAAACCGACCAGGACTCGGCCTGGATCCGGGATAATTATACCAAGCAGGAACTGATGATCCCCATGCGTGACGGGATCAAACTCTTCACGGCCGTATACCTGCCAAATGATGCATCGGAGAAGCACCCCATCCTGATGATGCGCACTCCCTATTCCTGCGCCCCCTATGGCAAGGATTTTTCTTCCAGGCTCTGGGAGCGGCACCTGAAATATTATATGCGGGAAAATTATATCATCGTTATCCAGGACGTGCGCGGCCGCTGGATGAGCGAGGGGGAGTTCATGGATGTGCGCCCTTTCAATAAAAATAAAAAGGGGAATGATATTGACGAGGCCAGCGACACTTATGATGCCATCGACTGGCTGGTAAAGAACATTTCCGGCAACAACGGCAATGTGGGTGTATTCGGCATATCCTACCCGGGTTTCTATTCCAGCATGGCGGCGGCATCGGGTCATCCCGCACTGAAGGCCGTAAGCCCGCAGGCGCCCGTAACGGAATGGTTTCTTGGCGACGACTTCCACCATAACGGCGCTTTCTTCCAGATGGACGCCTTTAGCTTTTACTCGGGCTTCGGCAAACCGCGCCCCCTGCCTACTACCATTGGATCAAGGGGATTTGATTTTCCGATCCGCGACAACTATGCGTTTTACCTCAGGAACAACCCGGCGAAACTCATGGAATACATGAAGGACAGTGTGGCCTTCTGGAAAGATATTTATGCTCACCCCGATTACGATGACTGGTGGAAGGCAAGAGATGCCCGCACCGCCATGTACAATATAAAACCCGCGATGCTGGTGGTGGGCGGATTATTTGACGCCGAAGATTGCTACGGGGCCTGGAACCTGTATAAAGCCATCGAAAAACAAAACCCCGGCATCCATAATAAGATCGTGATGGGTCCCTGGAGTCACGGGCAATGGGCCGGCCGCGACGGTTCCGCCCTGGGAAATATCCGATTCAGCAGCAATACCTCGATCTGGTACCAGAACCAGGTCGAGATCCCTTTTTTCAACTATCATCTCAAAGGGAAAGGCATGGATCCGCAACTGGCGGAAGCCACCATTTTTTTCACCGGCGAGAATCAATGGCGCAAACTGGATCAATGGCCACCGAAGGAGAACAGGCCCCGCCCGATTTACCTGGCAGCCGACGGCGCGCTTTCCTGGATCCGGCCCGGGTATGAAAAGGATAAGGGTTATAGTGAATACTTAAGTGACCCCGCACACCCGGTTCCCTATACGGAAGATGTGCATTTCAGAAGGACCTCGGAATACATGACCGATGACCAGCGGTTTGCTTCCCGGCGGCCGGACGTACTGACTTTTCAAACCTATCCCCTGGAAGAAGACCTTACACTGGCAGGTCCCGTGATCGCCGATCTGAAAGTGAGCCTGACCGGAACCGATGCCGACTTTGTTGTAAAGGTCATTGATGTATTCCCGGATGATTTCCGGTATAGCGGCGGGCCGCCTTCCCGGTACCCGATGGACGGCTACCAGATGCTGGTGCGCGGCGAAATCATGCGCGGGAAATACCGCAAGAGTTTTGAAAATCCCGTTCCCTTCACTCCGGGCAAGATTGAACAGGTGAAGTTTGAGCTGCCCGATATCGCCCATACTTTTAAAAAAGGCCACCGGCTGATGATCCAGGTTCAAAGCAGCTGGTTTCCGCTGGCCGACCGCAACCCCCAGCAGTTTTTGAACATCTATGAGGCGAAAGAAAGCGATTATAAAAAAGCGACGATCCGTATCTACCACGACGCGGCCAACCCGTCATCCATACATTTACCCATATTACGATAAATGAAACCTATGCGCATTATCACACTCCTGATCTGTATCCTGTGTACCGGGCTCGCCGCCCATTCCCAGGAAAAATCATTGTCGCTGATCCCCCGCCCTCTTTCCGTAAAACAGGGTGAAGGTGTATACCTGTTAAAGAACTCCATCACCGTATCCAACAGCCTGCCCGGGCACGAATGGCCGGGTCTGTTCCGTTATTTCCGGGATGAAATGAAAAAACAATTTGGCATAACTGTCACGGAAGTAAAAGGGGATAAAAAAGGCGATATTGATTTTTTCATGAAGCGAATGCCCACATCCGGAAAACCGGCTTATACCCTGGAGGTTGGACCGAATGGTATCCGGGTGAACAGCAATTTCGCCGAGCCGGCCTTTCATGCCATGCAGACCCTTTTTCAGCTGATCCCGGTGGATCCGGATGCAAAAAAAGAGCTCCCTGTCGTGGAGATCTTCGATCATGCCCGTTTCGATTACCGGGGTATGCACCTGGATGTGTGCCGGCACCTGTTCCCGGTTTCCTTTTTAAAACGTTATATCGATTACCTCGCCTATCATAAAATGAATACTTTTCACTGGCACCTTACCGATGACCAGGGCTGGCGGATCGAGATAAAAAAATACCCGAAACTTACTTCGGTGGGTGGCTGGCGCAATGGAACCATTATAGGCCGTTACCCGGGCACCGGAAATGACGGCATTCGTTACGGCGGATATTATACCCAGGAAGAGATCAGGGAGGTGGTGAACTACGCAAAAGAAAGATTCATCAATGTTATACCCGAGATCGAAATGCCCGGGCATGCGTCCGCCGCCATCGCGGCCTATCCCGAACTGAGTTGTTTCCCCGACGAACCTACCATAAAATACTTTCCCAAAACATGTACCTGGAACGGCGACAGCAGCGGCAAGCAGGTACAGCAGACCTGGGGCATATTTGATGATGTGTTTTGCGCGGGGAAGGAAAACACTTTCAACATGCTTGAAAACGTGATGGATGAGGTGCTATCGCTCTTTCCCTCCAAACTCATTCATGTGGGGGGCGATGAATGCCCGAAAGACAACTGGAAACGCTGCCCGAATTGCCAGAAACGAATAAAAGATCTCAACCTGAAAGACGAGCACGAACTCCAGAGTTATTTCATCCAGCGGATGGAGAAATACCTGAACAAAAAAGGACGCACCCTGATCGGCTGGGATGAAATTCTCGAAGGAGGACTGGCCCCCAACGCGGTGGTGATGAGCTGGAGGGGCGAGAAAGGCGGGATCGAAGCAGCCAAACAAAAGCATAAAGTGATCATGAGTCCGGGCAACCCGGTCTATTTTGACCATACGCAAAGCGAGAACGAGGACTCGGTGACGATCGGCGGTTACAACCCGATCGAAAAAGTGTATGCCTGGGACCCCATTCCCAAAGAACTGAGCGCGGAGGAAGGGGAATACATCATGGGCGCGCAGGCCAATGTGTGGGCGGAATATATAAAGAACACGAAAAAAGTGGAATACATGATCTTCCCGCGGATGGCGGCGCTGAGCGAAGTGCAGTGGACGATGAAGGAAAACAAAAACTGGGAAGACTTTGAGAGGCGGCTGATGACACAGTTCAAACGATACGAGAACTGGAGCGCCAATTACAGCAAGGCTTATTTCGACCTGCGAACCTCCGTGGAATCCACCCCGGGCAACAAGGGAATGATATGGAAACTGCAGAGCCGGCACAAGAACATGCAGATCCGGTACCAAAAGGCGGGAGAAAACCCCTCGCCCCTGTCCTTACCATCCCTGCTCCCCGTGAAAATCACGGAACCGGGAACCTACCAGGCATGGTTATCCGAAAATGGCAACAGGAAGGGCAATATGGTTACCCAGCAATTCTTCTTTAACAAAGCCACCGGCAAGAAAATCAGCCTGGAAAAACAGGCTTCCTCAAAATACCCCGGCGACGGTCCCTTTACCCTGGTAAATGGCGTGCAGAATGACAAAGGGATGTCGCGCACGAGAGAATTCCTTGGTTTCAGCGGGGAAGACTGCATCGCCACGATCGACCTGGGTAATGCGGAAAGCATCTCCTTTGTTAAAGTGCATTACCTGCAGCATACCGGTAGCTGGATCTGGAAGCCCTCCTCGATCACCGTATCCGTTTCCTTAACCGGTGATAACTTTGCGACGGTGCCCTTATCCAACCCCCGCATTGAAAACAATGAAGGGGTATGCGAGTTCCTGATGCCCGTCAAGACCCGGTATGTAAAAGTTCATATCAGCCATTTCGGCACCATTCCTCCGGGTAATCCCGGTGCCGGGAGCAAGCCGTGGCTGTTTGTGGATGAAATAGAAATATTCTGAGGGGAAATGATGATTATTTGGTAAGATGCGACAGGCCACTTATAGAATAACTTAGAACTTTATTACCCTAAAAGCGGCCTGTCGTATCTTACCGGAAAATCCCTTTCCTTCACCGTTTTTTTCTCCTTTAATTTTTATTCCGCCCTATGATATTGCATTCATGCATTTCGAACCGGGTCATATCTATCACGTTTATAACAGGGGAAATAACAGGAACAAGATCTTCTTCCACCCGGAGAATTACCTGTATATCCTGCGAAAGGTTTTAAGAGAATGGCGGCGGTATTGCGATATATTTTGTTATTGCCTGATGCCTAATCATTTTCATTTCATGCTGTATCCAAATGAGGAAGGCTGCCAAACAGTTTTACAAAAGAATCAGCCGACTCACCTTCAGCTGCTTTCCAGTGCGATCGGCAAAACCCTGAGTTCCTATACCCAGGCAATCAACAATCAGAATAACACGGTGGGTAATCTTTTTCAGAAAAAAACCAAGGCAAAATGCCTCACTAATGATGAATTTAAATTAAACACTCCCCAACCCGGAAACTATCCCTTAAACTGCTTTTGGTATATCCACCAAAACCCGAAAGAAGCAAAGATTGTAAAACGCCTGGAAGATTGGCCCTACTCTTCATGGCCCGATTACGCCGGGTTCAGGGATGGAAAGATCTGTAACAGGGACCTCGCCATGCAAAAGATCGGATTAACCCAATCAGATCTGTCAATTTATTCCGGATTTAATATCGAAAATGAGATCATTAAAGACATTTGGTAAACCCAGGAGCTGGTAAGTGCGGTAAGTGTCAGGCCGCTGGTAAAGACATTTAAATCTTAATTACATTATAAGCGGCCAGACACTTACCGCACTTACCAGCAAAAACCCGCAAAAACCTTGCCCCTTAATTTTTATCTTTACCCCTCAACCAAGCAAAAAATGGCCAAAAAAGCTGCCCCGATGGATCTCTCCGACAGTTTTGAAAAGATACCTGTAAAGATATTCCCTGATCCCAGGGCCGGTTCCGCCTTTGTTGCCCGCCAGGTGGCTGATTTTATCCGCGAAAAGCAACGAAAAAAGGAGAAATGCGTGCTGGGGCTGGCCACCGGCTCAACACCTAAATCGCTTTACGCCGAACTGGTCCGGATGCATAAGGTGGAGAAGCTGAGTTTTAAGAACGTGATCACGTTTAACCTGGATGAATACTACCCGATCGACAACAACGCGCTCCAGAGTTATAACCGGTTCATGAAAACCCATCTCTTCGACCATATTGACATCAACCCGAAAAATATTCATATTCCCAACGGGGAGGTCAAAAAAGAGGACATCAAGGAACACTGCCGGCAGTATGAAAAAATGATCGAAGATGCGGGTGGGATCGATCTGCAGATACTGGGTATCGGGAACAACGGGCATATCGGATTCAACGAACCGGGGTCGGGGCTCTATTCCAAAACAAGGCTCATCAACCTCGACAACTCCACCCGGATCGCGAATGCCTACGAGTTCGCCAACATCTCACAGGTTCCGAGACTGGCTCTTACCATGGGTATCGGCACGATCCTGAAATCAAAAAAAATAATCCTCCTCGCCTGGGGCAGCGGTAAAGCGCCCGTTATTAAAAAATCGGTGGAGGACGACGATAACGAACATGTGCCGGCCTCCCTGTTGCAGAATCATGACGACGTGACCTTCGTGGTGGATGAAGCGGCCGCGGCGGAACTGACGCGTTTTAAATCGCCCTGGCTCACGGGTGATTGCGAGTGGACACCGAAGATGATCAAAAAGGCGGTGGTGAACATGGCGCTGAAACTGAGAAAGCCGGTTTTGAGTCTTACCAATTCCGATTATAACGAATACGGCCTGGGCGACCTGCTGGTGGAAAAAGGGGATGCTTATGAGATCAACCTCCAGGTCTATTACCTGCTTCGCGACTCGATCACCGGCTGGCCGGGCGGCAAACCCAATTCGGTGATACCCGGTCACCCCGAAAGAGCGGAGCCCCATCCCAAGCGGGTGATCATTTTCTCCCCTCACCCGGATGACGACATCATCAGCATGGGCGGTACTTTTCAGCGGTTGCACGACCAGGGACATGATGTGCATGTGGCTTACCAGACCAGTGGCAACATCGCGGTGACCGATGAGTTCGTTACCCGCTTTATTGATTTCGCCGTGGGTTTTGAAAAAATCGCCGGGGTGGATACGCGCAAATCGGACCAGATACTGGACAATGTGCGAAAATTCATGGCACGCAAGAAATCGAACCAGGTGGATACGCCGGTGATCCGTTCCATCAAGGGATTGATCCGCCAGGGGGAGGCCAAAGCCACCTGCCGCTATGTGGGCATCCCGGAAAAAAATGTTCATTTCCAGAACCTGCCTTTTTACGAAACCGGCGCGATCGAAAAAAAACCCATGAGTGAAAAAGATATCCGGATCACCATGGAACTGCTCCGTGAAATAAAACCACACCAGGTTTATTGCGCCGGTGATTTCGCCGATCCGCACGGCACCCATATCGTTTGCTTCAACGTGGTACTGGAATCGCTGAAAAGAATCAAGTCCGCGGGCGATCCCTGGATACAGGACTGCTGGCTCTGGCTTTACAAAGGCGCCTGGCAGGAATGGAACATCGAGGAAATTGAAATGGCCATCCCCATGAGCCCCGACCAGGTGATGAAAAAACGTTTTGGCATCTTCATTCACCAGTCGCAGAAAGACATGGTACCCTTCCAGGGAAGTGATTCACGGGAGTTCTGGCAGCGGGCCGAAGAACGGAATGCCGCAACGGCTAACCTTTACGCCGAACTGGGGCTGACACATTATGCGGCGATGGAGGCGTTTGTGAGATGGCACTACTGAAGCAGCCTGTCAGTCTTGCAGCCCGGCAGCCCGGCAGTCCACAGTCTTCAGTCTACAGTCTACAGTCCACAGTCAGCAGTCAAGTATTCGTTGAGAACATGTTATTTCTGATGAAAACCCATTGGAGTTTTTTCTTTGATTTTATTTATCTTTATAAAAAATCAACAAAATGTCTTTTTTCAAATCAAGCAATCCTGTCATGCAGGAAAAAACATTCCAGAGCACGATCCTGGAAGGCATCAGTACCGGTGAAGAAATGACCATGAAAGGCACGATGAACAAGTTTGGCGTGCTGATCATGCTGATGCTGGGTTCCACCTTGTTCGCCTGGTCGCAGTTTTACAAGGGCGGCGACCCCAAGCCGCTGATGATGATCGGTGTTTTCGGCGGACTCGCCCTCTCGCTGGTCATGGCCTTTAAGATGAAATGGGCTACGTTTCTCGCTCCCGCTTTCGCGATCCTGGAAGGATTGTTCGTAGGTTCCATTTCCGCGATGTACAATTATGTGTACCCGGGTCTGCCCGTGCAGGCCGTGGCGCTGACCATGCTGGTCACCCTGCTGTTCTTCCTGATCTACCGTTACCGGATCATCAAAGTCACTAATAAACTCCGTACGGTGGTGATCGCCGCCACCGGCGCGGTGATGCTTTTTTACCTGATCCAGTGGATGACCTATGTGTTTACCGGCACAGCGATCGCATCGTCCTTCACCAGTTCCAATACGCCGCTCAGCATCGGTTTCTCGATCCTGATGGTGGGATTGGCCTCCTTTAACCTCCTGTTGAATTTCGACACCATTGAGAAAGGCGTGGAAGCAAGGGCCCCGAAATACATGGAATGGTACTGCAGCTTCGGGTTGCTGGTAACGATCGTATGGCTTTACCTGGAGATCCTGCGTTTATTATCAAAGTTCCAGCGCAATTAGACTATCAAAATAATAAAACAGAAATGCAAAAGTCCGGCAAACCGGACTTTTTTTATTCCTAATCGATACCGATGATCCGGGCAATCCGGGCCGACTTGTTGAAAATAAACCCATTCTCATTATCCATGGGCGTATTGGCTATAAATGCATCGGATATTTTTTTATGATGCACGGTAAAATAATACTGGACCAGTTCGTCAAATACACCCCGGTTCCTGAATTCCGCCGCGTCGGTAGCTGCCATCAGTGTTTTTTTGTAATCGGCCAGATTATTCGTTTTAAATCCGGTTCCCAGTTGCGACAGGATGGCCAGTGGGAATATCACATTCTTCGCCTCCTTACTGCCGGGGTTATCCTTTAAATACTGAAGATCTTTGTCTCCCATCATGTTGAGACAGATATTCTGCACCAGGAACAGCGTCCTGAGCTGCGGTTTTACTCCTTTCAGTTTAAAATTATCGTAACGGATACATTCCAGGAACTTATCCAGTCCATAGGCCCTGATGAAAATATAGAAAAATACCCCAAGGCTGAGATCGCTCTGAAAAAAATAGTAATGCCCCGCGGTCGCAGCGCCACTTTTCAGATCCCAGACGGAATAATACACCAGGTTTTCCAGGAACTGGTCGAGGAAGGGGCTTCCTGTTTTTTCGTAAGCCGTACCCGTATTGGCAGAACTGATGGCCAGGAACCTGTCCCGTAAACTGTGCCGCTGCAGGGGTAAGGGGGCGCCTTCATCCGAAGCAGTAACCAGTTTAGCCTCTGATTTGGGCAGGTAGAAATAGGAAGCGCCTGTTATCCATTCATAGGCATCTTCCCGGAATCGGGGAGAATAATACAGCATGATGGCATTGGCAATGGCCTGGAACTCTATTTTGCGACGGTCACTTTGGGCAAAAACAATCCGGGTCATATCTTTTCCCGTATTAAAGTCGTGAATGGACAACGAACTTTTCATCGGGCCATATTCACCCATGGCGGCGCAAACCACCAGGTTCAGGAGTACCTTCTTCGCTTCCGTAAGAGAAAGATTCTTCAAATAACTCTCCCCGATAACGATTACCGGACCCGACAACTGCTGGAAAACACCGGGCCAGATATAATTGAATTTAAAATCCGAAATAAGGATTGATTTATAATAAAATGAATATTCCTTAAGATTCTCTTCCGTAACACCGCTCACGTCATTTACAAAAAAAACGGTGATATCCCGGTCGGATAACCCGGCGGCTCCGGCAATACACTCCTGGAACCGGGTATCGGTCCGGGCCGATTTGCTGATCGACTTTTCGACCGGGAATAAGGCGATTTTATACATCGCATCCATCAGTTCAGCGGAACGGGTCATCCCGTTGTTGGACGGCGTCCCGAAAACCGAAAGGGAGCCTGCGTTTTTGATATAATCCACCGCCAGATCAAGAATAGTCGCGGGTTTCCGGTTGGGTTCGTTCAGGAACTTAATTTTTATTTTACCCAGCCCGGAAATATTTCCTCCGAAAAACTGGCTGCTCCCTTTTAACGGGGCCAAAAATGCGCTACATAATAACGCTCTGTAAATATATTTTTTCAGCATAGTGCAAATTTTTAAGACCCGGTTTATTGAATTTCATCCACCGCCACCGTAGCCTGTGAGGTGCGGGTTCTCCGCGATTTTACATTGCTGCTCCCTTTCAGCCATTCGATTTCATACTCAAATTCCGATTCATTTCCCTCCAGCAGGTAATCCAGCGATACGGAGGTGACACCCTTCAGCACATTCATACTGGCCTGTTTCATCTGCTCCTGCCCCGCCAGTTTATAGAATATTCGCACGGTAACAGCACGTATGTTGTTTTCTTTGAAACGATCCGGATCTCCCGTGAATTCCACACTGTATTTTTTTACGGGCGGGCTCAGCGGAACGACGGGCTGGTCTGAGGAAGTCCAGTCTGTTTGCACCGTAGTGCCCCCAAAGAAATTCCAGGTAGTCTTGTACTCATAATTCAGCCAGTTGCGGCGGTCATCATCGCCCTTCATCCAGCCATAGAGCATCCGGAAACTGTTGGCGCTGCGGGTGAAATTATTGCGGTCGATCCTCACTTCTTTGGTGGTGATGTCTCCCCCCGCGTGTTTCTTGCGAAGCATCACCGTTACATAATTCACATAACTGGTGAACTGGTTACTGAGCTGACCATCCAGGTAAGCAACGATTTCCCTTTGTACATAGAGCGGATCAAATGTGTTGATCTTTTTATAACAGCCCCGGCAGTTCACTTTACCGATATTGTCTCCGAATGGCTCCGCCAGGGTCGTTGTGAAATAAGTACGTGCCGATGCCGTATAAAGACCCCGGTGCCGGATCGTTTTCTGCTGGTAAGATGCCACGACAGCAATGGAAGGCAGTTCCTGTTCTTTCTTTTTCTCCGCTACCACCATGGGAAGATCCTCAATGGGCTTGTCCGCTTTTTTATTGTTCTTCGGATCATTCACTGCATCCCCGAGATCATCGGGCTTGCCTGAAGCCGGCTTCTCTTTTTCAGGCGGGGTCATCGCCCAGATCATAGCCTCAACACCACCCGCCGCATCGACTTTCTTACGGGCTTCAGCCGCTAATTTTTCTTTCTCTTCCGCATCTTTTACAAGTGCCGCTTTTTTGGCAGGATCTTTTTCAGCATCGGCCTTCTTTCGCGCATCTTCCGCATCCTTTTCTTTTTGCGCGAGGTCATCCTCGGCGGCTACCCGGTCTTTGGCTTCATCCACCGCATCCTGCTTTCTTTTAGCCTCCGCTTCGGCCGCGGCTTTTTTCTGGGCGTCCTGTTCGGAACGGGCCTTTAACCGGGCGGCCTCCGCTTCTTTTTCCTTTTTGGCAAGTTCCTCGGCTGCAGCCTTGCGGCGGGCCTCATTTTCAGCCCTTCGTTTCCGGTTCTCTTCATCCGCATAGTCTCTCTCCTTGCGGTTAAAATCCACGATCTCCCTGTTGCGCCGCTCCACCGCTTCGGTTTCCTTTGCCAGTTGCTCCGTCGCCCGATCCAGAAAACTCTTCCCGTCATTGAGCGGTTTGGCGAGCTCGGCCCAGTTGGGCGAGCCTTCCGCTCCAAACGGCACAAAACACATCTCCAGCAATTTATTGGTGATCACATCCTGTAACTTCTGGAGATTGGCGTCCTCCCCTATCTGTTTCACCAGGATGGACCCGTTCTCCTTTAGCTCCTGCGACGCGATACCCACTTCCGCTTTCAGGATGGGTGTGGCCACCCCGGCGTTGAAGATCTTATGCTTGTATATTTTATCCCAGTCCATCACGATATCAAAGCCGATCGGCGACTGGTAGCCGGCCAGGGTCATGTTGAGATTAAATCCGAGATCCGGGGTGGGCATCTGCAGCGACTCCCACATGATCTTGGCATCGAGTGAATCCAGGATAAACGACACCGCCACATTATCTCCTTCCAGCACCGGCGCGGGTCCGATCCCCAGCACCCGTTTCTGATTGGGATCCACCGTGGAGGCGGAATTGCTGATCACGCTTTTCGTTACCAGCGCCATCGTTCCGCCCCGGTATACCACCGGTCCCATGATTACGCCATTGCGGTTTATCTTCTTTAATTCCTGCCTGGCTTCATCCAGTTCTTCGGGAAGTACATGTAATCCCACCACCAGGTGCACATATCCGCCTGTTCTGCCGATACTCTGGAGTTCTTCCGCATTCGGACTTTCATTGGTCACATAATACAGGAAAAGAAACTTGGGCTCGCCCCTTTCATCCTTTGCCAGCCGCAGTTTATTGGGCAGGTAATAATATTTATTGGAATCATTGAGCATACCCGGGAAGACTTTCAGTTTTCCCGCGGTTACCGGTTTATCCAGCAATATCTGTTGAACAAAATCCCGTTGCGCCCGTGCCTTGTTCGTAAAAATGAGCAGTAAGGAAATGAACCCGGCAAGAAGGAGATATTTTTTCATATGTAGTATTTGTGTAATTGAAAAGATCAGTTGGATTTGGGTACCGCCAGTACATCCTTGAACTGGTCCAGCACCTTATCTGTTGTCACTTTCCCGTCGGCCCCGGCGGTGGTGATGGTCTTCGCGGTTTCGGCTGCTTTGATGAATAATTCGGAATTCTTATCCGCCAGTTCGTCGGGGATCACGGCATACACATAATTGTCACTCACTTTCGCACTCCAGGGCAGGGCCAGTTTCCCTTCGGTAGTATGGTTAAAGACTAACCGGTAGGCATAACCGCGGGTATCCCGGTCCATAAACAACATCTTGCTCACGAGAGGCTGACCCGCCGCCGGGGATACGTTGATATTCTCCTCCATTTCCTGTCCGAATTTTGGGTACCGCACCTGCAGCGTAACGCGGCTGATGCCGGTGGATCGCAGTTTGTCGAGGTCCGCTTCAAACTCAATCACCCGGGGGGTAACGGGCGGCTGCAACGCCACCGCTTCCATCTGCCCTTTTTCCCAGCGGGGATTGGCAGGGTAAATGTTCCCGCCGCGGAGACTCCACTGCGTCATGTACTCGTACATTTCGGCGTTGCGGTCCTCACCCGCCGCATAAGTAACGGAACGGGTGATGCCTTTTTCCGTGATATACTGTTTATCAAACGTGATCCGGTCGGTAAAATCGTTCCCGCTGCTGCGTTTCTTTTTTACATTCACGGTCACATAATTGATCTCCTGGTCAAAGATCTCCTTGGCATCGAGATCTAGTACGAAACGGATATCCATCCGCTGGTAGAACCCCGGGCCCAGGATCACGGAAGCGATGCAGTTCGGATTGTCTTTCGCCGCGTCGTAAAATGATTTCAGGTTTTGCGTAATGGACAGTTCCATGGGCATGGAATAATTGTAATTCAGCATCACCACATCTTTTTTCTTGATATCCACATGATGCGACCGGCTAATGCGTAAATGATAGTTGTAGGCGTTCTTTTTCCCGGGGAGGTATTCCTTTTCCGCTTCGGTGGGCGGGGGCGCCTGGGGCTGGTTGGTGGCCGGGGTGGCTACCAGCGAAATAAACAACTGGAACAGGGCCTCGGTGATCTTTCCCGTGGTTTCATTGGCCGGGCCTTCGGTGATCTCGATCGTGATCGCTTTCTTTTCGACCATGCGTTCATACACTTTATGTATCTCGGTCCATGTTTGCGTTTGTTTATCCTGACCGAACCAAACCCTCTCCCACTCATACTTCCCGTCGATCCGGTCCTGCTTCATCACTTCCGCCATCTTCTGGTAATCGATCGTGAATTTGGCTTTCAGGCCATTCACCACAAGAAAATATTTGTAAAAAAGGTTTACACTGAGATCGGTCACCGAACTGGCCTTTTCAAAAGTGGCCGCCATCAGCTGCGCGCCGTTCTTGTCGAGGTTGGTTGCCACCGCGATCTTGCCTCCCTGCTGGAGGGGCGCCCTTCCCGACGTAACAAGACTTTTGGCCATCCCCCCGGTCGTATTGACCACCGCCGAGGTAATGGTGAAAGTATCTCCCGCGGAGGCTGCAAAAAGATCCACCGGGCCTTTCACTACCGCTCCGGCCATCTTTGACCGGAGTTTGGTTTCCATTTCAGTTAACTGCTGGGGAGTGAACGCCACCTGCATTAAAAAATGCATCAGCGCCCCGTTCACACCGCCCTGGTCCTCGCGTTGCTCCGTTACATATTTCAGGAACAGGAACTCCGGCACTTTTGTACGCGCGTCACGTGCCAGTTGCACCTGCGCGGGCAGGTAATAATAATTCTTCGAGGGACGGGCGGCCGAGCCGGTTCCCTGCAATTGCGCATACAGGGTCACCGATGTGCCGTCGTTCAAGGTCACAACGATCTTGCTGTTATAATCCAGGTTTTGCGCGCGGATACCGGGGGATAAAAGCAAAAGAAATAATAACGCCAATAAGCCCGTCGCAGGGGCCGGTATTTTGATTAACGGCAGGATGAATTTCATACCAGTTGAATTTATTTGTTTTATGATCAGTTATCCGGTATCCCGTCGATGAACAGGATACCCATATCCGTCTCCCCGCTTTTGGTACGCTGTGAACCGTCCCTTAACTGCCAGCGAAGGGTATAGGCATAGCTGTACTGTCCCGAAGGAAGCGTTAACTCAAATTGTTTTTGGGCCAGGTCATCACCAGTCATTACGGTTTGCTCGAAAGATCGCTTCTCCCCGAGAAAAGGATATTCCACCCGTATGGTGGTGGCCCGTACATTTTTGGACCGGAGCAGATCCGCATCCCCTTCCAGTTTTATCACCCTTCTTTCATACGGGGTGAGCAGGTTGATCATGCCCTGGTCCTGTTTGATCCAGCCCGTTTCCCATATCCTGCCCCCGCGAAAACTGAACTGCGCGTTATACTCATAATTCAGCCACAACAGCGGGTCCTTGTCTTTCACGGCGCCGTAACTCAGGTGAATCGCCGATTGCCTGTCGATCCGCTGCCGGGTAATGTTTTGTTCATCCACCGTTACCGACCCGTCTTCATGCACTTTCCGGAGTTTGACCGTCACATTATTGATCAGCTTGTCAAACTCGGGGAGCAGGTTCCCGTCAATGCCCACGGCGATATGCCTCACCTGGTCATCGAGCCGGTGCAACGAAACGGTCCGGATATACTGTTCATCCTGCCCGTATTTTTTGTAAAAATCGCCGATATTAAAAGTGAAATAATGGTGCCGTTCGGTTGATCGCCGGCTGTTGAAATAAAGCGTACTGAATCCGCTGGTTTTTATATTTTTTCTCTTATAGACTGCGTTGGCCCCAAAACCGGTTATCTTCCTTGCCGGTGCGGTCTCTCCGCCAAAGAGTTTGCCCAGTACGCCGGACAAACCATCATCTTCATTTTCCGATAGCTGGTTAGGCTCAATTTTCTGGAACATCATGTCGGTCAGGCGGGCATAGGTTTCATTCACCAGCTTCTCCATCTGCGCGTCCTCCCCTTCGGATTCAATCCGGATCGCCCCGGTTCTGCGCAACTCTTCATATGCGTCTTCCAGGTCAAGACTGATATAATACAGGCTGATCCCGCCCCCGATCTTGCGGCTCTTGTTCACCAGCGTCCAGTCAACCGTCATTTTTGCCTTGTAAGCATCCGTCAAACCGGAGAACGACATATCAAAAATGATGGAAATATCGGGAGTGGGCATTTGCAGGCTCTCCAGCAGGAGTTTGGAGCGTTCGGGCGATAGTTCAAAGGACAGGGCGATACGCGATCCCTGCAGTACGGGGGCCGCACCCACCGACAGCAATTGCTTTTCTTTCTTATCCCCGTTAATAATGGAGGAAACAAGCGCGTAGCGGCCAGAGGAGAATATAACGGGGCCCCTTATGCGTATTTCCGGGCCGGGCAGTTGATCATTCAGTTCCTGCTCCGCCCGGGCGATTGCCTTCGGATCGGTATCGTAAGTGACCAGGAAATGCAGCACCGCTCCCCCGTCGGCCGTGGTAACGGTCGCTTCATCGGAAGAAGGTTTCGATATGGGTCGCACATACCGGATATAGGAGAACTGCGGTTTTTTATTCTCATCCATGGCCAGCAGGCCCTGGTCGGGCAGGTAGAGCCAGGTGGCCGAGTCCGTGGTTAGGGGAAAGCACCACAGCCCACCGGCACGCAAGCCCCGATCGATCGAAATGGGTTGCGCGTTTAACGCATAGCACGCCAAGAAAATCATGACAAAAAAAACAGCCTGTGTACTATTTTTAAATGAGCACATGCGTGTAATCCTATTTAATAAATTTATCCGGCGATGGCGGCACCAGGAAAATGTATCCCTTCTCCAGTAATCTGATCTCCTCCGTCATTTGCCCGTTGCTCCGGCTGTACCAGGTGGACTGATAGGCCACGGGACTCCCCTTGTCATGATACATGACGATCCGGTTGGTGGAGCTTTTATCATCGGGACGAAGCACCACCGTGCGGATCAGTTTTCGCTGCCCGGCCTGCACCCCGGCGAAACTTACATTTACGGAAGAAATACCCTGAGATGAAAAATCCGACCGGTCGGCATCCAGTTCCAGGACTTTCTTTTCCAGCGGCGGTATCAGGGAAATGGCTGAACCGCTGGCCCTGATCCACTGATCATTCCCGGCAGGCACCCGTACCGGGTCGGGATGTCCTTTGTAACTCCAGCTTAGCTGGTACTCATAATCCATCCAGTCGGCACTTTTGATACCCAGCCGGGGATAAGAAATTTCTTTCAATTTCACATCCTTCTTGAGATCGTTGCCGTTAATGACTAACTGGGCGGTTACATCCGCCTGCCCGTTGCCGTATCGCTTCCGGAAATTCACCGTCACGAAATTGATAATATCATCAAAGGCGTCCACAAAATCCCCATCCACCTGGCAAATAACCTGGCCGCGTTCGAAATCCGGATCGTTCATGTTCACCACCCTGAAATAGCGCGGATCATTGCCCAGTTTTTCAAACAGGAAGTTGAGATTGCCCGCCGTATGAAAGGGGACTTTTATGCTGACCGACTTGCTGAGATTGAGATAAAATTTATTCGACCGGATATCCTTGATATCCTTTAATACATACTGGTTGTCCGTTACATACTTCGGGTTGCGGTCCTTCTTGGGAGCGAAATAACCCAAAATGGGCATCGCGCCGAGTACGTCGGTCGATGTTTCCCCGATCGCCCCGATCGCGTCCACAATGGTATTACCCGTTTTATCGCCGGGTTTTCCCCTGGGATTGAACCCGATATTGGGATCCACGGGTGTGGGCGCGGCCGACCAGCCTGTTTCGGCATTGAACATCAGCTCCGTCAATTTATTCACGACTACGTTCAGTATGGCTTCCTGGTCGCTGGCCTTGATACCCAGTCCGGCTGAACGGTCGGCCACTTCCACTTTTATCACACCCACACGTTTTAATGAATCGGTCACGCGACGGATCTGGGTTTTATCCCAGTTCTTTTGCACCGATGTCATTTCACTGAAATGTTTATACACCACATTCATCTCCGCTGTCACGATAGCGTTGTACGCTCTTACCATCGCTTCATAATAACCGTTGATCGCGACAGAAACATCAGAGGTCGGCCCGGTGAATGAATTCCAGAGAAGGTTGGTGCCGTCTGGCGACAACACCGAAGCCAGCGCCGCTTTGGACCCGGGGGTGAAAGGCGCATGCCCTGAAGTAACGACCGAACGGGTCAGCGCGTTGGTTCCGTTACGGTTGCCCAGCACCGCTGATACGATTTCAAAACTGCCCTGCACATCGTCATCGGCGTTTTGTTCCTTTGGAAACTCCCGTAAGGGAACCTGTCCCATGATCCGGGCACCCGGAACGATCTTTTTCAGTCCCGCTTCACAACGTCTCAGCAGGCTGTCGGGAAGAGAGAATTCCACGAGCGCATGAAATAGCCCTCCGCTGTTTTCGGGTTTGTCACCCGTGTATTTCAGGCAGAGAAATTCAAAGGTCCCGTTATTCATGGCCAGCCGGGGAAACCGGGGTAAATAAAAATACCTGAGCGGGTCATTGGCATCCTGCAAGAGAGTCACCCCGTCCACGTACACCGCCCCCTCATCATATTTCACCAATTGCGCGTGAGCGATGCCGGTTATGAACAAGCACCAGGCGGTAATGGATTTTTTCAAAAAAAGCATAGACGACTTTTGATTTATTTACTGATCAGTTGAGTCCGGTTTTGCCTTCATCACCACTTTATCCGGTGAGGTGGTGATATCCAGCAACTCGCTCCAGTTGGTCTTTTCCTTCCAGTCCGTTGTGACCGTGTTCCCATTTTGATCGATCTCCGTGACCCGGTAAAAAAAGGGTTTGTCGAAGCGCACGGCCAGCGGGAACCGGATCGCGCGTGCATACACCTCGGGGCGGTCCTCCCGGAACGAGAAGCCGTACTGCACAACAGAACCGTTCACCCCGGAAGCCTTTATTTCTATCTTTTTTTCCCAGAGATCTGCCCTGAGTCCCTGCGCGAAGTCATAACAATACACATCGAACAAAGGATATTTCGCGGGCATTCGTTCATTGATGTCCACCTCCCGTACCACATCAGGCCACTGAACCGGGTCGGCCGAAAGGGGAATGGCATCGGCTTTCACGGGTGTTATAAACAGCGAAGTGTCCGTACCCGTCAGCGCATCTTTGTCGAACAGGTTCCGCACTTCATTGCGCAACCGGAGATTGCCGTACACTTCGGTGCGCAGATCCGTCCGATCGGCGAAAGCCGAATAAAACGCGTAGGAGAAACTCATAAGCGTTTTGCCATTTCGTAAAGCGTATTCGACCAGTTGCGCGTCGGTATTACTGAGCCGGACCGTAACCGTCCGTTCATTCCAGAAATTATTGTTCCCGCCGGCACCCTCCTCGCCGGATTCATCTATTCCTCCTTTCACCAGGTTTACCGTATCGGAGCCCGGTTCGGGCGCAGCAGGTGTGAATACCAGGACGGATACAAACTTTTTTACCGGCAGGGTCCTGAGTTCCGAAGAGGGGTTCTTTCGTTTCAGCGCGGCTCTGACCGTCCCGATCTTTTGCAGATGCTGTTTGCCCGCGCCCACACGGAACTGCAGCAGGTTGCTGTATTTGATCACCCCGGCATCGCCTGTCCCGGCGGAACCGGTATACCGCATTTTCACCAGGCTGAGAGCGGGTTTGCCACCGGCATCGGTAAGTAACTGGTAATCGGGAGGCATCGCATAGTACAGGTTGCCTTTCTTTTTATCGGGGAAAAGCGTATATCCCTCCACGAGCAGGGAAGAACCGAATACCGGCTGGGCCTGCGGATGTGCAGTGAATAATACGACCGCCGTACCCAGGAAGCTGATATGTGTGGTGATATGCTTCAAGGTCTTCCCGGTTACTGTTCCAAATCGGTTATAGTGCCATTAAAAATGGCTTTCATACGTGAAGTGCCCAGTAAGAGTTCCTTCTCTGTCGCGGGTAACCACTGTTCGGAAATAATAAAATCGCCCGACAGGGTTTCGATCTTTACATTGAATTCGTATTCGGGTGTACCGCCCTTATGTATAAATAAAGGACCGATGAAAAAATTCTTACCGGGTTCACGGGTAATATAGACGGCGGGGAGTTCGGTAACGGTTCCTCCCTTCGGGTCGGCCTGCCGGCTGCGGAGCGTGACCAGGAACTGCTGCGCCTTCATCGTATCAAATACGGCCGGCGGGATGTTCACCCGGATCTGTTGCGCCAGGTTGGCCGGCACCCCGTCGGTGATGGCCACGATCACCGAATCATGACAGGGCGAGCAGTCCATGACCGAATAATCGAGCCACATCACGGCGGTGGGATCGTTATCGAGCCATACGGGCACCCGGCTGTTGTCAAAACTCACCCGTGCCCGTGACGGGATCTCCGCATTCTCCATCGACCAGGAATACACGATCGGGGTGTTGCCGTTCAGTGATTTTTTCAGCACATGGAGATATTTCAGTTTCAGCGGGTAGGCAGTTTCGTTTATCCATTCCCGTGAGCGCCAGGTTTTGGGATCCAGGTTCATTTTCCCGAATGAACTGTTGTCCGACAGCGAGATCAGGGCCGGCACCTCGTAATCCGGCAATTGTTCGTTCCGGGGTTTGAGCACCACGGCGGCGGCGATCCCCTCACCCGTGGTAAGGGCGGTCTGGATAAATTCCTTGGTGTCGGCGTCGGTGCGCCAGGCGACCGTGATGGTTTTATTGAAATCCGAGCCGGCGGTAACGGCGATCTTGTCGGCCGGAATATTATACAGGGCGCTGAGGTTGGCCGGGAAACTGGTTTCCAGGTTTTCTCTTAACGGCAGGTCTTTGATTTCCCTGAATTTGGGATCGATGCCGCGAAGCAGCGAGCGGACAAAATTTCTTTCCTGGTTACTGATACCCGCCGTCAGCATGGCCGACATCCGCACGGGCGCGTCCTGGTCTTCTTCCGTCTCCCCAGTCTGCTTACCATAGGAAATGGAAAGGCCATAACCCATTTTAGACTTCACCGAAGGATCCCAAACCAGGTGGAAATCCGCCGGCATGATATAATAAATACCGGAATTCGGGTTTTTGTCGGGGATCACCGCAATATTGATGCTGGAAATATCCTGCGGGTTTTTAAAATCTACCAGGTTGTCCACGGCGATCCCATCCCAGATACTGATGGTCTCATCCCCCGCTCCCTGCGCTTCCGTACTGGGAGGCCCTACGGGTTTTCTGTCGGGCAACTTGTTTTTGAATTCTTCGAGCGTTACCACCCCGGGAAACGGTTTCACCGGCAATGCCTGTTTCTGGAATGTATAATTGTATGATTTGCTGATAACGTTAAAAGCCATTTTAACCTTTGTGGTGTACTTTGCCTGCAACTGGTTATTGACCAGGTTCAGATCGAGCACTCCCGTTGTCTGTGCGGTCTCCAGTTTATTATCCACGATAAACTGGGCGCGGAACTGGGTGGCGCTGATGGCGCTCAGCGGTCCCTTGGCCGACTCGTATTCGGCCGATTGGGAAGAGGACTTGCTGAATACCCTGATATAATTGTTATTGGTAACAACCAGTTTGGTAATACCCGGGGCGGTCTTATTCGTATTGAGCCAGGTGCCGGAAATATCAGCGAACCGAACCGGATCCAGGAAAGGAAGCCTGATGGGTGCTGAATTTCCACCAGTGGTGCGGACAGGAACGGGTTTCATACGTCCGTCACGCGTATCCAGTATGGCCTTGTTGAATTGTATTTTCTTGGCCGGCATCACCCCGTTATCGGCATTCGGGTTGAGGCTGGCGGCCACTCCCACCGGTTGCAGCACCGCGCGGATCTGCATATTGGGCGCCGCCACACCGCCGGGCATCACCCATTTTTTCTGCAGGGCGAACACTTTTACCTTACCCCCGCCATCGGCCCGCTTCGAGACATCGATACGCAGGTAGGGGGATTCGCTAAACGCCTCCTTGGCTGCCGCCGGGTTAAGTTTAAGGATACATTCGGCTGGAGAGCTGCGCTCAGACTGTTTAAACCGGACCACTTCTACCTGCGGTTCCCGCCCGCGCCCCCGGTTCATGGTGGATACCGTAAAATACCCGTTGATTAAATCCGTATAATAGATCCGGAGATGCAGCTCCTGCTCGTAATCGCCGGCGACCACCACGCTGTCGATCGATCCGTCAACGGATCCGCCGATCCGTCCCAGCAGGGATTCCAGCATCGTGCCCAGGTCCTCGGCCCGGCTGAGCCGTTTATACTGCAGTCCGCTGAAATTCTGGCCATACGTACAGATGGTGCAGCCGGCCAGGAGCGCTGCAGCGATAAGCATGCGTGGTACCATAAACCCTGTTTAGATTTATTGCTACTATTGTTTCTGCCTTGGATTGGTTCAGGGGGGTCAGGATCGTGGTGGTCTGTTCCTAACCAAATTACAATAATTTTCCGGATTCGTGCTTTTATTAATACGGCTGATCTGCTGCTGGTTCTTTATGCCATTCTGGTATTGCCCCTGACGTGACCCTGCGCGTTACCGTTGCATCGTAACCGGATTTGAAACGGGCTGCCGGGTACCTGTCAGCGTCATACACCCATTTGTTCCCATTGAGCCATATCAATACAGCGGTTGACAGGCATCACCATCCGGGAAATAAACGCTTGCTATTTTGGGAAGGCAAAAATTGTTCTCTCTCTATGAATCGATTTGTTTTTGGAAGAAAATATTTTCGGTTGACCCATGATATGATTCTAGTGGTCACCTCGTACTTCCTGCTGATCTCCTGTACCGGCAGCGGAAGAGAAAGTGAAAAAGTGACGGACCGGCCTGTTGTGAAACCGGAAATGGACACGATCGTTCCCCCGGCGGCAACGGACACATTCCTTTACCGAGAACGCATGATGTCGCTGGCTAACGGCGACGCATCAGGTAATTGGCCCCCTGCCGCCGCGATTCCCCTGGCCGGCGCCCGGCTCCCCTTCAACCGGATCGTAGCCTACTATGGTAATTTTTATTCCACGCAGATGGGTATACTGGGCGAATACGGGAAAGAGAAAGTGCTGGAAAAACTAAAAGGGGAAGTAGCCCTATGGGAAAAAGCGGATACGCTCACGCCCGTTATCCCGGCCATACATTATATCGCCGTTACCGCCCAGGCACGTGCGGGTAAAGATGGTAAATACCGGGCCCGTATGCCGGGCAGTGAAATAGACAAAGCCATCGCGATGGCGAATGAAGTAAACGGCATCGTATTTCTCGACATACAGGTTGGTTTAAGTAAACTGGAAAACGAGATCCCCCTGCTGGAGGAATACCTGAAACTGCCGCAGGTACACCTGGGTATTGACCCGGAATATTCGATGAAGAGCGGGGCCCGTCCCGGTTCATCCATCGGCACATTCGACGCGGCCGATATCAACTATGCATCCGGTTACCTGTCAGAACTGGTTAGAAAGAACAATCTGCCTCCCAAGATACTCGTGGTACACCGCTTTACCGAAGGCATGGTCACGAATTACAAAAAGATCCTCACCCGTCCCGAAACACAGATCGTGATCAATATGGATGGATTTGGTTCGAAAGAAAAAAAGAAGAATACCTATTATCACAGCATTTACAAACAACCTGTGCAGTTTGCCGGTTTCAAGCTGTTTTATAAAAATGATGTGGTGGGCGGGCAGGCGATCATGAGCCCGGGGGAGATATTGAAGCTGAAACCCAGGCCGGTTTATATTCAATACCAATAATAAAAATGCCCCGGGCTAAAACCCGGGGCCATTTGGTGATCCCGTCAGGATTCAAACCTGAAACCTTCTGATCCGTAGTCAGATGCTCTATTCAGTTGAGCTACTCAAAATCAATGAATTAGAAATTGGAGGGGGTAAACCTCCTGCCACTCCGGGCAGGAAAAAGACCTAAATGTTTTACCCAATGTTTAACCCACTTTCTAATCATGGCAAGCGTAACAATAGTTTTCCGGAAGGAAAAAATAAATACAAAAGGGGACGCTCCAATTCACTTCCGAATAATCAAGAACAGGAAGGCAAGTTATATAGCCTCCGGCATCATGATACCTCCCCGTCATTGGGATGCCGGTAAAAACAAAGTAAAATCCAACTACCCAAATAGTTCACGCCTCAATTCTTATCTGTCAAACAAGTTCACAGAGATACAGGACACTATACTGCTCCACGAAACCTTATCAAAAGGGAATACCAGCAGGAGTTTAAAGGAGAAAGTGTTTGGCAAAAGACCGCATGACTTTTATTCGGTCGCTGACGAAACGCTGGCAAAATACAGGATTGAAGGCCGGATAGGTACCTATGATCTGAACCGTTCGGTGATTACTAAACTGAAGGAGTTCAGACCGGCACTTACTTTTTATGATATAACACCGGAATTCCTGATTAAATACGAACATTTCCTCCGGGAACGATTTGGCAACCGAACCAATACCGTGCATACCAATATGAAATTTATCCGGAAAGTATTTAATGACGCCATCCGTTCCGATGTGGTAGAAGCCGATGCTTCGCCATTCCGGAAATATAAGCTTAAACTGGAAAAGACCCACCGGAACTACCTGACAGAGGAGGAATTGAATCAAATTGAATGCTGCACCCTCAATCAGGGTACTTTATTGGAGAGATGCAGGGATATGTTCGTCTTTGCTGCTTATACCGGAGGGCTTAGGGTATCTGATGTTCTACAATTGAAATGGGCAGATTTTGACGGCTCCCATTTAAGCGTTGTGATTAAAAAGACAGGCACGCAGGTCGCTATAAAAGTGCCCAATACGGGGCTGGGAATAATGGATAGATATAGGCGGGTAAATGGCTGTAAGGACGATTTTATCTTTCCCATGCTTAAGCCGACCTTGAATATCCATGATCCCGTTGCGTTGGATGTAGCCGTTACCAGTGCCACAACCCAAATCAATACCAACCTGAAAAGGCTGGCGAAGATGGCAGGAATAGATAAGCGGCTGAGCTTTCATGTCTCCCGGCACACTTTTGCCGTCCGGGCTCTGAAGAAAGGGATAACGATTGATAAGGTATCTAAACTCATGGCTCACTCCACCATCAGGGAAACACAAGTGTATGCCAAGATCATGAATGAGGAACTGGACCGGGCAATGGATGCCTTCAACTGCTGATTTAAAATCAATTTTTTAACTCGCCCCTGCCGATGCATCGTATCAGCGGGGGTTAATTTTTTATACTATGAAACAAAATATCGCAGAAATCCGGGTAAGTTATACTCCGGCCAAATCAGAAAAACCAAAAATCACCACCTCACGGGACGCCCAAGAGATTTTTCAGGAATTTTTCCCTCCCGATACGATTCAGCTGCAGGAACATTTTATGGTTATGTACCTCAACCGGGCAAATAGGGTCATTGGGGTTTACCTTGTCTCAATAGGGGGCATTACCGGGACTGTGGCTGATATACGGCTGATATTAGGGGTAGCCCTTAAAACGGCCGCAGTCGGGCTTATTTTAGCTCATAACCACCCGTCCGGCAATCTTAAGCCATCACGTGCTGATGAGGAATTGACCAGCCGGATAAAGGAAGCTGCCCGCTACATGGACATAAACGTGCTTGACCATTTGATTTTAGCAACCGAAGAACAGAGTTATTACAGCTTTGCTGATGAAGGGATTTTATGAGACAAACACGGGGAAATTAACTATCTTAACTTACCCATAATTGTATATGAAGTTTTCAGCACAACGAATAAGAGAATCTTTTTTAAGGATTTGGAAAGACCCTGTTTGGAGTAAGGTAATCGCTACCGCTATAATTGCTATTGCAGGTCTCATTTGGGCAAGAGTAACCAACCACACATGGGAGCAGATATACTTATATTTATTGCAAGTACTGGCTTTTAAAGTTCCCTTATCATTCGTTCTATCAGCAATTGCCCTTTATTTTATAGTCCTGCGAATTGTTAGCGTTATTCGTAATAGAAAAGACCCTTTTTGGGATGAGCAAATTGGTAATTATACTTTCAAAGAACTTTATAATATTATGCTGTTAGAAAAGTGGGACGTTCCTACTCGGGGAATGTCGATTTGGGGACAGAAAGCACCAGAGGATGATTTGCTGACATTATTTTGTATCTACTACTCAATCTTAACAAAAGGAGTAGATTTTTATTATAACGTTGGTGATGGCCATTACCTATATGGTTCCCTTGCTCCTAAATTCGTAGGATACGGACTTGTTGATGCGTATGATAAAGAAGATGAAAACCTGCCGGGCAAAACAAATATTGCTTACAAGACCTCAGAACTTGGACATAGATTCCACTCTAAGTTGGATAAAATAGGATTAAAAGATAGAGTCCGAGAAGAGAAGAGAAAACGGAGAAGGCAGTAGATTTCTATGCGCCAGAACAAAATGGGCACACCAAGGTCTTTCCCTTGCACGGATGTTTTCGCTCCCCCTGTTCTTTCTATGGGATTTTCTTTTTTTATCCCAAAATGGCTCAAAAACATCAGTACAGAAACTCAGAAAGCTAAAATTCTCATGAAAACTTTCAGCTCTAGGTACCTGTGGCTCCACGTCCCTTCGTCACCTGCTTTTTTTCTACTGCCAAAGGTTACCTTCGGAAGCGGGTGATTACTCATAGCGTGAGGAAGTAACTGGCAGTAACCTTTGGTTCGTGCAAGTCCTCGTTGACACCTTCAGTCAGAGCGAGAGTATATTTAGATACTCCTATAGCTGACGGCCACGTTGCTTTAACCCCAACCGTCAGTTGCCACATACCTACAATTTTATTAAGCAGCTTGTTTCATGCCACTGCGGGTGTAAAATTGGGAAAAACCCAGCCTTATGTCTTTTGATAGTGCCGAACTCCTTTGGGAAGCCCGGACTTTCGAGGGTGAACCTTCAAGTTGAAGGCTACCACTTGGAGTAAGTATACTCTGGAAATGCAAAGATACGACGCAAAAAGGCCGATTCAATCAGTTTGAGATTAATATTTAAAGTTAATTCCTCATTACATAGCTATTTTTCTGGAAAGAGTATCCCTCTACCGACAGCCGTCCGAGTGATCAAGCAGCAACAGTCCAGGAAGCCGGACAAAAAAGGCTAAAGTTTCAGTATTTTGGCCGTACAAACCCACCCCGAATGCCCCTTAGTTGGAACGAAATCAAGGCCAGAGCCACCGCATTTAGCAAGGAATGGCAGGACGAGAGCAACGAGGATGCCGAAGCTAAAAGCTTCTGGGACGGCTTTTTTGACGTTTTTGGGATATCCAGACGCCGGGTAGCCACGTTCGAGCAGCAGGTAAAGAAGATTGACGATAGGCAGGGGTATATAGATCTCCTTTGGAAGGGGATGCTGTTGGTTGAGCACAAGAGCAGGGGTCGAGATTTAGACCGGGCATACCAGCAGGCAAAGGATTATTTCCCCGGACTGACCGATAAGGAACTCCCCAAGTATATACTGGTAAGTGATTTTGATCGATTCCGGCTTTATGACCTTGATGCCAACAGCCAGCATGAGTTCAAAATCACGGAACTGGTAAAGAACGTGGGGCTTTTTAGTGAAATTGCCGGGTACAAACGGAGAACTTTCAAAGAGCAAGATCCGGTCAATATAGAAGCGGCTGAACTGATGGGTAAGCTGCACGATAAACTGAAGGCCATCGGGTATACGGGGCATCATCTGGAGGTATATCTGGTACGGCTGGTGTTCTGCCTGTTTGCCGACGATACGAACATTTTTGAAAAGGGCATATTCTACGATTATCTAGACGCAAAGACCTCGGTAGATGGGTCAGACCTTGCCTCCAACCTCGGCCACCTGTTTGAAGTCCTTAACACTCCAAAGGAAGCACGTCTGAAAAATCTTGATGAAAGCATAGACGCCTTCCCCTATGTTAATGGTAAGCTGTTCGAGGAACGGCTGCCCATGGCTGCATTCGACAGCGAGATGAGGGGTATACTGCTGGAGTGCTGCTCACTGGACTGGGGACGTATATCACCCGCCATTTTCGGTTCCCTGTTTCAATCAGTGATGGATGAAAAAGCCCGGCGCAATCTCGGCGCACACTATACCAGTGAAAAAAATATCCTGAAACTGATAAAGCCACTGTTTCTGGACGATCTCTGGAGTGAATTTGAAGCAGTAAAGCGGGAAAGCCGGGGGAGTATTGAAAAATTCCATAATAAAATTAGTAAACTCAGGTTCCTTGACCCGGCATGCGGGTGTGGAAACTTTCTTATCGTTGCATATCGGGAGCTTAGGCTCCTCGAAATACAAATTATTAAACTGCTTCTTCGTGAAAACCTTGCTAAGCAACAGGCAATAACCGACATTGGAATATACTTTCAACTGGACGTTGATCAGTTCTACGGTATCGAGTACGAGGAATTCCCAGCCCAGATTGCGCAGGTAGCGATGTGGCTGATAGACCACCAGATGAATATGTTGGCTAGCGAGACGTTTGGAGATTATTACGTGCGCCTGCCGCTAAAAAAGAGCGCCACCATAAAACAGGGAAATGCCCTGCGGATTGATTGGCAGGCCCTGATTGAACCAATGCCTTGGGAGAAAGAATCCCCGCGATATCATTATATACTCGGGAATCCCCCCTTTTTAGGAAAACAATTTCAAAACAGAGAACAAAAGGAAGATATGGAGTTTATTTTTTCTGGTGTTAATGGGTCGGGAGTACTGGATTATGTAACGGCGTGGTATATCCGAGCTGCTCAATATATGAAATCAGTAAATTCTATTACTGAAAATTCCTTGTCCAAAACAAAAACAGCATTCGTTAGCACAAATTCGATTGCTCAAGGAGAACAGGTGGCAGTTTTGTGGAGTGAATTATTTAATAAATATCAAATTAAAATCCATTTCGCACATCGAACATTTAAGTGGAGTAATGAGGCCAAGGGGAATGCGCAAGTATTAGTTGTAATCATTGGATTTTCAAATTCTGATATCAATAATAAATCACTTTTTGAATACGAAGTAATTACTGGTGAGCCACATGAAACTACCGTTAAAAATATAAACCCATATTTGGTTCAGGGAAACGACATGGTAATTTCTAATAGAAATGAGCCGATTTGTAAAGTGCCCAAAATTATTTTTGGCAGTATGCCTAACGATGGCGGCTACTTATTAATGTCAGAATCTGAAAAAGAAATTTATATTAAAAATGAGCCGCTAGGCTCGAAATATATTAGACCCTTTACTGGCGGGGAGGAATTTATTAATGGGATAAATCGGTTTTGCTTTTGGCTTAAGGATGCCCAGCCAAGTGAATTGAAGCAATTGCCCATGTTAATGGAGAGGATCAGAATGGTTAAAGAATATCGACTAAAAAGCAAAAGAGCAGCCACCAAAAAGCTGGCAGAGCATCCCTTTTTATTCGGCGAGATAAGGCAGCCCGATTATAATTACATTCTAATACCCAATCTTTCATCAGGATTTAGGAAGTATATTCCAATTGGATTTAAATCTCACTTCGAAATCGCAAGTAATTTGGCATTAATAATTCCCAAGGCTTCCGTTTTTGATTTTGGAGTTTTGACTTCAATGATGCATATGACTTGGGTACGGTATACATGCGGAATGTTAGGAACAAGTCTAAGGTATTCAAATAGGCTTGTATATAACAATTTCCCATGGCCCGAAACCCCAACTGATAAACAAAAAGCGGCAGTTCAACAAGCTGCGAAGAGCGTACTGGATGTACGTGGATTATTTCCGGAATGCAGTTTGGCAGATCTATATGATCCGAACACTATGCCACCGGCTTTGGTTAAAGCACATCAAGCATTGGATAAAGCTGTAGATTTATGTTACAGGCCGCAGCCATTCCCGAATGAAACTAAGAGGTTAGAATTCTTATTTGAGCTTTATGATAAGTATACAGCTGGATTGTTTTTAAAAGAAAAGAAAAGAAAAAAATAACATGGCTAATAAAATAACCTTTCTTTTTGGTGCAGGGGCTAGCGCCAATGCATTACCAGTTGTCAATAAGATACCTTCTAGTTTAACCGAATTCAGGGATCTTTATCATGACAATAGGTCTGGTTTAGAAGTTATTTTAGAGGGGGGAGTCGTGCAGAAAGAGGCTGAGAATAGTTTTGTAAGAGAATGCGATAAAATAATTGAGCTTCTGGTTAAAAAACAACATGCTAGCGTTGATACATATGCGAAAAGGCTACGGCTTACAGCTCCATATGATTCAAATGCGATCCGAAAGTATCGAGGACTGAAAGCCATCCTTTCCAGTTTCTTTATAACTAAGCAGTTTAAATCCCCGGTCGATTATCGGTATGATTCCTTCCTCGCATCTATCCTCGGGAATAGTCATACTGATTTCCCGGAGCATGTTCGAATCATTACTTGGAACTATGATTACCAGCTAGAGTTGGCATTCAGTATGTACTCTGGGAAAAATACAGTTTCAGAAAACCAGTCACTGTTGCGAGTAAACGAAATTGGAAGGACCGACGTTGATTCAAACCAATTTTCGATTTTTAAGCTGAATGGGACTACGAATTTCATCAAAAAAAATAACGGCATTGATGAGGTAAAATATGTTTATGATAGCTTTAGTCCTCCAAATGACAGGGATTTATGCCTAAAATTTACTACACTTTATAACAATGTAATTAACGATGCCGATAATGTACGCTCGAGCCTATCGTTTGCTTGGGAAAGTGGATGGGGAAATGATACACAGGAATTCTTGGAAAAGACTGAAAATGCAATTAAGGATACAAATACACTTGTTGTTATCGGCTATAGTTTCCCTTTTTTCAATAGAAATGTAGACAAAAGATTGATATCGGCTATGGGAACTTCCCTCAAAAAAGTATACATACAGGATAGAAATGCAGGGAATGTTGCAACAAATTTTGCATCCGTATTGCCTGCCCATTTTTCCTATGGTACAATTCCGGATCCAGAAGTAATTAAAAAGACTTGGGTTGACCAATTTTTTCTTCCACCGGAACTATGATATGACGTTCGGACTCTAAAATAAACCACTAAGCAAAGCGATAAATCCACTTAGCAGAGCGAAGAGAACCCTATAGTAGTAATTTTTCATATATGCGGAACGGCTACCAGCACTTCCGCATATTGACCCCTTATCTGGATGGCCTGCCGGTATCCCCCTCTCCTTGGCAAACCAGCTAATTAATACAGTCGGGGAATCCTGTCCGAAAAACATTGGCAAAGGGAAATAAAGAAAGCAAGTTAGGCGGCTGGCACAGCCCTTTGCACTAAAAAAACAAGGAACTACGGCATAAACACAGCCCCACCGCACAAGGCCATCATTTATTCCGTTCCTCCTTGTTTTTTTAGCCACGCCGCCTGACGGGCTTTACTTTCTTTTTTCCCTTTTTCTTTTGCAATGTTTCCCCAAAAAAAATAACTGGATAACCGTAGAACACTTCAACACAGATAAGGGCTGCGGATTCTCCCTCGATAAAGCAGAGGCAATTAAAATGTTCCCTAAACCGATAATAAGTAACTAAATTATTAACCTGAAAAAGTAAAACTTATGACGTTAAAATATCAGTCCATTCCACCGTAGAATGTTTTACCTATGTTTACCCCCAAAAGAAAAAGGTCCTGCAAATGATTGATTTGCAAGACCCATTCATTGAAGTCAGTGATCCCGTCAGGATTCAAACCTGAAACCTTCTGATCCGTAGTCAGATGCTCTA
>CAYRHU010000042.1:0-2610 GCA_964424155.1 uncultured Chitinophaga sp.
CCTGTCGAGGCTACTTCTCCAGATACAGGTTCCCTGCCCGGCTGCGCCAGTCAGACGGGGATTCCTGTCGAGGCTACTTCTCGAGATACAGGTTCCCTGCCCGGCTGACGCCATTCAGAAGGGGATTCCTGTCGAGGCTACTTCCCAGCCAATTTAACGGGAATTAAAAAACAGAAAACCTTACGAAGTCTTTGACTAGTGAGGTTTTCTGCGTTTAAGAGATTCTTTATCGACGATCGGTAAAACATACTAACTTTCCATAAGGACCCCGTGCTAATCCCACCGTATGAATGAAAATTCATTCATAAAATACTCAGGCATGCGAACCAGATCATTTTTTCTGCCAATCTTTTTTTTATTACTGCAGTACTTATCACCTGCACAGGATGTCACCGGCAAATGGAGTGGCATAATGACCGTAGAATTATGGTGGGAAGGCATAACCGGTCCCTGGCATAAGAGATTCGATATTACCATCCAGGATAATGTAGTTACAGGAACGATGAAAGGAGAGGGAAAATTAATCATCGGAGATCAGACATTAGGTGAACATACTTGTTCCGGAAACCAGGGAACTGGTGAATTATGGAGATTGGCCTTTAATGCAGATGGTACATATGACCTGGAGATCATTTCTCCCCCTTTTACCTGCTCGGGCTACAATATGCTTGAAAATGAAGGTAAACCTTACACTTCGCACGGTAATACTGAAGGCCTGGATGCCCATAGCCAGCCTATTCCCCGTGACCGGAATATATTAACAGGAACAATTGACACCAGTGGCGATAGCCCGGGACTTGGAAAATTTAAAAGATATGTTTCCTGGACCCTGATCAACGGACCTTTGAATGCTGTTTTGATCGTTACTCCGACCAATTATAATAACTGGATGCCTAAACCCGGGCATGACGAGCTTCTGAAGGGTGATGCTATGGCGGTCAACCTTAAAGTTCAGGGCAGGAATGGCGGAGCCGCATCTTTGAAAGCAGTAAAATTTGAGGTCCGCCTGAACGGCACATCCTCAGAACCCGGCACGACCATTAATTACCCTATCAATTCACCGCATGATCTTCCGGATCTCCGGCTATTACCAACTATTAATTCAGAAAACCCGGATCGGGGACAGACAATGGAACTGGACTGCCCGGATGGTGCTACAGGTTTGTTCTTTATAGGATCTTATGACGGAGGCGGGTGGTCGGATCTCAAGGTAAGTGCGATCCTGGAAGGAGGTTTACGGATCGAAGGACAATTGTTGAATCCTTCTGGTGTTACAACGATACCCATACCCAAACGGAAGCCCGGGTCACACATTGCCGAGGCCTGGCTGCAGGCCAATGGAAACCCTGCTGAGTTAGCAGATACGGATGAATCACCGGGAAACACAAATAAAGGAGATGGCCTGACTGCTTATGAGGAGTACCGGGGAGTCTGGACAAACAGTCAACATCAAAGATTGAATCCAAAGAAAAAAGAGCTTGGAATTTTTAGCAAACGGAGTATTGCACATTTTTTCGATGAAGGGATCAACTGGTTCAAAGCGGCTTCCGGTATCGAGGTAGTCAGGTTTACTGAAGGTGAAATTGATACAGACCGAAGATTGAACAAAAATGCCAGAACCTCCCATGATTATCAACAATATGTATTGAAACTGGACACAGGCCAAACATCAAAAGGTGCAGCGGGAGAAAACCGACCTGTCAGTTTAGATTATATGCTTCCAAAAGAATCCGAGGAAGTAGTGATCAATATAACCTATATGAATGCATTTCATCCCCTGCAGGCCGCTGAAGCCCGGACTATGCATGTGCCCATGCCCTATACTTTAAATGAACTGATTGCGTCAACGGTTGCGCATGAAATAGCTCACGGGGTGAATGTAAATCACCACGGGGATCGTTCAAATAATGTCATTCAGGCAAGAGAAATATGGGAGGGCCAGGGAAACTTTCATGTCTTCAACAGCAAGCCGGTACCCGAGGAAATTCCTGTTTCGCAATGGGAATTTGACCAGGGCTTGCAAAAACACCATTACAAAATTTTCGGCAATACTGGTGAGCGAACACCCGGTAATGAAGAAAGCGGTGATATGAGTTGCTTTATGTGCTATACGTCCATGTACAACTGGTCATTCATAACCGGACCAAACGGATCGCTTAATTATTATATGGTCCCTTTGCTACCTATAGGCAAAAAGTTGTGTACGAGTTCCGCACCAACAGGTATCAATACGAAACCCTGGTTTTTTGGACAGGCATCAAGGGGAAATTGCCTGAAGCAGATTCAATTGAGATAGAAAGGATGTCAGGGGTTCACGAAATAACCAGGAGTCCGCGACAGGTCTTCCCGTTACTGGCTTCCGTTATAGGAGCCCTCGACCCCGAAACGGATTCCCGTTTTTTCAAAATTAATGTCAATCGTAAACGCCGACCGGTTCCTGGGGGTAAGAGGAACAAATGGATTCCCGGCCAGGTAGTTTCGGGTGACTACGGTATAGGTAAATCCTGCATATAATTCCCATTCATGGATCACGGCCTGAACATAGGTGTCAAAACCCCGGGTCAGCACGGGCTGGTCCCGGTTTGCGAAAGCGATTGCTCCGCCGGGCAG
>CAYRHU010000042.1:2710-14547 GCA_964424155.1 uncultured Chitinophaga sp.
CCCGGGTCAGCACGGGCTGGTCCCGGTTTGCGAAAGCGATTGCTCCGCCGGGCAGCTGGGCAACCGTATAGCTATGCGGCCTGCAGCTGGGCTGTTGGGCTGCAAGGTTGCCGGGATGCCAGGCTCTCCGGCTGTATGACAATATTTACTATCTTCCTCCTGTAAACCAACCAACATGGCAACATCAACCAAACCTTCCACTTTCCTCTTATTCCCCTGGGGATTGCTTTCCATCGTACTCATCCTCGTACTCAGCCTTACGCTGAACAACGAATGGTTCAGCAAGAACTGGAGCTGGATCGCCCTCGTGCTGATCATTCCCGCGGCCATCCTTGAAAATTTCAAAGTGGGTTATTCCACCATGCGGATCATGTTCATGAAAGTGGTATACTCCCTGTTGTCATTTTTGCTGGTGGGCATGGCATTCGGATCGGCGCTCACACACTATTATAATATCAAATTCGTCAAAGAAGGGCTTAGCATCAAGGCCATCATCCTGCCCTGGTATGTGCTACTGGCACTGGCCGTTCTGCTGCTCATACAGGTGGCCCAGTTATTCAGCATGCTGAAGGCGGTGAAGCGGGAGTTTATGCAGATGGACCCGGATCAGTGAGGCAGTCCACAGTCCACAGTCGACGGTCCACAGACAGTACCCGATTGTGCAGGATTCTTTTCACGCTGCCATACAGCCGTGCAGCCGTGCAGCCGTGCAGCCATACAGTCTTGCAGCCGTACAGCCTTGCAGTCAAAACCCGAAAGTGAAGGATATCCTCTTCACATCTCGTAGCTCGCGGATCAAAGCTCACAGCTTTTAAAAACGAAATCACTTCCGTGATTTAACAGCAGCTTTAAGGAATGGCCAGAAAGGAAGCGTGGAAATGATCCGGAGCTCGGAGAGCAGGGAACTCTCATTGTCGAGGAACCGGAGAACGGGAGCGGGTTTATTTTTCCGGAAGAGAAGACCAAAGACCCGGTCGCCGGGTACTTTGTTGTATTGAAGTATATGGAGCAATGTGCTGTCGTAAAACCGGAAACGGCGCGGACCCTGCGGACGAAGAATAAAGGGATTCCCTTTTTTTACCAGGCTTTCCACGATCCGGGCGGAATGTTTCTGGATGAACCGGAACGTATAACCGCTGGAACCTTTTGTCTGGCCGCCGGCCGTTCCGATATTGATGATGCGCCCGTTGACCGGTGTAAAAGCATGGTTTGTCATCGGGATGATCCCGGTTTCCGTTTCACTGATATGATAGGCGTTCAGTCCCAGGAATTGCCGGATGTAATCTTTCAATCCTTCGTCATACTCTCCTGATGAAAGCTGGCTGGCTGTAAACAGCGTGTATTCCACCAACGCTTTGCGGGCGGAAAATGGTTTTACGTACACGAAGGTGGTTCCCCTTGACTGGTCTACCCGGAAATCCATCAGTGTGGCCTCCTCCGGGTTGAAAACCGGTTCGGTGGTTTCAATGATCCAGCCTTTAAAATGCTGAAGCAGGAAGTATTCTCCTTTTTTCAATTCGGGTTTTCCGGATAACAGGCTATTGAAAACAAAATCGGCCCGGTAGGCGCCCCCCGGCGTATGCACCACCGCCTGGTCGCTGTCATTGACAATGGAAGTGATCTCTTCCAGTTTTACTTCGAAACCGGGATGCTCCCGGATAATCGAAAAGCAGTACTGATAAAAATCGATCCCGCGGACCATTTTGTATTCATATGGATCCAGGTCAAGAAGCCGGGAGAAATCTTTATTGTGAAACCAGGTCTTTTTCCAGCGCCGGTACACGATATCCTCAAAGAGACCGGGTTCTGTTTCCCAAAACGACCAGGTGCGGTCATTCTTTTGCTTGGGGTCCTTATCGATCAGCAAAATCTTCTTATCCGTGAATTTGCCCGACCGGATCATGTGAACCGCCAGGCTCAGTCCCGCACAGCCCGCACCGGCGATAATATAATCGTATTTGGTTGA
Organism: uncultured Chitinophaga sp.; assembly: GCA_964424155.1. Classification (GTDB taxonomy): domain Bacteria; phylum Bacteroidota; class Bacteroidia; order Chitinophagales; family Chitinophagaceae; genus JJ008. The sequence goes on from CAYRHU010000042.1 coordinate 4,677, forward strand.
AGAGTTCAGGGAAAATGGTTGATAGCTTTCTATATTGGAAGTTGAGGTTATGAGTTTGGAGTCTGGGGACGAGACTCCGAACTTTCAGGTGCCGACTCCAGCCTCTTCCGGGGCGTATTCCACCCGCGCGGCACCCGCCATCAGCTTTTTATCCCGGCGGACCTTGTCCCAGTATTTTTTATTTACGAACAGGAAGCCGAAACTTTCCCCGTCATGCTTGCCGAGATGCTTGTGGTGCATCTTATGCGCCCAGCGTATCGCACGCACATAGGTGTTGTTGCTCCGGGAAAACCATTTGAACCGCTGGTGAATGATGACATCGTGCACCATAAAATAGGCGAACCCGTAAGCCATGATCCCAAACCCGATCGCCTGCATCCACCATACATGATCGTAGGTGCCGAAATAGATCAGCAGGAAACTGGGAACGGCGAAGATGAAGGCGAAGAGATCGTTCTTCTCAAAAATCCCCGGCCGCACCTGGTGATGATCCTTGTGGAGTATCCATAAAAAGCCATGCATCACGTACCGGTGGGTGCACCAGGTGATGCCCTCCATAATAATAAAGGTGCCGGTTAAAACAAGTATATAATACAGGGTGTGCATTTACTGGCAAAGTTAACTGGTTAATTGGTTGATTGGGTGATTCGTTAATTGGTCAATTGGTTAATTGGTTGATTGGGTCCTGATGATTAAAATTTCATACAGTTGGCCGGCTCGATTTATCTCTATAAAATATAAGTATTTACGCCGTATTTAATAACGCGACACAAAGTGCTATAATGCCTAATTAACCAATCAACCACTTAACTAATTAACTAATTGACCAATTAACTAACTAACCACCCCTCCACCCGCGGAAACGCCAGCCGGAACCACGCTGTATACCGTTCCGGTTCCGCATCCATAGAACGGCGGATTTCATCAATACTCATCCACGCAACCGCCATCACCTCCTCCCGGTTAAATTCAATTTCTCCTTCATAGCGGCCGGTGAAAACGTGATCAAACTCATATTCGGTAAGACCGTTATCAAATTCCGCTTTATAAACAAAATCAAAGATCTTTTCGATGGGGGTCACAAATCCCAGCTCCTCCTGTAAGCGCCGACGGGCCGCGGCGGCTGTATCTTCACCGGGCAGGGGATGACTGCAGCAGGCATTGGTCCACAACCCGCCGCTATGGTATTTCTCCGCGGCCCGCTGCTGGAGCAGCATTTCACCGCGTTCATTAAAAATAAAAACACTGAAAGCCCGGTGTAACCGACCCTCAACATGGGCCCGTATCTTTTCCATGCTACCAAGGACGCCGTCGCGCTCATCCACTAAAATGACTTCTGCTACCTGCATAGTTGTCATCAAAAATATTAATAGCATTTAAGAACTGTGAAAAAAAGGCCACGAAATCACACGAAAGAACACGAAAGAACCGACTATGGATTGCACGGATTTTCACGGTTTGAACTCACTTAGCATATACATAATTTGCGATGAAAATTTAATCTGGATTCCCGGGAGGGATATACAGGTAGCTTTCCGTGTTTTTTCGTGTGTGTTCGTGGCTAAATCAGCCGTAATTGGTTCTTAACGCCCGCCCTGAAAATGATCATGGCTTTATAGTAGTTAGGGATCCGTATCCTTTTTTCCAGCACTTTCTCCGGTTTCAGTTTTTTAATCTTCTTAAAGAGTGAGAGATAATATTTATAGGCCACATAGACCCCGAACCGGGCTTTCAGCGGGAGTCGCAAAATTCCATGATAGGCATCCCTGAAATCCTGCATGATCTCGTCTTCAATCTTTTTCTTGTCTTCCTCCGTAAAATTATTAAAATCGCATCCCGGGAAATAAATTCGGGACAAGCCGCAGAAATCCGCCTTTATATCCCTGAGAAAATTCACTTTTTGAAAGGCGGCGCCCAGTGACTGCGCCGGGGCCTTCAGTTCATCGAACAACTGTTGCTTCCCTTCACAGTATACATAAAGACACATCAGCCCCACCACTTCCGCTGAACCGTAAATATATTCCCTGTATCCATCCGCACAATACGATTTTTTATCCAGGTCCATTTCCATGCTGTGGAAAAAAGCGTCAATCAGTTTCAGGTCAATATTATACTCATTCACCGTGAGCTGAAAACTGTTCAGGATCGGATTCAGGCTGATCCTCCGGCGGATGGCATCATAGGTTTCCCTTTTGAACTGATCCAGCAAATACTCCTTATCATGATCATGAAATGTGTCCACGATTTCATCCGCAAAACGTACAAATCCGTAAATATTGAAAATAGGGGTCCGCAGGTCCTTATGCAGCATTTTAATGGCCGAAGAAAATGAAGTGCTGTACCGTTTTGTGACCAGGCGGCTGCAACTTTCACTGGTAGTATGAAACAAGTTAACCATATCGGAATATATAGAATTTATCCCAGTTTCCTGACTAAATATTTGGCCGCCACCTCCCCGCTGATCAGGCTGGGTGGTACACCCGGACCCGGAACCGTTAGCTGACCGGTATAAAAAAGGTTTTTCACTTTCCGGCTGCGTATGGCCGGGCGAAAAACAGCGGTCTGCATCAGGGTATTCGCCAATCCGTAAGCATTCCCCCTGAATGAATTATAATCCTCCGTGAAATTACTGACGGAATAACTTTTCAAATATATTACAGAATCCAAAATGGATTCACCGGTCAGTTTTTCCATTCTTCGCGCGATGATTTGAAAATATTTCTCCCTTAACTCCTCCGTATCCCCTTCCAGTCCCGAGGCCACCGGTATCAGGAAAACGATGCCTTCACAGCCTGCGGGCGCCATCCCGGGTTCCGTCAATGATGAAACACTTACATAAAACAATGGTTCGGTCGGCCATTTCGGATCCGAATAAATCTCCTGTCCGTGTTTTTCAAAAGGCACATCGAAGAATAGCGAGTGATGCACCGCCTGTTTAAGTTTTTTATTTAGTCCCACATAATACAGTAAACAGGAAGGAGCCATTACTTTTTTACTCCAGAATTTATCGGAATAACTGCGGGATTCCTCCGGCAATAAACTGGTTTCGGTGAAATGGTAATCGGCCCCGCTGATCACCGCGTCCGCCCGGTAAATATCCTTGTCACTTAACACCGTTCTGGCGCGGCCGTTCTGTATCGTGATACCGCTGACCTTTTCACCAAAATGAAATTCTACACCCAGTTCCAGCGCCAGCTGGTACATGGCATGCACTACGGCATACATGCCCCCTTCCGGGTACCAGGTGCCTCCTTTGATATCCGCATAATTCATCAGGCTGTACAGGGCCGGGGTTTCCTGCGGCAGGGCGCCCAGGAACAGAACGGGAAATTCCATGATCTGCCTGAGTTTCGGATGCCTGAAATACCGGGCAATATGTTTGCTGATGGAGGAAAAAACCTGGAGTTTGAATACGCCGCTCACGGTGGGCCAGTCCAGGAATTCGGTAAGGGATCGGCTGGGCTTGTATACCAGGTTGTTCACGCCCACTTCGTATTTATAGGCGGCGCCCTCCAGGTATTGGTCCAGTTTCTCCGCGCTCCCCGGTTCGAGCGTCTCAAAAACCCGCTTCAATGTTTCATAATCTGCCGGCATATCGGTGTACCCGTCATTCCAGTAAATACGGTAGGAAGGATCAAGCCGGTGTAACCGGTAATAATCCGAAACTTTTTTTCCAAACTGGCTGAAGTAACGTTCAAATACATCCGGCATCCAGTAAAAACTGGGACCCATGTCGAAGGTGAAACCATTCTCCTTCAACTGACGCGCACGACCGCCCGGGGTGTCATTTTTTTCAATAACAGTCACCTTCCACCCCTCCTTCGCCATAAAGGAGGCGGCTGATAAACCGGCGAAGCCGCTGCCGATGATGATGACGGATTTCTGGGGCAAGTGGGGTGTTAATTGGTTAATTGGTTAATTGGTTAATTAGTTAATTGGTTGATTAGGTGATTAGGCCCTATAGAATAAAATTTTCCAATAAAACAGGGTTCTAAAAATCGTAAATATTTTTTTAAAAGGGGGAGAAAGATAATCTAAAGTTTAGAAGTATCGATCATTTATTCATGGATTAGATTATTAAAAGCTGCGAGCTGTGAGCTATGAGCTGTGAGCTATGAGCTGTGAGCTGTGAGCTATGAGCTGTGAGCTATGAGCTGCGAGCTGTGAGCTGTGAGCTGCGAGCTGTGAGCTGCGAGCTGCGAGCTGCGAGCTGCGAGCTGTGAGCTGCGAGTAAGGCATCCTGCACTTTCGGGTTCTGGCTGCTCGGCTGCAAGGTTGCACGGCTGAACGGCTGCTAGGCTGATTACGTTCGGCTGATCTGTTCCTTCAGCAATTTCCTCGCAAAATGGATCCGGCTCTTGATCGTGCCAAGGGGTTCGTTCAGGGCCTCCGCGATTTCATTATACTTGTACCCGTCGAAGTAAAGTAAAAAGGGCGTCTTGAAAATTTCAGGCAATTGCCGGATCGCCTGCTGGATTTCCTTGATGCGGATCTCACTTTCCGCGGCATTGCTCACGGTTGCCTGTTTCTGGTTCAGCAAATAGTCGTTCGCGGAATTATCGAAAATGGTTTTTTGCTTTTGCCGGCGGCGGTAATCATTGATGAAAATATTCCGCATGATCGTAAACAGCCAGGCCCTGATATTGGTACCGCTGTTATATTTTTCATGATTGGCAAGGGCCTTGTAAAGGGTCTCCTGGTACAGGTCGTTGGCCGCTTCCGTATCGCGTGTGAGATTGATCGCGAAGGGCTTTAAGAACTCGGAATTGCTGACGAGCAGTTGGCTGAATTCAGGAGTTGACATAAAATTGTGTTTAATTAATTAGACAATAAAGTTAAACACAAATTCGATCCAGGCCAAAAGAAATGTTTAATTTTTTTGTTAAAAAATTAAACATTCTATATAGTTGATTATCAATCCTAAATGGTAGAAAGATACTCCATAACCTCCTGAAGGGAGCGTTTCAATTCGATACCCGGAGGTACCGGCTTCCGGAATTGCTGAGTAAGCTGGCCCGAAATAACGGTGGGAATTCCCTTTAAGTGATGGTTGACGGCCTGAAGAAACCGCTCGAAATTGAATTTTTCGCAGGTGGCGGTCAGGTGTACAAATGCTACATCCGGTTTCCTGATTTCGAGCACATACCGGAGGTCATCGAGGGGTACATTGGCACCCAGGTAGATGACCCGGATGCCCCGGCTTTTGAGGAGGTAATACATGAATAACAAACCCAGTTCATGATGTTCCCCTTCGGGAAGGAAGAGCAGGAATGTCTTTTCGATGCGGACAGAGGAGCCGGCGGATTCGATGGCCACCATGAGTTTTTGCCGGATGATATTGGTGACCAGGTGTTCCTGGGCCGGGTTGATATGACCCGTTTGCCACAGGATACCGATCTTTTCCAGGAAGGGGAAAATGATCTGGGTAACGGTGCGTTCAATCCCCCGTGTGCCGATATAATTGCCGATGATCGTTTCGAACCGGTCCATGTCCAGGTTCACCATTTCCTGGACCAGTTCATTGATGATCCTTTCCTGTACAGCCCTTGGATCACCCAGGGAAAGGATCCGCTCCCTTATCTCCCCCGGTTCCATCCGGTCGATATGGGAGATCTTGTACCCGTACTTGTTCAGCAGGGCGATATTGAGTATGGATTTAAGTTCCTCGTTGCTGTAATACCGGATATTCGTGGGGGTGCGCTGCGGTTTCAGGAAATGATAGCGCTGTTCCCAGATGCGGATGGTGTGGGCCTTGATGCCCGTCAGGTTCTCCAGGTCCTTGATGGTAAAAGCGTTCATACCGAATAGCTACGCTTGAAAATAAAAAAAGTTCAGCGTTTGCCGAACTTTTTTGGAGGCTTGTGAATTTGTTAATTGGTTGATTGGGTCCTATGTACTAAAAGAAAATACAGTTGGCAAAATTTCAATTATCAGCATTACTCTGAACTTTTTTGAACGGTTGCACTCATTCGGAAACTATGTGACTGGAAACCCAACTAACTAATTAACCAATCAACCAGTTAACCAGTTAACTCCAAACAACTCATCGTAGTTTTCCGTGCCTGTGCCGGGTACAAATACGCAATATCCTCAAAACGAAGGCAATACATAGACCAAACCATTGACAATCCGGCTGTTTGAAAATATATTTGGGTATCCTGTTATCGCAAATCCAATTTCCATGAAAAGAATACTCTTCAAAGCATTCACCATCATTGGATTTTCAATATTCCTTTTTGCGCTGCTGCTGAACGCCAGTCTGCAGGTTAGCCCGAATGATAAAAAGTATATTGAATATTTCCTGAAAGATTGGAAACTGGATAAATCCCTTGGTAAGGTTCACCAGTCTTTTGAAACTCAACTCGCTTTTATTTCCCGGCTGCAGGACAGTACGATCAGCCAGTTTGATCATAGTGAAATAGCTCCTTCTGTTTCTACGAATATGGAATATTATTATTCTCAACGAAAGGGGCTTTGTTTTAACCGTTCCTTTTTCCAGGAGAAGATCCTGAAGTATGCCGGTTTCAAAACCCGGCACCTGTACATTTACTTCACCGAAGACAGTACCCCGACCCGGTCGAGAGATGTTTTCAACCGCCGGCTTTTATCCCATGCGATGTTTGAAGTGAAAACGAAAAAAGGATGGATGGCCGTTGATACAAACGGGAACTGGCTTGCGCTGGATGAAAACCAGGAGCCCATGACTTTGGGCGAGTTGAGGGAGCGGTTAATGGAAGACCGGCTTCAGCTTGCCAAGTTACCGACAAAAGGAACCGTCTTTTTCAACCAGCTGCCGGTTAAATACAATTTCCGGTTTCTATACGGTATTTATTCCCGGCACGGCGAATACCTGAATTCCGGAACAGTGGAAAGCATGTTCAATAACAGCGCTTTCTTCCGCAGTACCCCGGATTATAACCTGAGAGAATTTTTCTACAATCTTTAAAGAGAGGAATTGAGCAGGTTCCCGGATGACAACAACCCGGGTAATGCAGAATGGGCCAGGTTTTGCAACTTTTCCAGGTGACCCATGTGATGCAGATCAGTGCCAATCAGATCATAGTGATTTTTCTTAACCAGATACTGCGCCAGCTCCTGCACCGATTTTCCATAATGACCGGTTAGAGACAGGAAATTTAACTGGAACAGGCAACCCGCCTCTTTCAGTTCCTCAAAATATTCCTTATTTGCCTGGAGATAAACATACCGTTCGGGATGCGCGATCACCGGCTGGTAACCCTGCATCTGCATATCGAACAGGATCTCTTTCACACCATGGGGTTGCCAGGCGAGTGAGAATTCGGTAAGTACCATGGTGCCGTTCAGGGTTAGCAGCGGTTCATTTCTTTTAACCAGGCCGGCCACATGTTCATCCAGGAAATACTCAGCCGCCGCGTGGATTTCGGTATTAATACCCTCCCTGTTTACCTCCTCGCGGAGCTCATCCAGTTTCCGGAGGATGCCATCACGGGTATTGGGATACATTTCCCAAAGAATATGCGGGGTGGTGATGAGTTTGGTGAAACCCAGCCCGGTCATGCCCCGGATCAGCCGGAGTGAGGTTTCCATATCGGGTGAACCGTCGTCGATTCCCGGTAACAGGTGGGAGTGCATATCCGTTCGCAGCAATGCGAAGACATCGTTTGCACTCGTTTTTTTTATACCTGGAAAAAGTTTGAACATGGCTACTTATGCCGGTAAATTTTCAGATTGATCCGGGGTTCTTTTTGGCAAGGTCGGGAAAACTTTATACACCAGCCCGCTTTGAGGGAAAATCACATACCAGCCGGTAAGGAATAATAACATGAGGTCGGTATAAAAACTGCGATGCCGCTGGTACCATATCTCCAGCGCTCCTTTATGAGGGAGAATAATGTGACGGTAGGTTTCATCCGGCGATAATTTGCTTTGGGTTATGATCAGCTCTTCATCCCTGAATACGATGGAACCGATACCGGTCAGCCCGGGTTTGACATTGTACACGCTGACCTTCATTTCTTCCGAATACCGGTCAAACCCGCTTTTCATCAGCGGCCGGGGCCCTACAAAAGACATATCGCCTAAAACTATATTGAGCAGCTGGGGAAGCTCATTGATCTTGGATTTTCGCAGGAACCTGCCGATGGGCGTCACGCGGGGATCATTGCGCATGGTCAGGTCCCTGGATCCCATGTTCGGACTGTTCTTCAGCATGGTCGCGAATTTCCAGATACCGAAGATGCGGTTTTTATAACCTACCCTGTCCTGGCGGTAGAAAACCTCGTGCTCACCAGTCACCAATAACAAAAGAATGATGGGAATAAAAAGAGGCAGGAGCATGAGAAGCGCGATCAGTGAAAAAAGGATGTCGAAAAACCGCTTGATGAAAGGATACATAACCGTACCGGACAAACCGGGATGTTTGATTTACTGAAATGTGATTTTTTCGGGGATGGTCTTACCGGCATCGAAATAGGCATTATACCAGTCAACTGTTTTCCTGAGCCCTTCCTTCCAGTCCACTTTCGCTTCAAAGCCCAGTTCCTTTTTTGATTTCCTCACATCCGGGCTTCTCCGGGAAACGGAACCGGGGTAGGTTGGAGCATAAACGTAGTCGCCTTTAAATCCCATCAGTTTCCCCGTGGCACGCGTAAGCTCTTCGATTGTAATCTCCACACCGGTGCCAAGATGATAGATCTGCATATTGGTACCGGGGGTTTCCATAGCCAGCACGGTTCCTTCCACCGCGTCGGTGATATAACAAAAGTCGCGGGTCTGGTCGTGACCATAAATCTTATAGGGATTCTCCCCGTTCCGGAAACGTATTACCAGATGCGGAATGACATGGTTGAAACCCATCCGCGGACCAAACACATTATGATAGCGGATGATCGTCGTTTCAAAACCCAGCATTTTTGCGTAATTCAAAAAACCCGATTCGCCCAGGATCTTGGTAACGGCATACGTGAACCGCGGGTGAGCGATGTCCTTTATGGTCAACGGCACTTCTTCGGGCGTGGGGATGGTATACCCAAATGCGTCCACGGTGCCGGCGTAGTTTTCGCTGGTGGAAGCGAACACCACTTTCCCGATCTTCGAACGGCGGATCCATTCGAGGGTGTATAAAGTGAGCGCCGTGTTAATCCGGATCACCTCATGCGGTTTGCTGTTGGCATTGTCCACGCCCACGAGGGCAGCCATCATGTATACCTGGTCATAAGCATTATCCAGTTTATCATAAGCAGCCGGTTGGGAGAAATCATCCTCGATGACTTTTATTCCGTACTGCCTGACCACCGCATCGAATTCCTCGTCCCGGTTTTTTTTCATGAAATTGTCGGCGATGGTGAGCCTGTAATCCTTGTTGGCGGCCAGGTATTTTGCGATATTGAAGCCGATAAAGCCGGCGCCGCCGAGGATTAAAACGTTTTTGGACATGATTTTGATATTTGTGTTGCCCCTACGGGGCAAAAAAACCTATAAAACGACAATCCCTACCAATATTGGGCCCCGATGGGGCCAGGTTCGTTTTCATTCACGACCCGATACGAATTGTAAAATCATTGGTTATACCACAGCAATTCTCGCCGCACGATTGCCCTGTAAGGGCAACATATCGGTAACGCCCAAACCCATCACGCAGCATCCTTGCCCTATCGGGGCAACATACCGGTAACGCCCAAACCCATCACGCAGCATCCTTGCCCCATCGGGGCAACATACCGGTAACACCCAAACCCATCACGCAGCATCCTTGCCCCATCGGGGCAACATACCGGTAACACCCAAACCCATCACGCAGCATCCTTGCCCTATCGGGGCAACATACCGGTAACGCCCAAACCCATCACGCAGCATCCTTGCCCCATCGGGGCAACATACCGGTAACACC
>CAYRHU010000042.1:14647-30173 GCA_964424155.1 uncultured Chitinophaga sp.
CCCATCGGGGCAACATACCGGTAACACCCAAACCCATCACGCAGCATCCTTGCCCCATCGGGGCAACATACCGGTAACACCCAAACCCATCACGCAGCATCCTTGCCCTGTAGGGGCAAAACACACAATCAACAACCTTCCTGCCGAAGTTATGCCCCCGGTGGGGCCTGGTACTTTTCACATATCCCTATAACGAGCGGGCAATTCACATCATTAAGTATCTGCACTGATAGGGTCAGGCGCGATCACGATATATGATGAGATGGGATGTGCTATTCTCAACTGACATAACACATGAAGCTATTCTAAAGAGAATCGTGGAAGATATATTTATTATCATATTCAACATCAAACTCCTGCAGTAACAACTTATATTCATCAAGGAACCTGACTTTAGCATGGTGTTCTTTCTGTCTCGCAATATACCCGCACACATCAGATATATCTTTTTTCCGGTAAGAAAACGCGCCATACCCTTCCTGCCACCTGAAACTACTTCTCACAAATCTTTCCCTGTTCACCCACTCTGAAGAATCTCCCTTGATCTCCCTCATCAAATCAGCTATGGACTGTACCGGCCTCATTCCAAAAAACAAATGGATATGATCCGGCATCCCATTTATGGCCAGTAGCTTATGACCCTGGTTCTGTACAATACCTGTAATATACCTGTATAAATGATCCTCCCAGGAAGGGGCTATCAGGGCAGCACGGAATTTTACAGCAAATACACATTGTATGTGAATCTGGGTATATGTATTGGGCATGGCGCGGACATCGCTTTTGTACGATCTCCGCAATTAACAAAACCCTGCTGTCCGTTCCCATGCTTTTATCACAGATCATTTCTGTTCTTTTCCAAACAGAACCGGGAAAAAAACATTTCTCCCTGTGAAATAACCCAAAGAAATCCGGGTTCACAGATCACCCCGCCCGATCACTTTGACCTTGTGCCTTGAAGACAGTTTTGCAATATCCGAGTTGGAGAATACGCCGATTGTGTCATAGATGAATGCAGGTGCAAGATTCATGAGCTTATCCATGAAATCCGGGTTGTCACGGTATTCCCGGTGACCGGTTGTAATGGCGATGATATCATAATCTCTCGCCAGGAGTTCCTCCAGGTTCTGGTTGACCCATGTATCCTTTTCCTCCCAGTACAATACATGCGGGTCGTGCAGGGAAATGTGGCAGCCTTCAATCTCCAGCTGATCATAGAAACCTTCCACGGGAGTATACCGCGTATCGCCCACATCGTTGAGATAGCTGACACCGAGCAGGAGTACATTTTTGCCCTGCAGCGGCTGGGTGTATTGCGACTGCAGGTATTCAAAAGCATACAAAGGCATTTTATCATTGATCCGAACCCCTTTTTCGCTCTGGTGAAGCGGATCATGGCTGCCAAACAGGTTCATCCTCGCCCAGCTGGCCAGCAGGGGGTCTTTGGTGAGGCAATACCCTCCCACTCCCAAACCTGGTAACATCAAATTTTTATGTGTGGGTCGCATCCGTATCGCGTTCACCACTTCATAAATATCCACCCCGGCCTCTTCGGCGAAGCGGCTCCATTCCACCATGAAAGCGATGTTCATGGCACGGAAAGAGTTTTCCAGCACTTTTGCCATTTCGGTGGCATTGGTATTGCCCAACCGGGTGAGCGGGTATTCATCCGTGCGGATCACCGTTTTCAAAAAATGTTCAACGGCATCGGCGCTTTGTTCATCCGTGCCCGCGAATACGCGATAGAAATTCTGGATCGAGTCCACGTATTTGGGGCCGGGCATCACTCTTTCATAAGAGTGCCCAACCCTCAATTTATCTGATGGCATTCCTCTGACAGCCAGGCACTCTTCCAGCAGGGGACGCACCACTTTTCCGGTAGTTCCGGGCGGCACAGTCGTTTCCACCAAAACCAGCACATCCGGTTTACAATGCTGACCGATGCTTTCGATCGCTTTTTTGAAAGGGGAAAGATCGACACTGTATTCCTCCAGTTCTTTGGCGGGGCCCGATTGTTTCTTTACATCCAGGTTGATATCCACGATCACCACGTCGGCCCGGCTGTAGACGTAGGGATCGATCGTGGCGTAATAATTATTTCTCTTCCGGCTGCTCTCAAAATACTGGCTGATCTTGGGATCGCTGGCCAGCACCGGGAACACGCCTTCATTGATGGAACAGATCTTCCAGTAGGAAGCGGGTGTGGGAAGATCAATACCGATCACAGCATACTCTTCCGTGATCGCGTTGGCCACCACGAGACCCATGACGGAGCCGACAAAACCCATTCCCTGCACGACCACTACTTTTTTTCCCGGGTGCAGGGCGAGGAATTTGTCTATCTCTTCCCTGTCATCCAGAGAGGATGGAATGGGGTATTCCTTTTTGGTAATTGGGCTGCGGGAGATTTGTTGGGAAAGGGTTACCATGAGTGTGTTGTGAATAGCGGACTTGTTTGATTAAAGTTACGGTTTACCGGAGGATTTTATGAACATAGCGGCAGGGTGAATACCTGGGTAATAACCAAGAACCGAAGAACCAAGAACCAAAAAAATTAGAAAATAAAAAATTCAAAACAGACTCCGCGAATTATTAATTAATCAGGCTTTCAATTTGCGTAGTTCTTCTCCGATACCAATAGTGAATTCCAAATTTTAACGGCCCCAAGTCCCTCTTGCGGGCTTGCCTGCCGAAGCGCATGCGTAGGCAGGGGGATTCAGGGGGCCGACTCAACGCCCCTCCCTGCAATGGCCACTCATGTTATCTGCATCCTGGGACTGCGAAACAGCGTGTCCCGCAGAGCGAATAGTTGCATGGGTCAGGATTCCGCACATCCTCACAACAACTATCATCCAATATCGACAATCCGCTCATCATCCTCTTCCCTGATGAGAGGGGGAAGCGGGATTCTTCTATTCTCCTTTTCTCTTTTAAACTCTTAGCTTAAATAATTCCCTTGATGATCCTTCCCGGGTTACCTACAATCGTCACTCCATCGGGTACATCATTCAGGATCACGGAACCCGCCCCGATAATGACATTACGCCCCACCTTCACACCCTGTTTGATAACCGAGTTGGCGCCCACAAATGTATTCTCCCCGATCTGCACATCGCCGTTGAGGACGGCCCCGGGAGCGATGAAGGTGAAATCGCCGATAAGGCAACCGTGCTCGATCACGCAGCCGGTGTTGCACACCGCCGTCTTTCCCAAAACCGTGAGTGCATTGACGGATACGTTGGCGGAGATAAAATGCCCGAAAGAAAGTTTGACCGAAGGCGATATAACGGCTGATGGGTGAATGGCATTCACCGGCTCGCCGAGGTGGGGGTAAACGGATTCATAGACTTTCCGGCGCAACAGGTTATTGTTGCCAATGCCGATGAAATAATCAAACTGTTTCAGTTTTTCCAGTACGGCAGGATCCATTTCCGGACCCAGGTATTCGAGCCCGAAGGGATTTTGTTCCTTGGGTTCATTATCACAATAGGCGGTAACCGTGTATCCGCTGGCGGTCAGGAGGTCGATTCCCGTATGGGAGTGACCGGAGTAACCGATGATGGCAACGGGTTTTTTCATGCGGAGATTTTAGGTTGCAAAAGTTCAAGGTATTTTTCACGCATACATGCATACAGGTACGGCTGGCTGAATTTTTCCTCAATCTTTTTCCGTAAGGCGTCGGCATAGCCTTTCATTTTTTCCGGGAACCCGAGAGCCAGCCGCAGTTTTTCCAGCAGGTCGTCAGCGTTTCGGGGCTGAAAAATCAAACCGGTTTCCAGGTGGGTCACAATATCCACGCTGCCTTCAATGGCCGAGCACATAACAGGACAGTGCATGGCGCCGGCCTGTAAAAGGGTATTCGGGAATCCTTCGCGGTAAGAGGCATGGATCAGCAGGTGGGCCAGGTGCATGTAATATTCCACTTCGTCGCTCCAGTTGATATGAATGATCCCCGGATGTGTGTTCAGTAAATTTCTTGCCTCTTCCGGGATCGGGTCCAGTTCATCTTCGAATGCGCCCAGTACGATGAGCCTGAGCTGTTGATCACCGGCATATACCGCACTAAAGGCCTTCAGCACTTCGCTGATCCCTTTATCCTTTACAATCCGGCCCATGTTCAGCAGGTATTTGTATTGCGGATCAAACCGCAGTAATTTTTTGATCTCTTCCAGTTTTTCGGGCTGCAGGGCGTTGGGTGAAAACCGGGTAAGGTCGATGCCGTTGCTGGAGCCCTGGCCGATCACCTGCAGTTTGGATTCCTTTACGAGTTTATTCTTCCGGATATACTCCAGTAAGGAGAAACTGTTTGGCCAAACATGGTGAGCCGCCCGGGCCGTGAGTTTTTCCATAAACACAAGGATCCTTCTTTTGAACCCGGTGGCCGTCATGAACCGCAGTCCCGCGATCGTATGAATGCGGATCTTCACCCCCGCCAGTTTTGCGGCCAGCATGGCCAGTAACCCGGCTTTGGGGGTATGCGAGTGAACGATATCCGGTTTCTCGCGCCGGAATAGCCGGTAGAGCCGCCAGAGTGACAGCAGGTCCTGAAAGGGAGTGATCTGCCGGGTCATGGGTATGATCCGGTGGGGACAACCCTCATTCTTCAGCAGGTCGGGCCATTCCCTCCCCTCGCTGCTGACCATGATCACATCAAACCCGTGCTCCTTCATATACCGCATCTGGTTGGAAAGCAGGTATTTTAATGAAAGGGGTGCGGTGGTGATACGGATGAGCTTGGGCATGAGATTAAAAAAACACGTTACCGGTTTCGGTTTTTTGATTCTGTTCGGGGCCTGGGTTCTACCCGATCACTTTATTAATAATAGACAGATAGGTATCCCTGTTAGCCCGGATGGAGTAACTTTTCTCTACTTCTGCAGCGGCCGCCGATCCGATACTCCGACGAAGTTCTTCCGAAGAGGCCAGCCGGAGTATCGTATTCACCCATTCCTCTTCATTTTTCACAAGGAAACCGGTTACCTCATTGCTGATGATACGGAAATTCGTTCCGATGGCCGAAGCCACCGTGGGAATACCGATCGCCATGTACTGCAGGGCCTTCAGTCCGCTTTTTCCATACACCCAGGGTTCATCCGGCAAGGGGTATAGTCCAATATCAAAGCGGCTGATCACCTCCACTTCTGACGCGTCTGTCCAGGGGATGGCTTCAATGTCCACTCCGCTGATACTGAAATCAGGATCCCCCATCACGATGACAGAAAAAGAAAGACCCTTCTGTTTTAATTTTTTGAAAACCGGTTCCAGGAGCCGTACATATTTTGACGTGCTGTGGCTGCCGCTCCAGCCGAGGATCAGCCTGCGATCTGTAATGGAATAATCGGTCCTGGGCTTATAGCGGTCCGTATCGATTGTGGATGAAATATCAGTTGTATGCTGATTAAACTGCCTGGCAAACTGATCCAGGTACGGTGTACAGGTGATCACGTGTTCGGCTTTTTTCATCAGGTAAACCGGTTTATTTCTTCCCTTCAGGAAGGCTACCATGCTGTTGACATGGCTTTTAGCTTCGGCCAGGTAAACCAGGTCGTCGATGTCGTAGATCAGTTTCCTTGCCAATAAGCGGTAGAGCCGTTCAAAAAAGGGGAATCCAAATGGGGTTACCCATAGGAAAACATACACCGCATCATACCGCCGCAGTGAAAAAAGCAGGAGAACGCGACGAAAATAACCCCAAATGGTCCAGTATATTTTTTCGAAGATTCTTCCTTTCCTGTAAACAATTTCCTGGAACCGGGATGACATGAAGGGACGCACGACCACTTCATAATTGTGCTGCCGGAAATAGCTGAAATACTGTTCATACTTCAGCCGCTGACCCGGGACCGTGTTTTCCGGGTGCGGGCACACAATAAGCAGCTTACGCTTTTTTACCGACCGCATGCCAGAAGGGAATATTCTCCGAGAACGTTATTTCTGTCAGACCTGCGGAAAGCATCATGGCTTCGATCTGCCTGCGGGAAAACCGCTTTTCAAGCGGGGTGGCGAACCGGTCAAAACAATCATTCCGGATGATATAGAACCGCTGGTCCTCGTAGGCCTGTAGCGGGAAAAACTTTCGGATCCGCAACGGCACCCCAAACCATCTCAGAAACCGGCAAAGCAACACGAACGGCATATAAAGGACCACGGCCAGGAAATTGCAACTGGCTATTTTAAGCCATACCGGGAACCGGGAAATAACCCGTCGCAATAAATTGGTGCATTGAAACAGGAATTTTGCCGCCCGGGAACGGTTATCCAGGTTATAATAAAGGTAGAGCAGAAAATACCCGCCGGGTTTTATCTTCCTGACACAATCCCGCAGCGCTTTTTCCGTGTCGGGAATGTGATGAAGCACCCCCAAACTATACCCGAAATCAAAATAGCCGTCCGGGTAAGGCAGATTGTCCGTTGAAGCCCGCACCAGTTCTATGGCGGGATCAGAACCCAGGAGCTGGTCGGCAACCAGAATGGCATCGCTGGGATCCACTCCGGTTATCCTGGCGTACCGCCCCTTGAGGTATTTTATGAACCGCCCGCTCCCGCAACCGATATCCACCACATTCGATTGACTGTTCAGCATGGACGGCGTGACAATATCAAAGTATTTGTCACCCAGGGAAACGATATCCTTTTCACTGAAATCATGAAATGCCTTCCATTCAACACCGAAGGACGCCACCGTTTTCGGGTCGATATTATCGGAAGGAATTTCATACTGCCTTATTTTCCTGTTGGCCGTATTAACTTCCTCATAAACCTGTGCAGACATAACTAAGAATAAAAAGGCTAATTTAAATCATAAAATCTCTAAGTCGAAAATTCAAAAAGTTTATTGGCGACCCGCAAGAATCCATTCGTTTACCTTAAGTAATGGCCCCATAGCTATAGAAAACGGCCAGCCTGCGGACGATCCGAAGAATAGTGAGCGTTCAAACGATTAAAGGTACCGGTTCCCCTGAACGTGATTTTCTGCCGGTTCTGAAAAGTGACCGGGTCATTCCTCATTCTTATAGTTGCGGTCTGCGCCCCTGTTGCAGGATTGCTCTGCCTACCGTTAAAACCCGTTTCTCCTGTGAACCGGAATAGCTATGTTGATCACAGACCGAAACCAGCGTGGATATTCAAGTCCCGCATAGTTGTACAACAGGATCAGGAAAACCATATAAAAGGGCATACAGGGTATTTTGTACCGCGACAACGCGCCGAAATTGGAAGTGGACACCCCCACCGCGATGGCAAAAACAACCGCGAAAACAAAGCACATCAGCATGATCGATTCCTTGAACGGAAGGGTAAAAAAACGGCGTATACCCTTTTTGATAAAAAAGTTGAGCGTCAGCACCAGGAAGATGGCTGATTCGATCGCGGATAAAAGGGCGATCGGTGAATTGATCTCCCAGACGAAGGGGCGGAAAAAGGTGGCCGTTAATCCCCCGAAGATCATGGCCGCCGGGTTGCCGGTATTGATCGTGAAATAGGAATCTTTTCCAGCTAACTGCTGATTTATGGCCGCGTACATTTGCTGCTGGTACTCGATATTCCCGGCCAGCTTGTCGAACTGGTATTCCTGCCCCGCCTCCATGGACGTAAAATAACGGACCAGCAACAGGCCGATCACCGCCCCTACGGCCATCGCAAGTACTGTAAAGATGGCCCTCAGTGTTTTGTTCTCCACCTTCCTGTTTTGTTCCGTAAACTGCCATATAACAACGGCCAGCACCAGCACCAGCAGGATATACACTTTCATGATATAAATGAAAAAACCGAATATGAGGATGGACAACACGGAGAGGATGACCCGCTTGCCCCTGAACAGGTTGTAAAAGGCGTACAGGATGAACCCGACCGAGCCAAACGTGATGGGATCCTTCAGCAATCCCGAACTCCAGTAGGCCACGCTGGGCAGAAACATACAGGCCAGCGCCAGTTCCTTCTTCAGCGCCGGAAAATAGTTCCTGAAAAAACGGAAAAGAAAGATGGAGCCCAGGAGGGCAAAAAACCCGAAACTCATGTTGATGCTGATATAACTGCCATTAAAAATAAACAGCGGGAAAAAAGCCAGCTTGGAGGGGAAGAAATTGGCAGGGGATATCATGTACTGGTACGTGATGTCCAGGTCATACCCGTCATAGTAAAAATAATCGAACAGGGGGCTGCGCACGGTGATCCGCTTGGTGGTCAGCATCTCCCAAAAATGATCCGGGTTATCCTTTACCGCCGCCTGAAGGTCTTTGGCGCCCTGGTAAAAAAGGGAGGTGTCCCCTCCCTTGAAATAGAATTCCGTTAACAGGGTAAATGCGATTACACAAAGAATCTTAAAGGTGAAGGCCCGGTAATAATAACTGCGCACTTCCCTGTCCGGTTCCTTTTTCGCCATCGCCCTCAGTATGAAAAAACATACCAGCAGGCAAATGGGAAATACCAGCGCGTCGACGGGAGTGAAAAAACGAATCAGTAAATACATGTTTTACAGGCACCGGCTCATAACGAAACCTGCCGGGGGGAGTCGGGAGAATATCTTTTGCCGGCTTTGGCGGCCTGCCGGATAATGGAAAGATAGGTGTGCTTATTTTTATTGATCGAGTAGTGCCGGTCCACCATTTCCGCCGCTCTGCAGCCGATCTTCATCCGGAGTTCCGTATCGGAATATAATTCCCGTATCCGCTGGTACCATTCTTCCGGTGTTCGCACCAGGAAACCATTGTAACCATCTATAATGATACGGAAATTGGTCCCGATGGCCGTTGCGATGGTGGGAACCCCCGCGGCCATATATTGCAGGGCCTTCAGCCCGCTTTTCCCGTACACCCAGTGCTCATCGGGCAGCGGGTAGAGACCGATATCGAAACGGCTGATCACCTCCACCTCGTATTCCTCTTTCCAGGGAATGGCCTCCACGTTAATACCCGGGATCCGGAATCCGGGGTCGCCCATCACCAGCAGGCGAAAGGGCACCTGGTTTTCCCGGAGCTTTTGAAATACCGGTTCGAGAAGATAAAGATACCGGGATGTGCTGTGGCTGCCGCTCCAACCCAGTACCAGCTCATTGTTCCGGAGATCATAGCCGGCGCGCGGATGGTATAGGTCCGTATCAATGGTGGATGAGATATCCGTGGTATGTTCGTTAAAACGGCGGACGAACTGATCGAGGTAGGGCGTGCAGGTGATCACATGATCCGAAACCTTCATCAGGTAAATGGGTTTTTTTCGTCCTTTGAACAGGGCGACAAAACGGTTCGCGCTGCTTTTCGCGTCGGACAGGTAGATCAGGTCGTCGATATCATACACAATGGCCCGGGCCCGTTTCCGGTACAACCATTCGAAAACCGGGGGTCCGAACGGGGTTACCCACAGGTGGATGTACACCAGGTCGTATTTCCTGAGCCGGAAGAGATCGCGCGTCCGTCGGAAATAACCTGCCAGCGCGTAAAGCACCTTTTGCAGGTTATTTCCCTTTTTATAAATGATCTTCCAAAAAGACATGGATATAAAGGGCCGGTGGATGACTTCGATGCCGGCCTCCCGGAAATGCCTGTAATACTGTTCAAACTTAAGCCGCTGGCTGGGGGCCTGGTGTTCCGGGTAGGGCACCACGAACAATATTTTCAACCCGGTGCTTTTCATGCGTTCCCGATTTTAGCATACACATCGGCGTAAAGCCGGATTCCCCGTTCCAGGCTATAGAATTGTTCCGCCTTTTCACGGATCGCGGCGGGATCAAGTGTCATCAGGCGGGGTGTTTCAGTGGCTGCCCGGATATATTCGGATTCACTGAATTCCCGGATCACGACACCTCCCTCCACGGTTTGTATCACCTCTTCCACATCCCCCACCCCGGCATTCACCACCACCGGTATGCCCATAGAAAGTAATTCACCCAGCTTGGTAGGTGAACTGGATAATTTTGAATAGACCGGCCGGATAAAGGATACATGTATGTCGGCCGCCTTGGCGAAAACCGGCACCTGGTCCCTTTCGGCCGGAATAACGCGGATATCCCTCTCCGTTATACCGAAACCATCCAGCTTATCCAGGATCATCCGGGGATCGGAGTGAGTAATAAAAAGAAAAACCGCGTCCGGGAACCTGGATTTAAACACGCGGAAAAATTCAAGCATTTCATCCAGCATGTACCAGGAACCCAGCGAACCCAGGTAGCCCAGTACTTTTATATTTCGGGGAATACCCAGCAGGTTCCGCGCTGCAATATGGTCATCATCTGTTCGCAGCGAAAAATGGGTCATATCCGCACAACAGGGAATCACATCAGGCGGAACCGAGGGATTGTAGCTTTCCCACCGTTCCATTTCTTTTTTCCCGGCATTTGTGAGAGAAATAATTCCATCCGCCCCGCTGATGAATTCCTTCTCTTTCTTTTTATAATGCCGGTACACCTGCCGGAAAATAAAACGGTCCTGGTTCCAGGAACCGCCGTCCTTTTTTTCATCGGCCCAGAAACCGCGCATATCGAAGAGGAATTTCACTCCATAGCGGCGCTTGAGCAGCAACCCGTTCTCTGAAGGCGGGTAACTCCGGCAATGAACCATGTCGAACTGTTCGCGGCGATGCAACCGGATCGCGGCCCGCCGCATTTTCAACGCGTCGTAGAATTTTGAAAGAAGCGGGGGTCTTGAGGTGAACCAAAGCGGTTCCCAGTTTATCCCCGCGGGTTCCAGTAACGCCCGGATCTTTCCTTCCAGTTTCCGGAAGCGGTCCTTTTTCTCAAAGCTCAGGATGGTGAACCGGTAGCCATACCGGGACAAGCCGAGCAGGTAGGGTATCACCTGGCTCTGGCCCAGCGGATCGGTCATGCCGTCATAGGATATGTACAGGATCTTCTTCAACAAACAAAGCGGTTCCCTTTCCTTATTCCATCCACCTTTTCCACCAGAGCTGGAACATCAGCAGGTACCATACTTTGGTGTGCAGTTGTTCCTTGCCGTTATAAAATTCACGCTTCAGCCTTCCGGTCTCGCCCGCATGGAACAGACCCTGCCGTTCAATAAAGTGCGGATCCGTGGCTTCCTCCACAAAATGTCTGAGTTCGTTTTTCAGCCAGCCGGCAATGGGAATACCGAATCCCATTTTGGGTCGCTCCATCATGGCGGGCGGAACATGCTGGTGCACGATCTGCCGCAGGATATACTTTTTAACTCCCTTATGCAATTTGTATTCCGATGGCAGGCGGGCGGCGAATTCGATGATATGCTGGTCGAGAAAGGGTTCACGGCCCTCGAGGCTTACGCTCATGGTGGCCCGGTCCACTTTCTGGAGGATATCGTCGAGCATATAGGTTTTGTAATCTATCGCCATCATATAGCTGAGGTCGTCGCTGTATGCCTGTGAAAGCCGCTCATCGAAATTGGTCGGCACGGCTGCCGGGGACCGTACCAGCAATCGTTCCAGTTCCTCTTTGAAGAACAGCTGGCTCATGTTATGCAGGAGCTCCCGGGCGCTGTTGTCGCGCAGCAGGTGCATGATCTTTTTATACCGGGTCGTGAACAGGGGCTTGCGGCTGAAATAGGGAACCCGGTGCGCGGGGATCTGCTGCATCACGGCGGCCATCCCTCTTCGAACCGGCGAAGGGATCCGGTTGAGTTTTGCCTTTACCCTCGATATATAATCGTACTTATTGTACCCGGCAAACACTTCGTCGCCCGCGTCGGCGCTCAGGGCCACGGTCACCTGCCTCCTTGCCAGCCGGCTGACGAGGGTGGTCGGTATGGCGCTGCTGTCGGCGAAGGGCTCATCGTAATAGAAGGGAAGATCGGGGATGATCTCCAGCGCTTCCCTGGTTGTACAATAATACTCTGTGTGATTGGTTCCCAGGTGCGCGGCGGTGGCTTTGGCAAACGGGGCCTCATCCAGGCCCGCATCATGCACGCCGATGGTGAAGGTGTTGATCTTTGCCGTGCTGTTCTTCTGCAGCAGCGCGGTTACGCAGGTGCTGTCGTACCCGCCGCTGAGAAAAACGCCGACGGGCACATCGGCCACCATCCGGTATTGAAAGGCTTTTACCAGCCGTTTTTCCGATTCAGCGATCGCTTCCGGGAGGCTGATGTCCAGTTTGGGCTTATTATAATGATCGAGCACATTCCAGTATTGCTCGATATCGATCCTCCCGTTTTCGAGCCACAGGGTAAGATGGTGCCCCGGCTGAAGTTTATTACAGTGCCGGAAAATGGAATGCGGCGTGGGCACGTAGCCGTATTGCATGTAGGAAGCCAGTACATCGGTATTCAGTTCTTTCTCAAAACCGGGGTGCTCGTGAAAAGCCTTGAGTTCGGACGCAAATAGAAAGAGTCCTTTTTTGAAATACCAGTGAAACGGTTTAACCCCGGCCCTGTCGCGTACGCAGAACAGCGATTTCCTTTTCTTATCATAAATAATGAATACGAACATGCCGATGAAGCGGGACAGGCAGTTCTTTCCCCATTCCCGGTACGCATGCAGGATGACCTCGGAGTCGGAGTGGGTGCGGAAGGAATGTCCCTTCGCGATCAGTTCGTCGCGGATCTCATTATAATTATAGATCTCCCCGTTGAAGATGAGTTGCATCTCATCGAATGACATGGGTTGTGAGGCCGCGTTGCTCAGGTCAATGACCGACAGGCGCCGGTGCCCGAGCCCCACGATCGCTTCCGGTGTTTTGTCAATAAAATGCCCGTCGCCGTCGGGGCCCCGGTGACGGATGCTGTCCGTCATGCGGGACAGGACCTTGTCGTCTGTATTTCTTTTGAAGTCAACAAAACCGGCAATGCCGCACATGATAAATGGTTTTTTTTGATTAGAATCCTGAAGTAAAATACAGCCCACACCAGCTCATCATTTCCTGATTGGCTGCGGACCGGTCCGGCTTCCTATGACCGGCGGAGCGGGTTGGGGCGCATCCTTGCCTTTATCCACCCGGTAAATGTCGCCGCGTCAATAACCAGGGAAATAAGAGACACGTACAGGATCACCAGGGGGTTGAATAAAACGCCCCATCCAAATTCAAAACGATGCTGAAAAATCCTTTTTAACGACCGGGCCAGTATCCAGGCGGGGACGGCGAGGAACCACCACCCGCTATGCACAAAACCCAAAATGCAAAACGCGAGCATCAGCAGGTACTGCCGCAGCACGGCATGATGCCAGAGTGCCTGGCGGCCGGCCCAGACGTTGTAAGTCGAGTAGAGTTCGAATCTTCTATATGTAGAACTAAAATCAGGTCGCAATTCCCAAGAAACTTTTGCATCAGGTGCTTCAATCACATTTGCAATTTTATCTGCTTTCTCCATAAAATAAAGGTCCTCTGCCGCCCGCCAGTCCGGGAAGCCGCCGACTTTCTCAAATGTCGATTTCCGGATTAATGAGGAAGCAATAAACTTGCCACGAATCTGTCCTGGGTAAAGAGGAGCGACATAGGCAATCGCTGCACATTTTTCAAAAAATGTATCTACTATAGGTGAATAATTACCATAAACAATAGCAACATTTTTATTTTTTAATGCACTTTGTTCCAAATAATATAACCAATTTTTATCAAGAATGATGCCCGCATCAGTATAAGCAATCCATTCATACTTTGCATTTTTTGTTCCAATATTTCTTCCCTCACCTGGCATTGCTTTAACAGCTTGTATTAGTTTTATTTTTCCATTTTCTATTTTTCTTGATCGTACAATTTTAATAGTATTATCTACGGAACCAGCATCTACAAATATAATTTCATCCGGTGGTCTTGTTTGAGAATCTAGAGAATTAAATAATCCTCTCAGAGTCTTTTCTTCATTAAGTATAGGTACAACTAGAGATATTTGAATTTTGTCATTCACACTGAGAAGTAGCAATCTTAATTTTCATTACGTAAAATACATTATTTAGATGGGGCTAATTCAATTGACCTTAAATAACTTCGCAATAATTTAGGATCGACAACAATATCATCCTTATACAAATCCTCACCTTTATTCTTGTCAGCCCTTTCGCAAAAAAAGAAACGATGTTCAATCCCAATAAGTTTACTCAAGGTTAGATAACATTCGCTGATAGGAGAATTTGATTTTGGATATAACTCTATAACTTGACTTTTGATTGGCATGAAAATTGAATTAACAAGTCCGGCTCCATGAATAGAAACTAATTGTCGACATTGCCTAAAAAGGTTTATTTGCTTTTCTAAAGGCATATCTTCCAATTCTACATAATAAAAGCCCAACTCCAATAAAATCTTTTTTATTTCTACTTCGTTTGCTACT
This sequence comes from uncultured Chitinophaga sp., assembly GCA_964424155.1. Lineage (GTDB taxonomy): Bacteria > Bacteroidota > Bacteroidia > Chitinophagales > Chitinophagaceae > JJ008. The sequence continues at coordinate 28,891 of CAYRHU010000042.1, forward strand.
TTCCTAGCCCTAGCTTTTTTACGGCTGATATAAATTTTTTCAATGGATTCTCCCTCAACGATTTTGAATTTCGAAAAAACAAATTCTCTAATTGCTTGAATTTCCCCATTATTTGGGGATCTTATTATAGGATTTGATATTATCTTAATCTTATTTACAAAGCAGTTTCCATCAAATACTCTAACGCTTTTTATACCAAATAAATCAAGCGATTCTTTAATAAACTTCGGCGAGGAAGAAGAAATTAAAACTGTTCCATTAACGAGTTCATCATTAAATATTAATAGCTTCCTCCACACTTCAGTTACAAAGTGATAATATCCACTGGACCAGAAATTACACACAAAATATAAATTATCTCCTTTTATGATAGTTAATCGATTTTTGAACAATGACATAAATGATAATGCTTCAAGCTTAATCCTAGGCCATACTGATTGTTTCTTAAAAACCGACTCCTTTACTAACCAAAAAAATCTCCTTGCTACATGCCACTTAATAATAAAACATCTTCGTAATTCAATAATTGCAATATCTGATTCTTTATTCTCTTTAATGAATCTCTTATTAAACATAAAAGTATTAGTTATGCTTTACACCCATTTTTTAAAATATTTCTGCATCTTTTTATAAATTGAACTATTACCATATTTACAAAATAAATATTTATGAATCGATCTAAATGAAAAAATACCAAATGGATTTACTTGGAAAGCCTTCGACGCCATTAATCCTGCTTTTTTATCCTCCAATCCAGCCAAATAATAACCTCCGCTTGTAAAATACATATTCATCATCGCTTTTTTCTTCTTAGCCAATATGTCCGCTGGGATATCATCCCTTGAAAAATATTTATTATACATATATGCTAATTCTGGGGCTGCTTTTTTGGCCTGTGCCACGGTCTTTGATTCGGCGTGAAGCCGATAAGTGGACCAGAGCTCCGGTATATACTCGATCTTACAGAATAGCCCGGCCCGTAGCCAGAAATCCCAGTCCATAAAGTAATAGTAGGAAGGATCCAGTTCACCCGCTTTTTCCATGACACTGCGCCGTATAAAGGAGGAAGGTTGTGGTATAGGATTCTCACAGTTGGTTACGAAACGATAATAATCAAAGGGCGGTAAGGGTCTTGTTCTTTCCAGGGGTGTGCCATCGGCTTTGGTAAAAATGGAATCGGCAAATACGATACCCGTTTCCGGGTGGGCCACCAGGTATTCCACTCCGGCACGAACGGCTCCCGGGAGATAAGTATCATCGGAGTTCAGCCAGGTGATGATCTC